>NZ_JBHWIQ010000017.1:0-207646 GCF_042732055.1 Streptomyces sp. NPDC059816
CCTTCGGTGTTTCCGACTCTATCAGATCTTTCCGATCCGATTTCCTCGGTGCTTTCCGGGAGAACGCTTTTCGGCGTTTTCCTTTCCGGCGATTCCGACTTTATCAGAGGCTTTCCGGTGGTTCGAACCACCGAGTGAGTTCTGCATGTAAGTCAGAGGAGGTTTCTCGGATTCGTTTCGATGAACTCGATGAACTTCCGAGAAGCAGATAGATTCTGCGGTCGCCAACGGGTCGAGCCCGTTCGTAGGCAACTGTTCAAATCTACCTCCCCAGCTGGGCCGTGTCAACGGATTTCCCTGGGGCGAAGAGGACACTAGCAGGTGAACGGCGGCCCACGCACATCAGGCGGCCAGGGGCACGGCGGCGCTCCGTTCGTCGGCGTCGAGGTCCCCCGTCTCGCCTTCCCTGACCGCCCGGCGCCCCAGTACGTACACGTAGGCGAGGAAGAGCAGCTCGGCGGCGATGCCGATGCCGATCCGGGCCCAGGTGGGGAGGCCGGACGGGGTGACGAACCCTTCGATGGCTCCCGAGATGAAGAGGACCAGGGCCAGGCCGATCGCCATGCCGAGGGCGGCGCGGCCCTCTTCGGCGAGGGCGGCGCGGCGGGTGCGGGGGCCCGGGTCGATGACCGTCCAGCCGAGGCGTAGCCCGGTGCCGGCCGCCACGAAGACCGCCGTCAGTTCGAGGAGCCCGTGCGGGATGATCAGGCCGAGGAAGACGTCGAGGCGACCGGCCGAGGCCATGAGCCCGATGCCCATGCCGATGTTCACCATGTTCGTCAGCAGGATCCACAGGACCGGTACGCACAGGAAGGCGCCCAGGACGAGGCAGAGCGCGGCGGCCTGGGCGTTGTTCGTCCACACCTGTGCCGCGAACGACGCCGCCGGGTTGCTGGAGTAGTACGCCTCGTACCCGCCGCCGGGCCGGGTCATCTCGCGGAGTTCGGCGGGGGCGCCGATGCTCGCCTGGACTTCGGGGCGGGTGGCGATCCACCAGCCGATGAGCGCCGCGGCGAGCGTGGAGACAATGGCGGTGGGCACCCACCAGTGGCGGGTGCGGTAGAGCGCGGCCGGGAAACCGTGCGTGAGGAACCGGGTCACGTCGCGCCAGGAGGCGCGGCGGGTGCCGGTCACCGCGTTGCGGGCCCGGGCCACGAGTTGGGTGAGGCGGCCGAGGAGCTGCGGGTCGGGCGTACTGGACCGGATCAGGGAGAGGTGGGTGGCGGTGCGTTGGTAGAGGGAGACGAGTTCGTCCGCCTCGGCCCCCGTGAGGCGGCGCCGGCGGCGCAGCAGGTGGTCCAGCCGGTCCCATTCGGCCCGGTGGGCGGACACGAAGACGTCGAGGTCCATCGGGTCAGTTGCTCCTCGGCTTCTCGTACTGCGGCGACGCGTTTCAGCTTGGCAGACTGGCCCTTCCCGGGGCAGGCCAGGGCGGCGGAAGGTGATGGTAGTGAGTGATCTCGTAACGGGTGAGGCGGTGGCGCTGGAGCTCCAGCCCGCCAAGTTGCCGAGCCGCGGCCTGGCGGTGCTGATCGATCTGGCCCTGGCGGTCACGGTCTACATCGGGGTGACGGTGGGGCTGATAGCGGCCGCCGCGTCGCTGGACGAGGCGGCGATGGCGGCGGTGTCGGTGGCGAGCTTCCTGTTGTTGCTGGTGGGGGTGCCGATAGCCGTCGAGACCCTGAGCCACGGGCGGTCGCTGGGGAAGCTGGCGTGCGGGTTGCGGGTGGTGCGGGACGACGGGGGGCCGATCCGGTTCCGGCACGCGCTGGTGCGGGGTGCGTTCGGGGCGATCGAGATCCTGTTGACCTTCGGCACGGTGGCGTCCATCGCCTCGTTGGCGTCGGAGCGGGGGCGTCGGGTGGGTGATGTGCTCGCGGGGACGCTGGTGGTGCGGGAGCGGGTGCCGGTGGCCCGCAGTGCGTACGTTCCGCCTCCGCCGCCGTGGTTGGCGGGGCAGTTCTCCTCGCTCGACCTGTCGGGGGTGCCGGACGGTCTGTGGCTGGCGGTGCGGCAGTACCTGACGCGGATGTCGCAGTTCGATCAGCAGGTGGGGTGGGACATGGCGCGGCGGCTGGCGGAGGAGTTGGTCGCGCGGACGGGGGCGACCGTGCCGCCGGGGGTGCCGCCCGCCGCGTTCCTGGCCGCCGTGGTGCACGAGCGGCAGTCGCGGGACGTGCAGCGGATGTCCGGGGGTGGTGCTCCGGGGGGTTACGGGCCGGGCGGTCACGGCGCGGTGGGTCACGGGCCGGGTCAGTACGGGGCGGGAGGCGGCTCGGGGTTCGCGCCGCCCGGTGGGGGTGTCGCGGCGGGGCCGGTCGTCGGTCCGGGGCCGGGGAGCGGGGCCGCGGGGCCGGTGGCCGGGCACGGCACGGGTGGGAACGGCCCCGGTGGGGCTGGTGGGGCCGGTGCGGGGGGTGGCACGGGGTTCGCGCCGCCGTCCTGAGGGTGGTGGGGCGTCAGGGGAACGTCGACGGGGGCGATTCCAGGTTCTCCAGCTCGATGCCGGGGGCCGACAGGACGACGTCCCCGGTGAGGTGGACGGTGTGCTGTTCGCCGGTGTCCAGGGCGGTGACCTGGTATTCGTCCACGATCAGGGGGGCGTTGTCAGTGGTGTGTGTTTCTCTGTTCAGCAGGGCCCAGGACTGGTCGAGGGTGCGGGGGGCGAGGACCGGATCGGTGAAGGCGACGAGGCGGACCCGGGTGGGTGGGGAGGCGGGGGTGAGGCGCAGCAGTCGGGCGGTCGCGACGAGGAAGGCCGGGGAGGTGCCGGTGAACGCGTGGGCGGGGGCGTTGCCCTCGGTGGCGTGGACTCCGGTGGGGTCGGTACGGACCCAGGTGACGCCGTCGAGCGCGCCGGCGCGCACCTGCCAGCTGGCGGCGTTCAGTTCGAGGCGTAGGGGGCGGCCGAGTTCGTCGAGCGTGAGGTCGACGGAGCCGATGTGTTCGCCGGAGGGGGCGACGCGTTGGGAGACGTAGCGCCAGCCGGAGGGGCCGGGGGCGCAATGGAAGTGTTCCTCACCGAGGGGGGTGTGGTCGTGCGTGTCGTGGAGCGAGTAGTGGCCGCGGGGCATGGGGGTCCTGGTTCTCGGTCGTTCTGATCTCCCGGTGCCGGACCGGTGGCGGGTTCGCCCGCCGGGTTCGGCTCGGGTGCGCGGTACGGGGCAGGCCCCCGGCACGGGGGTGCGGGGGCCTGCCTGGTGCGTCCTGTCGGTCCGCCGCGGGGCGGCGGGGCCGGGTCAGTAGCGGTAGTGGTCCGACTTGTACGGTCCTTCGACCTCGACGCCGATGTACGCGGCCTGCTCGGGGCGCAGGGTCGTGAGCTTCACGCCGAGCGCGGCGAGGTGGAGGCGGGCGACCTTCTCGTCGAGGTGCTTGGGCAGCGTGTAGACGTCGGTCGGGTAGGCGTCGGGCTTGGTGAACAGCTCGATCTGGGCCAGGGTCTGGTCTGCGAAGGAGTTGGACATCACGAACGACGGGTGCCCGGTGGCGTTGCCGAGGTTGAGGAGGCGGCCCTCGGACAGCACGATGAGGACCTTGCCGTCGGGGAAGGTCCAGGTGTGGACCTGGGGCTTGACCTCGTCCTTGACGACGCCGGGGAGCTTGGCGAGGCCGGCCATGTCGAGTTCGTTGTCGAAGTGGCCGATGTTGCCGACGATGGCCTGGTGCTTCATCTTGGCCATGTCGGCGGCCATGATGATGTCCTTGTTGCCGGTCGTGGTGATGAAGATGTCGGCCGTCTCGATGACCTCGTCGAGGGTGGTGACCTGGTAGCCGTCCATGGCTGCCTGGAGCGCACAGATCGGGTCGATCTCGGTGACGATGACGCGTGCGCCCTGGCCGCGCAGGGACTCGGCACAGCCCTTGCCGACGTCGCCGTAGCCGCAGACGACGGCCGTCTTGCCGCCGATGAGGACGTCGGTGGCGCGGTTGATGCCGTCGATCAGGGAGTGGCGGCAGCCGTACTTGTTGTCGAACTTCGACTTGGTGACGGCGTCGTTGACGTTGATCGCCGGGAAGAGCAGGGTGCCGTCGCGGTGCATCTCGTAGAGGCGGTGGACACCGGTGGTGGTCTCCTCGGTGACGCCGCGGATCTCGGAGGAGAGCCGGGTCCACTTCTGCGGGTCCTCGCCGAGGGTGCGGGTGAGGAGTTCGAGGATGACGCGGTGCTCGTCGGACTCGGCGGTGTCGGTCGAGGGGACCTTGCCGTCCTTTTCGTACTCGACGCCCTTGTGGACGAGGACGGTGGCGTCGCCGCCGTCGTCGAGGATCATGTTGGGGCCGCCGGTGGGGCTGTCGGGCCAGGTCAGGGCCTGCTCGGTGCACCACCAGTACTCCTCCAGCGTCTCGCCCTTCCAGGCGAAGACGGGGACGCCGCTGGGGGCGTCCGGGGTGCCGTCGGGGCCCACGGCGATGGCCGCGGCGGCGTGGTCCTGGGTGGAGAAGATGTTGCAGGAGGCCCAGCGGACCTGTGCGCCGAGGGCGACCAGGGTCTCGATGAGGACGGCGGTCTGCACGGTCATGTGCAGGGAGCCGGTGACCCGGGCGCCGGCGAGCGGCTGCTGGGCGGCGTACTCGGCACGGATGGCCATGAGGCCGGGCATCTCGTGCTCGGCGAGGGTGATCTCCTTGCGCCCGTAGGCGGCGAGGGAGAGGTCGGCGACCTTGAAGTCCTGTCGGTTGTCGACAGTGGTCATGGGGAGCTGCTCCTCGTGGGTCGGTCGAGATGGGTGCACGGCTGTTCTGCGCGACGGCGGGCGGGGTGGTGCCCGGGCGCGTGCGCAGCGCAGTCCGTCGGAGGCCCTCTCTCCCTCGGTCGGCCCGGGGTGCGGGCCGCCCGACCGCCATCAGCAGCGACGTCTGGCTCTGGTCACGAATCTAACACCGTGGGGCGGGTGTGCCCCAGGGCGCAAATCGGTTCGGCTTGATTGCTGGGGGTGGCCCGTGGGGCGGGAGTGGCCCGTGGGTCGGGGTGGGGTCGGCGGGTCGGGGTGGGGTAGGGCGGGTTCAGTGGGCGGGGCCGCCGGGGGTGGCTTCGGCGTCGGGGCCCTTCGCGGCTTCGGCCGCGCTGTAGAGGTCGGGTTCGAGGTAGATCACCCGGGCGATGGGGCAGGCGGTGCGGACGCGGGACTCGGCGGCGTCGATGGCGGCGGCGATCTGTGCGGCGGTGCTGTCGCGGGGGACGGCGATCTTGGCGGCGACGAGCAGTTCCTCGGGGCCCAGGTGCAGGGTGCGCATGTGGATGAGGCGGGTGACGGTGGTGCCGTCGACGAGGGCGCTCTCGATGGTGCGGAGGTCGTCGGTGCCGGCGGCTTCGCCGAGGAGGAGGGATTTGGTCTCCACGGCGAGGACGAGGGCGATGAGGATGAGCAGGACGCCGATGCAGAGGGTGCCGATGCCGTCCCAGAGGCCGTCGCCGGTGGCGAGGGCGAGGCTGACGCCGGCGAGGGCGAGGACCAGGCCGACGAGGGCGCCGAGGTCCTCCAGGAGGACGACGGGGAGTTCGGGGGCCTTGGAGTGGCGGACGAACTCCTTCCAGGAGAGGGTGCCGCGGATCTGGTTGGACTCCTTGATCGCGGTGCGGAAGGAGAAGATCTCGGCGACGATCGCGAAGACGAGTACGCCCACGGGCCAGTACCAGTTCTCGATGGCGTGGGGGTGCTTGACCTTCTCGTAGCCCTCGTAGAGCGCGAACATGCCGCCGGCGGAGAAGAGCACGATGGAGACGAGGAAGGCGTAGATGTAGCGCTCGCGGCCGTAGCCGAAGGGGTGTTGCGGGGTGGCTTCGCGTCGGGCGCGTCTGCCGCCGAGGAGGAGCAGTCCCTGGTTGCCGGAGTCGGCGAGGGAGTGGACGCTCTCGGCGAGCATCGACGAGGAGCCGCTGAAGAGGAAGGCCACGAATTTGGCGACCGCGATCGAGAGGTTGGCGGCGAGTGCCGCGACGATGGCTTTGGTTCCGCCTGATGCGCTCATCTGTGCGTGGTGTCCCTTCGCCCGTTCCGGCGCCCGCGGGACGCCGTCGGTCCCTGGTGGTGTGCCCGGTGGTGACGGCGTCGGATCGTACGGGGCCGAGGGGGCCGGCGCAGGCGGTTTGACGGTTCGTGTCGCCCGTCCGGGGACGGTGGGGCGTCAGACCACGACGGTGGCGCGGAACAGGGTGCCGGAGCCGGTCACCTCGGTACGGTCGCCGGCGGCGACGAAGACGGAGGTGCCGGGGGTGAGGGTCTCGCTGGTGCCGCCGCCGTGCAGGGTGATCGTGCCGGCCGTGCACAGGAGGATCTGCGGGGTGTCGGTGGTGAGGTCGCCGGGTGCGGCGCCCTCGGGTCGGGTGAGGCGGGAGAGGCGGAACTCGTCGATGGGGGTGTCGTAGACCTCCTCGCCGTCGGGGGAGGCTTCGGGGCGCAGGACGGCGGGGTCGGCGGCCTCGAAGCGGACGACCCGGAGGAGTTCGGGGACGTCGATGTGCTTCGGGGTGAGGCCGCAGCGCAGGACGTTGTCGGAGTTGGCCATGATCTCGACGCCGAGGCCGTGCAGATAGGTGTGCGGGACTCCGGCACCGAGGAACAGGGCCTCGCCGGGCTGGAGCCGGACGTGGTTGAGGAGGGTCGCGGCGAGGACGCCCGGGTCGCCGGGGTAGTGGTGGGCGAGCCCGGCGTAGGCGGCGTAGGCGGCGGTGCGGGCGGCTGCGGGGGCGGCGGGGTCGGCCGGGTCGGGGTCGGCGGCCGGTGCGGTCGTCCCCGGTTCGACGGTGCGGGCGTCCTCGGCGGCGAGACGGGCGCAGGCCTGGGCGGTTTCGGTGACGAGGGCGGCGATCTCGGTGCGGTCGGCGGAGAGGATCGCGGTGAGGACCTCGCGCAGGGCGGCGTCCTCGGGGGTGGCGCGCAGCAGGTCGACGTACGGCTTGAGGCCGTCGACGTCCAGTCGGGCGAGGAGGTCGGCGGTGGCGTGCGGGGGGCGGAAGCCGCACAGGCCCTCGAACGGGGTGAGCGCGCAGATCAGTTCGGGCTTGTGGTTGGCGTCCTTGTAGTTGCGGTGTCCGGCGGTCAGCGGGATGTCCTGTTGCTGTTCGCGGGCGTACCCCTCGCGGGCCTGGGTGAGGTCGGGGTGGACCTGGAGGGAGACGGGGGCGCCGGCGGCGAGGAGTTTGAGGAGGAAGGGCAGGTGGGGGCCGAAGCGGGCGACGGCCGGGGCGCCGAGGGTGCCTTCGGGGTCGGTGTCGATCACTTCGGTGAGGGTGCCGCGCGGGGTGCGCGAGGGCGCTCCGGGGTGGGCTCCCATCCACTGTTCGGCCTGCGGCTCGCCGGTGGGCGCCACGCCGAGGAGGTGGGGGATGGCGGTGGCGGAACCCCAGGCGTAGGGGCGGATGGGGTTGGCGAGGCGGTCCATGGGGTTCTTTCTCCGTTCGAGTACGAGGTCGACGCTGCCGGTGGGCTTCCCGCGAGGTGGCGGGGTTCGGGAGCGACGGCCGGGGCGGGGCCCCGGGTCCAGATCAAGCCCCCGAAGCGAGCGCCAGGTAAACGGCGGCGAAATCTGTGACGGCGATCAGTTCGGCGAGTGCTTCGAGTGCGTCGCCGGTGCGGTCGGCGTCGTCCCGGGGTCCGCCAGGGGTGCCGGGTTCGCCGGGGGCGCCGTGTTCGCCAGGGGCGCCGGGGTCACCCGATCCGTGGGGTGCGTGCGGGTCGTCGCCGGTGGGGCCGGGTTCGAGTTCGCTGATGGCGGTGTCGTGGCCGAGGGCGAGTTCACGGGCGGCGGGGGCGGCGCTGAGCTTGCCGGTGGCACGGTCGCGGAGGAGGACGACCCGGGCGCGCAGGGCCGGGGCCTCGTCGACGCGGTCGCGGAAGAAGTCGTCGGGGTCGGCGCCCGCGGCGAGGGTGCCGGTGAGGAGCGCGCCGTGCGCGGGGAGGGCCTCGGGGAGTTGGGCGGCGAGGGCGGGGCGGCCGGCGAGTTCGCCGATGGCGGCGGCGAAGCGGCGGCCGGCGGGTCCGGCGGACGGGCCTTCGGTCCAGATCAGCGGCAGCGAGTCGGCGAGTTCGGCGGCGAGGGACTTCGCGGGGTTGGCGTAGGTGGCGATGGCGGGGCCGCAGCGTTCGGCGGTGCGGTCGAGGCGGTCGGCCACCCGTTCCAGGGCGTCGGTGGGGGCGCTGACGAGTCCGGTGCGGTCGAGCAGCATCAGCAGCGGGGTGAGCAGGGCCCACAGGGCGCCGGGCGCGGAGGCCGCGTCGGGTTCGTCCTGTTCGTAGGGTGCGGTGGCCATGGGGAGGGCGAGGCCGTGGACGCCGTTGACGGCTTCCCCGAGGGGGGTGCGGTCGGGTGCGACGGAGACGACGGTGCAGCCGCGGCGGTACGCCTGTTCGGCGAGCAGGGCGAGGCCGGGTTCGGTGCCGTCCGGGGTGGCGATGAGCAGCAGGTCGACGGGGCCGGCCCAGCCGGGGAGGGCCCAGCGCAGGGCGCCGGGGGCGGCGGCGACTCCGGTGGGGTCGAGGCGGACGACGGGGCAGCCGGCGCCGGCGAGGGAGCCGAGGATGTCGGCGGCGGCGTTCGCGGCGGCTCCGGGGCCGGCCATGAGGACGGCGCGGGGGCGGCCGTCGGGCCGGAGGTCGGCCACGCCCGCTTCGGCGGCGCGTCGGGCGGCGGTGCGCACCCGGGCGCCCGCTTCGGCCGCGCCCCGCAGCAGTCGTCGCCGGTCGGCCCTGGCGAGTGCTTCGGGTGCGTCCAGCAGCGATTCGTCGAGCATGGGGGCGGCCTCCGATTCGCTGGATGGTGGTGCGGGGTGCCGGGCGGCGGGCGTGGAGCGGCGAAGGGTGTGGTCCATGGTCGGACGGGTGCGGCTCGGGTGTGCTGCCGGGTGGGCGGTGTCGTCAGTCGGGGCGGCGGGCCTCGTCGACGAGGAGCACGGGGATGTCGTCCCGGACGGGGTAGGCGAGGCCGCAGTCCTCGCCGGTGCAGATCAGCTCGGCCTCCGCCTCGGTCAGGGGGGCGTGGCAGGCCGGGCAGGCCAGGATCTCCAGGAGTCCGGCTTCGAGCGGCATGGCGGTGTTTCCTTCCGGGTGGTGGGCGCGCGGGCGTCGGGTCCGCGGCGTGGTCAGCGTACCGCTGTGCCCTGGTCCGTGCCGGGCTGGCGGGGGTGCCCGGCCGGGGGTCCGGGGGCGGGTGGGGACGGGTACCGGGTGGTGGGTCCGGTACCCGTCCGGGTGCGGCGGCGGGGGCTCAGCCGCGGATGAGGTCCAGGACCTCGTCGCGGACCTTGGCCATGGTGGCCTGGTCGCGGGCTTCCGCGTTGAGGCGGAGCAGGGGCTCGGTGTTGGAGGGGCGGACGTTGAACCACCAGTCGGCGGTGGTGACGGTGAGTCCGTCGAGTTCGTCGATGGTGACGTCGTCGCGGCCCTCGTAGGCGACGCGGACCGCGGCGAGGCGGGCGCTCTGGTCGTCGACGGTGGAGTTGATCTCGCCGGAGCCGGCGTAGCGGTCGTACTGGGCGACCAGGGCGGAGAGGGTGCCGTCCTGCTCGCCGAGTGCGGCCAGCACGTGCAGGGCGGCGAGCATGCCGGTGTCGGCGTTCCAGAAGTCGCGGAAGTAGTAGTGCGCCGAGTGTTCGCCGCCGAAGATCGCGCCGGTGTTCGCCATCTCCTGCTTGATGAAGGAGTGGCCGACGCGGGTGCGCACGGGGGTGCCGCCCTGTTCGCGGACGACCTCGGGGACGGACCAGGAGGTGATGAGGTTGTGGATGACGGTGCCCCGGCCGCCGTGCTTGGCGAGTTCGCGGGAGGCGACGAGGGCGGTGATCGCGGACGGGGAGACGGGGTCGCCGTTCTGGTCGACGACGAAGCAGCGGTCGGCGTCGCCGTCGAAGGCGATGCCGAGGTCGGCGTGCTCGGTGCGGACGCGGGCCTGGAGGTCGACGATGTTCTTCGGGTCGAGGGGGTTGGCCTCGTGGTGCGGGAAGGTGCCGTCGAGTTCGAAGTACATCGGCACGAGGTCCAGGGGCAGGCCGTCGAAGACCGTGGGGACGGTGTGGCCGCCCATGCCGTTGCCCGCGTCGACGACGACCTTGAGCGGGCGGATGCCGGTGAGGTCGACCAGGGAGCGCAGGTGGGCGGCGTAGTCGCTCAGGGTGTCGCGCTGGGTGAGGGTGCCGGGGGTGGCGGCGGGTTCCGGGGCCGGGTCGGTGCCGGAGGCCCAGCCTTCGACGAGGGCGCGGATCTCGGCGAGTCCGGTGTCCTGGCCGACGGGGGCGGCTCCGGCGCGGCACATCTTGATGCCGTTGTACTGGGCCGGGTTGTGGGAGGCGGTGAACATCGCCCCGGGCAGGTCGAGGGCGCCGGACGCGTAGTAGAGCTGGTCGGTGGAGCAGAGTCCGATCTCGGTGACGTCCACGCCGCGGGCGGCGGCGCCCCGGGCGAAGGCCCGGGACAGGCCGGGGGACGAGGGCCGCATGTCGTGCCCGGTGACGATCGCGTGAGCGCCCGTCACCTGTGCGAAGGCCGCGCCGAAGAGTTCGGCGAGCGACTCGTCCCACTGGTCGGGAACCACCCCGCGGACGTCGTACGCCTTCACGATCTGCGACAGATCAACAGCCACGGCCAACCCTCCTGGAGGTCCTCTGAGGCCCCCAAACTACCCGCAGGGTGCCGGGGCCGGGTGGGCGACGCGGTTCCCCGACGGGGCCGGGGCCGGGTTTCGGCCGCGGGGGTGTCGTGGCTGGTCGCGCGGGGGGTGTTCGAGGGCCGCTGCGGGGGCGGGAGTTGGGGTCAGGAGTCCGGGGAGCGCAGGACCCGCAGGTGGCCGCGGCGGCCGACCTCGACGGGGTCGGCGCCCGACCTGCCGCCCGCGTCGGTGGTGCGTTCGTGGGGGCGGGCCGCCTCGCGCACGGCGTTGGCGAGGGCTTCGAGGTCGTCGCCGCTGGGGCGGGGCGGGCCGCTGGCCTCGGCGAGCCGGACGACCTCCCAGCCGCGGGGCGCGGTGAGGCGCTCGGAGTGCTCGGCGCAGAGGTCGTAGCAGTGGGGTTCGGCGTAGGTGGCGAGGGGGCCGAGGACCGCGGTCGAGTCGGCGTAGACGTACGTCAGCGTCGCGACGGCGGGACGGCCGCAAGCGGTGCGCGAACAGCGACGTACAGGGCTCACGATGATGGACGCTACCGCACTCTTGAGCGGGCCGCGACGACTCCTCGGCACGTCACCCCACCGTGTCGTGGCGTGAACTCGATCCTCGCGGTTTCTGGTATTGCCCCTCGGTCCCGCCGGGTGACCTCCGGCCGGAAGAGGGAGGCGGGTGACGACTGGTAATGAATAGGGGCATTCTCGTCATTTTGCAAGGGGGCGCCACTCTCTGAAGTGATCAATTTCGATCATGACCTTGGCTGGAATGGTCAGTAAGTGACATGCCCTACATCGGTTCGCCCGGGCGTGCCGCCGTGCAGGTCACCCGGGGTGCGGTGGAGCGCTGACACGGGCCGCGCCGACGACCGAGGAGTCCACCGGAGGACTACGCTTCGTCGGTGATGGACAACCCCGTGCCCCCCAGTGCCGCCGACCGCGGTCCCCGCCGCCGTGACCGGCACGGCAGGGGGATGCGCGGCCCCGTGGCCCCGCCGCAGGTGCCGCTCGCCGCCAGCAGGGCCGAACTGTTCACGGACCTGGTGCAGGACTCGGTCGAACGGCTGGAGCGGCGCTGGCCCCAGCTCGCCGACTTCGACTTCATGGTCCTGGAGGTCCCCCGGTTGGACGCCTCCGAAGACGGCTGGAACGAGGACCCCGTACCGCTGGGCGGGATCGTCCCGGCCCGGGAGGGGCGCCGCGCCCGGGTCGTGATCTACCGGCGGCCGGTGGAGATCCGCACCAAGGGGCGCGACGAACGCGCCGCCCTGGTGCACGAGGTGGTGGTGGAGCAGGTCGCGGAGCTCCTGGGTCTGACCCCGGAGACCGTCGACCCCCACTACGACGAGGACTGAGTCCCGGCCCGCCCCTCCTGCCGGAGCCCGTCCCTCAGTCCTGGAGCACGGACAGGTCCTGGTCCGCGTCCGGCACCGAGACGGTGCCCCGGTCGTCGGCGAGGGCCTGCACGGTGAACATCGGGACGCCGTCGTCCGGGGCTTCGAGCATCCGCGAGGCGTGCACCGGGCCGCCGGAGATCGACTCCACGGTCAAGGCGTACGTGCCCTTGAGGCCCCGCGGCACGGGCGGGTCGGCCAGCAGCGTCGACCCGCTCTTGACGGTGTACGTCTCGGTCACCGCCTCGCCGCCCCCGCTGCCCGCCGAGGCGGTGACCCGCACCTTGGCGGCGGCGCCGGGGGCGACCAGGGACAGCGCGGTGCCCTTGGCGCGGTTGTCGGCGACCGTCGCCCGGGCGCCGACCGCCGTACTGGCCGGGATGTACGCGGTCTCCTGGCGGTCGCCCTTGCCCCGGACGACCTGGAGGGCGGCCACCACCGGCGCGGCGGACCGGCCCTTGGGGGTCAGGAGCAGGGAGCCCGCCTCGCCCTTGGTGACGTCACCCAGGTCGACGACGGCCGTCATCCCCGATTTGACGTGCAGGCTCTCGTTCCCGGCGGGAGTGATCGGCCCGTTCGGGGAGGCCACCTTGACGTCGACCTCCGCGTCGCTCTCGCCGGGGGCGAAGACGATCAGACGGGCCGAGGTGACGTCCTTGGGGATGCCCGGCACCACCAGCGCGGGCCCGGGGTCGGCGGCGGGGGCCAGCCAGTCGGAGCCGCGCCGGGCGTCGGTGGCCCGCACCGCGGCGGCCACCCGACCGCTGCGGACCGTGACGTGCGCCGTCAGATCGGCCTGGGGCTTCTCGGTCAGCGTGGACAGCAGCACCGGCACGCTCGCCCGCGGCTGCACCTGGATGCCGTCGCCGAGCGAGGTCTTCAGAGGGCCGTCCTTGCCGTGGAGCTCGATGTCGACGACGGCCGCCGCGTCGTCCGGGTTGGTCAGGTGGAGGTAGTCGGTGCGGTCCTCGGCGGTGCTGACGCCCGGCAGCCAGAAGTCGGTGTCGGGGGCGGCACAGGCGAGGCCGAGCACCCCGCGGCCCTGGCCCGCCGAGACGGTGGTGGTCTGCTGGACGGTCCAGCCCGGGGCGAGGTCGCCCTCGGCTGCGCCGATCAGGGCGGGCGCGTCCGCACCGGACTCCTCGCCGGTGACCTGGACACCGGGTTCCTTCGGCACGAGGACGGGCGCGGTGTCGTTCCCGTTCTTGGCGCCCTTCCCGTCCTTGCCGGTGCCCTTGGTTCCCTTGGTGCCCTTGGGCTCGTCCGAACCGGTGGACTTCTTCTCGGCCGGGGTCAGCCGTGCCTTGCCGGTGGCGGCGGTGCCCTCGGACTTCGGGGTGAAGGAGCTGTAGACGGTGTCCGCGAGGTCCGAGTCGCTGGGCGCCGGGCACAGCACCCCGGAGCGCTCGACGGGCAGCCGGGCGGCGGCCGGAGCGCCGTCGGCCCCGGCCTCCTCGGGCACGGACACGACGGCGAGTCCGGTGACGGCGGCCAGCGCCGCCGTCACGGCGAACAGGGACAGGGTGGTGCGGTTCACTGCTGGCTCCCGTCGGGGCGCTCACGGTCGGTGCCGTGCGGGTGCCCGGGCGCCTCGGGGCCGGGCTGTCCGTACACGGGGGTGGTGCTGTCGTAGCCGCCGTCGTAGCCGGAGTAGCCGTAACCCGGGACGTCCGGCGGGGCCTGGTGGCCCGGGACGGGGTCCGGGTACGGGGACACCGCGGCGTACGGGTCGTGGGTGCCGTCCTGCGGGTACGGGGCGTAGCCGCCGCCCTGGTACGGATCCTCGTACGGGGTCTGCGGGGGAACCGCGGCACCGGGGTACGCGGGGCCCTGGGGGACCGGGGGAACCGGCTCGGCCGGCGTGGCGGGCGCGTCGTCCCAGGCGGGGTGCGCCACCTGGTGCGGAACGGGGGCCTGCGGGACCTCGGTGGCGGGGTCCGGTGCGGGCGCCCGGTCGCGTAGCCGGCGGGCCCGACGGCCTCCCGCGGGCGCAGCGGGTGCGGTGGGCGCAGCAGGCGCGGCGGGTTCGGTGGGCCCGGCGGCCACCGGCGCGGCGGCGGGCTGCTCCGCGTCGGGCAGGTCGTCGTCGACGTGCCGGCGGCGGCCGGGCAGCGCGAGCACGACCAGGACCAGGGCGAGCGCGCCCTGCGCCCACACCCACGCGGTGTGGGTGAGGGGCGCGTCGTAGGTGATGTCGAGGCGTCCGCCGGAGGTGGGCAGGGTGAAGCCCTGGGCCCAGCCGTCGACGGTGACCCGGGTCAGCGGCTCGCCGTCCAGGGTCGCGGTCCAGCCGGCGGCGGCGGTGTCGGCGAGGCGCAGCACCCGGCCCTCGGGGCCGGCGGCGATGTCGGTGTGGACCTCGACGGGACCGGCGGCCACGGGCTGCGGGTCGCCGGACTTCGGGACGACCGCGGCCCGGGAGACCTGCCGGTCGACGCGCCACAGGGAGTTGCCGTCCTGTTGGCTGAGCCGGGACAGTCCGGGCGTGGTGTCGAGCACCCGGCTCATGCCGCGGGGGGCGCCGTCGCGCACGAGGACGTAGCGGACGGCGTAGCCGCCGAGTTCGTCGGCCTGGTCGGCGCCGGAGCCGGCGACCAGGTTGGCGACGACCTCGTCGAGCCGGGGGGCGGCGGGGGCGGCGGCGGTGAGTTCGGCGTCGCCCAGGCGGGCGCCGGAGCCGCGGACCAGGGTGTAGGCGACGCGCGCCGGGGTCTCGCCGTCGAGGACGAGGGTGCGGGCCTGGTCCTGGGTGCCGCTCTCCTCGGCGACGAAGGCGGGCACCTGGACCGGGTCGCGACGGTCCAGGGGGCCGTCGGCGCCGCGGATCATCCAGCCGGCGGCGGCGAGGAAGGTGCCCGCGGCGGCGGCGAAGGCGATGAGCGCGGCGACCGGCTGACGCCAGCCGAAGCTCTGTTCGGCGACGCGGTGGCGGGCCCCGTCCGCGCCGATGATCGCCGCGCCGAGCAGGGCGAGGCCGTAGACGAGGGTTGCCGGGCCGGCCCAGCCGGAGCCGTTGGAGAGGGCCGCGAAGACGAGGGCGACGAGGGCGACGGTCCAGGCGGTGAGGACGCCGGTGCGGCGCTCGGCGCGCAGCAGGGCGGCGAGCGCGGCCAGGACGATGCCGACGAGCAGCAGCCCGCCGACGGTGCCGGGGCCGCCCGGGGAGGCGCCGAGCAGGTCGAGGGCGCTGGCGGGGTCGACCTGGTGGTCGAGTCCGGCCTCCTGGAAGAAGCCCGTGGGCAGCAGCGACAGCGACCAGGGCGCGAGGACCAGCAGCGGGGTGGCGAGGGCGGCGAGGAAACGGGCCGCGTAGGCGATCGGGTCGCGGCGGCGCACCGCGAGCAGGGCCAGGCCGAGGACCAGCGCGAGGGGCCACACCACGGGGGTGAAGGCGGTGGCGACGGTCAGCAGCAGGGCGAGCGCCCAGGTGGCGCGCCAGCTGCCGCGCTTGGTGGACGTGCCGGACAGGGCCAGTCCCCCGGCGGCGACCGCGGCGCGGGCGATCAGCGGCAGCAGCACGGCGAGTACGGCGGTGCCGATCCGGCCGCTCGCGAGGGCGCCGGTGACGGCGGGCAGGAAGGCGTACGCGATGGCGGCCCAGGCGCGCAGCAGCCGGGACATGACGAGGGGGCGGGACGCGAAGTAGGCGGCGATCCCGGCGAGCGGAACGGACCCGATCAGCAGGACCGTGACGGCGAGCCCGGTGGAGCCGAACAGGGCGCTGGCCAGCAGGGCGATGAGTGCGAGGTAGGGCGGGGCGGCCTGGGTGCCGCCGGTGCCGACGGGGTGCCAGCCGTCGGTGTAGCGGGCCCACAGGTCGGCGGCGTCGGCGGGTGCGGGCAGCAGGGCGCCGCCGGCGAGGGCGCCGCCGCCGAGCAGGGCGCGGCAGGCGATCAGGGAGAACAGCAGCAGGACCACGAAGAGCACGGGGCCCGGCTTGCGTCCCACGCGCTTGAGCCGGGCGAACTGTTCGACTTCGAGGAAGTCGGCGTCGTCGCCGCCGGGTCCGGACTCGACGGCTCCGTGGCGTCCGCCGGTGCCGGCCTCGGCGTCGCTGCCCGCACCGCCGACGAGACTGCCGGTCACCTGTTCGACGGTGGCGCGGATCGTGGCGCCGGGTGGCGGGAACAGGGGGCGCAGTTCGCCCTTGTCGACCCGGGGGCGCCCGCGGGTGCGGCGGGCGGCGAGGACGCGGCCGGGGCGCAGCAGGGTCGCGGCGAGGCCGGTGATCTCGTCGAGGGCCTGTCCGGGTGCCTTGCCGACGAGGTAGGCGAGGGCGCGCAGGACGGTGCCGACGACGAGTCTGACGAGGATCCAGGGCAGGGCCGCGGAGCGTGCGTTGGCGAGCAGCGCGTACGCGGCGCCGGCCTTGTCGACCTTGCGGGGGGAGGTGGTGCCGCGGCCCGCGCAGTCGACGCTGCGGCGTTCGCGGGAGGCCGCCTCGGCGTGTCGGACGACGGCCTCGGGGGCGACGAGGACGCGGTGGCCGGCGTGGTGGGCGCGCCAGCACAGGTCCACGTCGTCGCGCATGAGGGGCAGGTGGCGGTCGAAGCCGCCGAGCTGTTCGAAGACGTCGCGGCGGACCAGCATGCCGGCGGTGGAGACGGCCAGTACGGGGCGTACGTGGTCGTGTTGGCCCTGGTCCTGTTCGCGGCGGTCCAGGCCGGTCCAGCGGCGTCCGCTGTGGGCGAGGGTCACGCCGACTTCGAGGAGTTGGCGGCGGTCGTACCAGCCGCGGAGCTTGGGGCCGACGACGGCGACCTCGTGGCCGAGTTCGCGTTCGTTCTCCACCACGCGCAGGAGGTGGTCGAGGGCGTCCGGTTCGGGTGCGCAGTCGTCGTGCAGGAGCCACAGCCACTGTTCGGGCTCGCCGTGCGGCAGTTCGGGCAGGTCGTACGCGTCGTCGTGCCAGGTGCGGCTGACGGGGTCCCAGCCGCTGGGGCGCTTGAGGTACGGGAGGTCGTCGGGGGTGAGGGCCGGTGCGCTGCGCACGGCTTCGTCGACGGCCTGGCCGAAGCCGGTGCGGCGGGCGAGGTGCAGGACGCGGCCCTCGCCCAGCGCTTCGGTGACCAGTCGGGCGGAGTCGTCGGCGCTGCCGGTGTCGGCGGCGACGGCGCTTTGCACCGGGCGGGTCTGGCCGAGGAGACCGGCGAGGGTGTCGGGCAGCCAGCGGGCGCCGTCGTGCGTGACGACGACGGCGGTCACGACGTGTCGCGGGTGCGCGGGCGGGCTGGTCGGATCGGACAGGGCCGGTCGTGGTGACGCGGGCGCGCTGGCCGGGACGGCGTGGTGGCTGTGCAGGGACATCGAGGTGCGGGCCCCGGTTCGCTGGACTGTGGTCGACGCGCACGGCGCTCCGGTGGCCTCGGGCGCGGTGGCCGTGGGTCACGGAGGTGGTGGGTCTCGGACGAGCGACCACACTAACGGCTGGCCGCGGAACCGGTCGCCGCCGTGGACGACCCCGTGACCGGCGTTCCGTGACCGGCACTTCGCCGTCGGGGTGCCCCTCGGTGTCCGGTGCACCCGGTTACCCCGCCGGCCGGGCCCCGCCGGGGTGGGGGCGGGCGCCGGGCGGTGGAGCGGGGGCCGCGGGTGCGCGGGGGTGGGTACGGGTGCGGGGGTACGGGTGCGTGATGGGGGTGTGGGGTGGGTAGGGGTGGAGCGCGGTGGGGGTGCGAGCGGCCGGGACGGGCGCGGGGCTGTCGGGGCTCCCGGTGCCGTCGGAGTTGCTGGTGCCGTCAGGTGGCCCGGTGCCGTCGGTGCTCCGGGTGCCGTCGGGTTTAGATCGCCGCTTTCTTGAGGCGGCGGCGCTCCCGCTCGGACAGGCCGCCCCAGATGCCGAAGCGCTCGTCGTTGGCGAGCGCGTATTCAAGACATTCGGAGCGGACCTCGCAGGCGAGGCAGACCTTCTTGGCCTCGCGGGTGGATCCGCCCTTCTCAGGGAAGAACGACTCGGGATCGGTCTGGGCGCACAGTGCGCGCTCCTGCCAGCCGAGTTCCTCTTCGTCCATGCCCTCGACGGTCTCCACTGATTCGATCAGCAGGTGCTGGAACAGCTCGGTCATGTAGCGCCCCTCGTCTGTTTTTGCGTCCCCGTGATGGTGTCGCGCCTGCTCGGGCCGAACGACACGAGTGAAATTACAAGTGTGCTGATCCAAGCCAGTCAAGCCGGGATCTGCTATCGGGCCCCTTATTCACTCTGCGGAACCAAGGGTATACGGTAAGTGTTCAAATCGGCATAAACCGAGACACCGGCGAGGGGCCACTTCCTGGCACCGTCTCACCAGGGGAGACGGCTCGGGACGAGGTCTCGTTGCGGTGACGGCGCGGAAGCGAAACTGATCACACCCGCGTCACGGCTCCACGACGCCACGGGGACGATCGGCGCCGCCGTGCGTTGCCGCGTGTTTCCTAGTCAAGGGGCGCGCAATCCTTTCGGCAATGGGCGCCACCGGAACAGGTGAATCTCGGCCAGCCAACCGGCGTCCCGGTTGACATACCGGGCATGAACCGGTTGCCTGGTGGGCATGCTCGCGAACTTGGCGCTTCCCGCGACCCGCCCTGGGTTCCTCGGTGCTGCCCGCTCGCGCTGTAGCTGTTGCCGTTCCTGCTGTTGAGCCCACTGCGCTCCGGCCACTGATCCGCATCTGCCGCATCACCCTCAGGTCTGCGTTCCGCCCGTCCGCGCCGTCGGGCACGCCCTCCCCACTCTTCTTTCTCTTCGCCGAGGACACCACCGCACCCCATGAACAGCGACAGCGACCTCCAGATCGCGGGCGACATCCTCGAGGTACCCCACCTCCTCCAGCCCGCGCGCGAACACCCGTTCACGGTGGCGGAGTTCGCCGGGCTCGCCCGGTCCATCGCCGCCGACCGCGCCCAGTGGGCGCATCTGGTGCGCTACGACGCCACCAGCCGTTGGTACCACCGCTTGCGCACCGGGCCCGGGTACGAGGTGTGGTTGCTGTCCTGGGTGCCCGGGCAGGGCAGCGGGGTGCACGACCACGGGCCCTCCAGTGGGGTGCTCACGGTGCTGGAGGGTGAGCTGACCGAGCGCACGCGGCAGGCTTCGCACGTTTTGCGGCCGGGGGCGCAGCGGGTCTTCGCGCCGGGGTACGTCCACGAGGTCGTCAACGCGGCGATGGAACCTGCGGTGAGCCTTCATGTGTACTACCCGGGGCTTACCGAGATGCGGATGCATGCGGCGCAGTGTGCGGGGGCGGCTGCGGCTGCTTCTGTTTGAGCGGTTCCTGCAGGTGCGCTGGGGTCGCCCGCGCAGTTCCCCGCGCCCCCTTCGGTACGTCCACCTCGCGGTGCGCTGTCCCGTGCGGGTGCGTGGTGCTTTCGCGCAGTTCCCCGCGCCCCTATCCGGTGCGTCCGCCTGGGGGTGCGCTGTCCCGTGCGGTGCGCTGGGGCTTTGCGCAGTTCCCCGCGCCCCTGGATCTCGGGCGCTACTCGGCGTCGTCGGCCGCCCCGCCGGCACAGCACACGCGCCCCGACGAAGCCGCAGGCGAACCCCGGCCAGGCGCGCACCCGAGCCAGATCGGGCCCCGTAAGGGGCGCGGGGAACTGCGCGGGTGACCACAGCGCGCCGCACAGGACAGCGCACCCGGGCCGGATCAGCCCCAATAGGGGCGCGGGGAACTGCGCGAAAGCCCCACGCACCCGCACGGGACAGCGCACCGCGAGGTGAACGCACCCAAAGGGGCGCGGGGAACTGCGCGAAGCTCCAGCGCACCCCGCAGGGAACCGCGCACCGCGAGGCGGACGTACCGAAAGGGGCGCGGGGAACTGCGCAAAACCGCCACGCACCCGCACGGGACAGCGCACCCGCAGGGTGATCGCGACGGAGCGTGGTGGACAGGCGAGCCGTGAGGCGCACTGCGCGCCTGACAGACTGGACCACATGCGCATTGTGGTTCTGGCAGGCGGCATCGGCGGCGCCCGATTCCTCCGCGGTCTCAAGGAGACCGCACGGGAGTTCGGGGTCACCGACATCACCGTCATCGGCAACACCGGTGACGACATACACCTCTTCGGCCTGAAGGTCTGTCCGGACCTCGACACGGTGATGTACACCCTCGGCGGCGGCATCAACGAGGAACAGGGTTGGGGACGCGAGGACGAGACCTTCCGGGTCAAGGAGGAGCTCGCGGCGTACGGCGTGGGCCCCACCTGGTTCGGGCTCGGCGACCGGGACTTCGCCACCCACATCGTGCGGACGCAGATGCTGTCCGCCGGCTACCCCCTCAGCGCGGTCACCGAGGCGCTGTGCGAGCGCTGGCAACCGGGCGTGCGGCTGCTGCCCATGTCCGACGACCGGATCGAGACGCACGTGGCGATCACGGTGCCGGAGGGCGAGCCGGGCGCCGGGGAGCGCAAGGCGGTGCACTTCCAGGAGTACTGGGTCCGGCTGCGGGCCGCCGTCGACGCCCATGCCGTGGTCCCGGTCGGCGCCGACCGGGCGAAGCCGGCGCCGGGGGTCCTGGAGGCGGTGGCGGGCGCCGACGTGGTGCTGTTCCCGCCGTCGAACCCGGTGGTCAGCATCGGCACGATCCTCGCCGTGCCCGGCATCCGGGAGGCCATCGCGGAGGCCGGGGTGCCGGTGGTGGGCCTGTCCCCGATCGTCGGGGACGCACCGGTGCGCGGGATGGCCGACAAGGTCCTGGCGGCGGTCGGCGTGGAGTCCACCGCCGCGGCGGTCGCCGCGCACTACGGCTCCGGGCTGCTGGACGGCTGGCTGGTGGACACCGTCGACGCGGACTCCGTCGCCCGGGTGGAGGCCGCGGGCATCCGCTGCCGTGCGGTGCCGCTGCTCATGACGGACCTCGACGCCACCGCGCGGATGGCCCGCGAGGCGCTGACCCTCGCCGAGGAGCTGCGGGCATGAGTACGGACAGCCCCACCGGTTTCCGGGTGTGGGCGGTGCCCGGCATCGGCGAGGTGGTTGCCGGGGACGACCTGGCGAAGCTGATCGCCGCCGCCGAACCGACCCTGCGGGACGGCGACGTCGTCCTGGTCACCTCGAAGATCGTCTCCAAGGCGGAGGGCCGGGTCCTGGACGCGGTCGACCGGGAGGCGGCGATAGACGCCGAGACCGTGCGGGTGGTCGCGCGCCGCGGACCGCTGCGGATCGTGGAGAACCGGCAGGGGCTGGTGATGGCCGCCGCCGGGGTCGACGCCTCCAACACCCCGAACGGGACGGTGCTGCTGCTGCCCGAGGACCCGGACGCCTCCGCCCGTGCCGTGCGCGACGGGCTGCGGGCGGCCCTCGGGGTCGAGGTCGGCGTCCTCGTCACCGACACCGCCGGCCGGCCTTGGCGCAACGGGCTGACCGACATCGCGATCGGCGCGGCCGGCGTACGGGTCCTGGACGACCTGCGGGGCGGCACCGACCCCCACGGCAACCCGCTGACCGCCACCGTCGTGGCCACCGCGGACGAACTCGCGGCCGCCGGCGACCTGGTCAAGGGCAAGACCGCCGGGCTGCCGGTCGCCGTGGTGCGCGGGCTCGCGCACACCGTACGGGCGGACGACGCGGACGACGTACCCGGGGCGGGGGCGCGGGAGCTGGTGCGCTCCGCGCGGGACGACATGTTCCGCCTCGGCACCTCGGAGGCGGTGCGGGAGGCCGTCACCCAGCGGCGTACCGTGCGGGCGTTCACCGAGGAGCCGGTCGACCCGGGAGCGGTGCGCCGGGCGGTCGCCGCCGCGGTCACCGCGCCCGCGCCGCACCACACCACGCCCTGGCGGTTCGTGCTGCTGGAGAGCGCCGACTCGCGGCTGCGGCTGCTGGACGCCATGCGGGACGCCTGGGTCGCCGACCTGCGGCGGGACGGGAAGTCGCCCGAGTCCATCGCCCGGCGGGTGCGCCGCGGGGAGGTGCTGCGCCGGGCGCCGTACCTGGTGGTGCCCTGTCTGGTGACCGAGGGCGCCCACCACTACGGGCACGCGCGGCGGGACGCCGCCGAGCGGGAGATGTTCGTGGTCGCGATGGGCGCCGGCGTGCAGAACTTCCTCGTGGCGCTGGCCGGGGAGCGGCTGGGTTCGGCCTGGGTGTCGTCCACGATGTTCTGCCGGGACGTGGTCCGGGAGGTGCTCGGGCTGCCCGCGGACTGGGACCCGATGGGCGCGGTGGCGATCGGGCACCCGGCGGGCGAGCCGAAGGAGCGGCCGGCGCGGGAGACGGAGACGTTCATCGAGGTGCGCTGATCGGGAGCGGCGGGCGCCGTGGCGACGGTCGCCCGCCGGGCGGGGCACCATGGAACGCGGGGACCGGTTCCGTACGACCCCGGTGACGGGGAAGCGGACGAGCACAGGACGCGGGCGATGGCTGGACGTTTCGAGCAGCGGCCCACACGGGTGACCGTGCGGGGCGGTGCCGTCGGCGTGCCGTCCGCGCGGCCGGGCCGCGCCGTACCGCCCGCGACGGGCCGTACCCGGGTGTGGGCCCCCGACGGGCCGGTCGACCTGGGGCTGGTGCTCGGGCCGCTGCGGCGGGGTCCCGGCGATCCGACGTTCCGGGCGCTGGCGGACGGCTCGGTGTGGCGGGCCTGCCGTACGCCCGCCGGGCCGGGGACGCTGCGGGTGGCGCCGCGCGGAGCGGACGTCGAGGGCACCGCCTGGGGTCCGGGCGCCGAGTGGCTGCTCGACCGGCTGCCGGTGCTGCTGGGCGCGGCGGACCGGCCCGAGGAGTTCGTGCCCCGGCACCGGATCGTCGCCCACACCTGGCGACGACGGGCCGGGCTGCGGCTGGTCCGGACGGGGCTGGTGATGGAGTCGCTGATCCCGTCCGTCCTGGAGCAGAAGGTGACCGCCGACGAGGCGTACCGGGCGTGGCGGCTGCTGGTGCGGGGCTTCGGTGAGCCCGCGCCCGGTCCGGCGGGCCAGGGGGACCGGGCGCCGCTGCTGCACGTGCCGCCCGCCGCCGGCACCTGGTTGCGGGTGCCGTCCTGGGAGTGGCACCGGGCCGGGGTGGACGACAAGCGGGCGGCGACGATCCTGCGGGCGGTGCGGGTCGCCGGCCGGCTGGAGCAGGCCAGTGCGCTGGAGCCGCAGGCCGCGCGGCGGCGGCTGGAGGTGATTCCCGGGGTGGGCCCCTGGACCTCGGCGGAGGTGGTGCAGCGCAGCCACGGGGCCGCCGACTGCGTCACCGTCGGCGATCTGCACCTGCCCGGGATCATCGGGTACGCGCTGGCCGGGGACCGGGACGCGGACGACGCCGAGATGCTGCGGCTGCTGGAACCGTACGCGGGGCAGCGGCACCGGGCGGCCCGGCTCGTCCTGTTGTCCGGGCGGGTGCCCGCGCGCCGCCACCCCAAGATGCCCCGCACCGACATCGGACTGCTGTAGGGCGTCCGGCCGGTGCGGGGGCAGGGCTCACTGGTCCGAGGAGAAGCGGACCGCGCCGGCGGGCAGGGCCGCGCCGCACCACACCCGGGCGCCGTCGCGCAGTTCGTTGTCGGGGCCGACCTGGGCGTCGTCGCCGATGACGGTGTCCCGCAGGGTGGTCCGGGCGCCGATGTGGGCGCGGGCCCCGACGAGGGAGTCGGTGATGACCGTCCCGGGGGCGATGACGGCGCCCGACAGGACGGTGCTGCCGCTGATCCGGGCGCCGGCGCCGACCCGGGCGCCGTGCCCGATGACGGTGCCCCCGGTGAGTTTGGCGTCGGCGGCCACCTGTGCGGTGGGCAGCACCAGTCGGTCCCCGCAGCGGCCCGGCACCGCGGGGGACGGGGCACGGCCGAGGACCAGGTCCGCCGAGCCGCGCACGAACGCCCGGGGCGTGCCGAGGTCGAGCCAGTAGGTGGAGTCGACCATGCCCTGGAGGTGGGCGCCGGAGGCCAACAGGCCGGGGAAGGTCTCCCGTTCCACGGAGACGGGGCGCCCGGCGGGGATGGTGTCGATGACGGAGCGGCGGAACACGTACGCGCCCGCGTTGATCTGGTCGGTGACGATCTCCTGGGGGGTCTGGGGCTTCTCCAGGAACGCGGTGACCCGGCCCGTGGGGTCGGTCGGCACCAGTCCGTAGGCGCGCGGGTCGGGGACCTGGGTGAGGTGCAGGGAGACGTCGGCGCCGGATTCGGCGTGGGTGGCGAACAGGGCGCGGATGTCGAGCCCGGTGAGGATGTCCCCGTTGAAGACGGCGACGGGGTCGCCGGGGCCCGCCTGCAACCGGGTCGCGGCGTTGCGGATCGCTCCGCCGGTGCCCAGGGGTTCGCGTTCGGTGACGTACTCCAGGCGCAGCCCCAGGGCGGAACCGTCCCCGAAGTACGGTTCGAAGACCTCCGCGAGGTAGGAGGTGGCGAGCACGATGTGGTCGATGCCCGCGGCCCGGGCCCTCGCCAACTGGTGGGTCAGGAAGGGCACCCCGGCCGCCGGGACCATCGGCTTGGGGGTGTTGACCGTGAGCGGGCGCAGTCTGGTGCCCTTGCCGCCCACCAGGAGGATCGCTTCTGTCACCTGTCGTCTCTGCCTTCTGCCAGGGCCGACCGAACGCGTCGCCGGCCGGCCGGTGTGTGGACCAACCCGCCGGGCAGACGCGATCAGGGGTGACGGTGGTTGCGTGATCAGCGTCCCTGGAGGCGGGCCGCACTGCTGCGGGCGGTCCCCAACTTGCCGTAGAGGCGGGCCCCTGGGCACTCCGTGGCGAAACCGTCACGGTGACCGGAGATCACCTGGAGCCGAACCTTCTCTCCCTTTCGGTACAGATTGCCACCGCCCGAGGTCAGATATGTCTTGGCCTTCGGATTGACTCCATACAGCCCCAATTTCCAGGCCGCGACCTTGGCGATGCCCTTCACCACGGCGGCGGGCGGGGTGGTGCTGCCGTAGGAGCCGAGGACGGCGATGCCCGTGGTGTTGCTGTTGAAGCCCAGGGTGTGGGCGCCGAGCACGGCCTTGCTCACTCCCCCGGCGCGGCCCTCGTAGACGGTGCCGCACTTGTCGACCAGGAAGTTGTAGCCGATGTCGCGCCAGCCGCTGCTCACCACGTGGTAGCGGTAGATACCGCGAATGACCGAAGGCGCTTGGGAGCAGCGGTAGTTGTTGCCGGTGAAGCTGTGGTGGACGAAGGCCGCCTTGACGGAGTTGGTGTACCCGAAGCCGCTTTCCCGCAGGCTCTCGTCGGCGCCCCACTTCTTGCGGGAGACGATCTTGGGCCGGGGGGCCGTGTGGGGGCCGGCGGCGGCCGGGGCACGGGCCTGGTCGATGCCGAGGGGATCAGAGAGGTCGGAGAGGTGGGAGAGGTCGCCGAGTTCGGGGACCTCGGGGATCTCGTACGCCCCCGGGACGTCCGCGGAGGCCGCCGCCCGGCGCCCCGCAGACGCAGACGCGGACGCGGCTCCGGGCACGGCTCGGGTCCCGGTCGCGCGGTCGGGGGCGGGCTCCGGACCCGGGTCGACGAGTTCGAGGCGCAGGCCCTCGGGGAGAGGGGCGGGCCGGTGGGCGTCCTGGTGGGAGTGGCCGGTGACGCGCACCTCGACGCCGTCGCAGTCGCCGACCCACAGGGGGGCGGTGGCGCCGCGGACCCGCCCGGAGCGGGCTTCGGCGGAGCCGGGGTCGGCGGCGTGGTCGTGGCCGTGGGTGTCGGCGTGGGCGTGGACGGACCGCCAGCCGGACCAGGTGCCGGTACCGGTGGCGCGGGTGCGGACCTGCACCTCGCCGTCGAGCACGGTGCGGACGTCGTCCCAGACGACTCCGAGGAGCGAGAACGGGCGGACGTTGCGCCCCACGAGGCTCCGCTCCTGCGCAACAGGGGCCAGGGAGCGGGTGGCCGGGCGGGCCGTGAGCGGGAGGGACTGGGTGCTGCCGGGGAGCGGGGCGGGGTCGGCGGCCGGGGCACCGGGCCGGGGGCCGGGTGGCGCGGTGTCCGTGCCGCGCGGCGCGGCCTGGGCTCCGGAGGGGAGGGTGAGCGGGAAGGTCAGTGCGATCGCGCACGTGACGCCGATCGAAGAAGCAATGAATCCACGCATACGCCCGATGTTGAACATGAATACGGCGATATGTCCATCCGGGAACTGACGGGCCGTTCGATCGCGACGGGCAGCGCCCCACCCGCGCGGGGCGCACCTTCACCCGGCCGGCCCGGCTGCTTCACCCGGCCGGCCGCCCGGCCGTTCCGCCCCGTCCCGCGCGACCCCGGCGACCCCGTGCGACCACCCGAGCCGGCCGCGTAGCCTTGCGCGCGTGAACGCATCCGACCGCACCCCCGCCGACCTGCTGCGATCCGCGCTCGCCGCGGACCCGTCCCGCCCGCTGGTGACCTTCTACGACGATGCGACCGGGGAACGGGTCGAATTGTCCGTGGCGACGTTCGCCAATTGGGTGGCCAAGACCGCCAACCTGCTCCAGGGCGAACTGGGCGCGGAACCCGGTGACCGGGTCGCCCTGCTGCTCCCCGCGCACTGGCAGACCGCCGTCTGGCTGCTGGCCTGTTCCTCGGTGGGCGTCGTCGCCGACGTCGGCGGGTCGGCCGGGCGCGCCGATGTGGTGGTGGCCGGCCCCGATGCGCTGGAGACGGCGCGGGCCTGCGGCGGGGAGCGGATCGCCCTGGCGCTGCGCCCGCTCGGCGGACGTTTCCCCGTAGCGCCCGAGGGGTTCGCGGACTACGCGGTCGAGGTGCCCTCGCAGGGGGACCGGTTCGTTCCGTTCGCCCCGGTGGACCCCGCCGCCGACGCGCTGATCGTCGCGGGCGCCGAGTACTCGGGCGCCGAGGTCGTGGAACGTGCCGTCGCCGACGCCGGACGGTTCGGGATCGCCGGGCCGGGCGCCCGGGTGCTGTCGCTGCGCGGGTACGACACCTGGGACGGGCTGTCGGCCGGACTGTACGGGCCGCTCGCCGCCGGTGGCTCGGTGGTGCTGTGCCGCAACGCCGACGCACTCGACGAGGAGGCGCTCGCGAAGCGCGTCGAGGTCGAACGCGTGACCGCCACGGTGCGCTGACCGGCGCCCCGACCCCGGCCGCTCCCCCGCCGAACGGCGGCCGGAGCACCGGGGCGCCCCGAAGATCGGCACCGGATCTCCGTAGCGCACGGCTCTGCCGAACGTATGAGCCGTATTGCCCGGTTATCAAGACGTGGAATGTGTCACCGCCATCGCTCTACGCCCAATTGGGCGGATAGTGTGAGCGATCCCGGTGCCTGCGGTCGTCGCGCACCGAGCACCGAGAGACCGAGCTGCCGTGCGCCTTCGAGGGGGGTGGCGTCGCGTGGGGCCTGACGGAGGACGCTAACAACCGTGGACGCGCAAGGCCGTGGGCCGGGGGACGATGTGGACCCCGCCGACCAGTGGGTACTGAACCCGCAGACCGGTGACTACGAACTACGACTGGGCCCCTCCCCCGACCCGCCGACGGCGCCTTCCCCCCGGGGAACCGGCCGCCGCACCCCGGGCCCCCGCACCTCCCCCGACGCCCCCCGCCGCACCGGCACCGGTGACGTACCGGGCCAGCGCAGGCGCCGCGGGGCGCCGCCCCAGCCGCCGAACCGCCGCCGGGGACGTTCCGACGGCTCCGGCAAGTCGTCCCGGGGCAAGAAGGTCCTCGCCTGGACGGGCGGCGCCCTCGCCGTCGTCCTCATCGGGGCCGGCACCACCGCGTACTTCTACCTGGAGCACCTGAACGGCAACATCACCACCACCGACGTGGGCAGTGCGGGCGCCCGCGGCTTCAGCAAGGACAAGGCCGTCAACATCCTGCTGATCGGCACCGACAAGCGCACCGGTGAGGGCAACGGCGGCTACGGCGACAAGAACAGCGCCGGCCACGCCGACACCGCCCTGCTGCTCCACGTCGCGAAGGACCGGACGAACGCGACCGTGCTGAGCATCCCGCGGGACCTCATCACGGACATCCCCGACTGTCCGACCAAGCAGCCGGACGGCAGCACCGAGGTGATCCCCGGCCAGACGGCCGTACGGTTCAACACCAGCCTCGGCCAGGAGGGGCGGGACGCGGGTTGCGCGATGCGGACGGTCAAGGAGCTGACCGGCATCCAGCCCGACCACTTCATGCTCGCGGACTTCAATGCGGTGAAGACGCTGACGACGGCCGTGGGCGGGGTGGAGGTCTGCGTCGCCAAGGACGTCGACGACCCCAAGTCGCACCTCAAGCTGTCCGCCGGCAAGCACACCCTGAAGGGCGAGGACGCCCTCGCCTTCGTGCGGACCCGGCACAGCTTCGGCAACCAGGGCGACCTGGACCGCATCCAGGTCCAGCAGCAGTTCCTCGGCTCCCTGATGCGCAAGCTCAAGTCGAGCGACACGCTGACCAGCCCCAGCCGCATGCTCGACCTCGCCGAGGCGGCCACCGAGGCGCTGGAGGTGGACACCGGGATCGGCAGCATCAACAAGCTCAAGGACGTGGGCCTGGAGCTGGCGAAGGTGGACCCGAAGAACATCAGCTTCGCGACGCTGCCCGTGCTCGACAACCCCGCCGAACGCGTCAAGGCGACCGTCGTGGTGGACAGTGCCAAGGCCGACCCGCTGTTCGCGATGATCCGGGGCGACGTCTCGCTGACCGAGGTCGAGCAGCAGAAGAAGGCGAAGGCCAAGAAGGAGAAGGCCGCCCAGGCCGGACTGTTGAAGGGCCCGATGGCGGACCCCGCCGATGTACGGGTGCACATCTACAACGGCGGCGCCGAAGCGGGCTCCGCTCAGGAAACTCTCACCTACTTGCAGAACACTGGGGGCGTGCTCAAGTCCAGCCAGCTCGGGAACGCGCCGGCAGACGTCTCGAGGACCCAGCTCGCGTACGCTCCCGAACAGGCCGACCAGGCCCGCCGACTGGCGAATCTGATGGGTCTGTCCGCCTCCGCCATGAGGCCGGGCGAGAGCGAGACGAACGCACAGGGACTCCCGGCGATCGTGCTGACGCTCGGTCCGGACTTCAAGGGCGCAGGAGCAGCGATGAAACCCCCGGAGAAGGTGCCGGAGGGGGTTCAGAAGGTCGAGGCGGACAAAGCGGTCTGCGCGGAGTAACCCTTTGGGTGTCTCGGGCGTCTAACGGGATACCTGGGTTCTACGGCGGCGTGCTGGGAGGGGTGGCGAATGGGCCGAAGTGGCATGCGTGGGGAGGAGTCCCGTCCACGCGTCCGCCGCGGCGACGCGCCCGCACGGAACGGAACGGACCTCGCGGACGAGCAGCCGGGGGCGGACGCCGACGCGGCGCGGGCCCTGCGGGACCCGGAGGGCGGGGCCACCGGGGAGAGCGTCGCCGCACTCGCCGAGGACGCCCCCCGCGACCGGGCCGCGCCCCGTCGGCCCGCCGGGGGCAAGCGCCCCGCCGGCGCGGCGGGTTCCCGCCCGGGGCCCGGCGGCCCCGGTGACGGTCGGCCGGGCGGCGCGGGCCGCGGGCCGGGCGGTCGGCCGGCCCGCCGCAAGCGCCGCATACTGCGCTGGGCCGCGCTGGTCCTCTCGGTCGTCATACTCGGCACGGCCGGCGCCGGATACCTCTACTACCGCCACTTGAACGGCAACATCCGCAAGGGCGAGTTGAACATCGGCGAGCACAAGGCCCCGACCCCCACCCCGAACGCCGCGGGGCAGACCCCCCTCAACATCCTCCTCATCGGCTCGGACAGCCGGAACACCAAGGAGAACCTGCGGCTCGGCGGCTCCCGGGAGAGCGTCGGCGCGGCCCCGCTGGCCGATGTGCAGATGCTGGTGCACCTGTCCGCGGACCGCTCCAACATGTCCGTGGTCAGCATGCCCCGGGACACCCTGGTGGAGATCCCCAAGTGCACCGACCCCGAGGGCGAAGCGCACCCGGCGAGCAACGGGCGGGTGATGACCAACCAGTCGCTGGGGCGCGGTGGCGCCGGCTGCACGGTCGCCACCTGGGAGAAGCTCACCAACATCCACATCAACCACTTCATCCAGGTGGACTTCGCGGGCGTGGTCGACATGGCCGACGCGATCGGCGGCGTCCCCGTGTGCGTGGACAAGAACATCTACTCGCACACCGCCAGCAACAAGGGCTCCGGTCTGAAGCTCCCCAAGGGCACCCACTCCATCAAGGGCGAGCAGGCCCTCCAGTGGCTGCGCACCCGCTACGGCTTCGGTGACGGCAGCGACATCGGCCGGGCGAAGGCCCAGCACATGTACATGAGTTCGATGGTGCGGGAGTTGCGGAAGAACGCCACCCTCAGCAACCCCGGCAAGCTGCGGGGGCTCGCCGAGACCGCGACCCGGGCCCTCACCGTCGACAAGGGGCTCGACGACGTGATGAAGCTGTACGAACTCGGCAACGAGCTGCGCAAGGTGCCGCCGGACCGCATCACCATGACGACGATGCCGTTCGACTACCTCGGCCCGCGGGTCGTGCCCAAGCCCGGGGACGCGGAGCAGCTGTTCCGGCTGATCCGCGAGGACATCTCGCTGGACGGCAAGGACAAGAAGCGGAAGAAGGCGAAGCTGTCCGACGACCCGCCCGCGCCGGACGCCCAGATCGCCGTGCAGATCGTCAACGGCACCCGTACCGACGTGCTCGCACCGGCCGCGGGGCGCGCGTCCACGGTGGCGCAACTGCTGGCGGGCAAGGGCTTCGACCGGTCGGTCGCCGACACCCAGCGGGCGGTGTCCGAGGCCCAGACCGTGATCACGTTCCCGAGCGCGGACCTGGAGGGGGACGCCCAGCGGGTCGCCAAGGCGCTGGGCATCCCGCTGTCGTCGGTGGAGCAGTCCACCGAGGTCTCCGGGGTGACCCTGACCGTGGGCGCGGACTGGCGGGAGGGTTCCGCCTATCCGAAGGACGGCGGTCTTGACGACTCCGCGCCGAAGTCCGCGAACCTCCTGAACGGCGCCGACGAGCAGACCTGCATGGAGGTCAACCCCGGCTTCACCTACTGAGGCGACCCGGGGCGACCTGAGGCGGGGTGAACGGTGGTCCGGCCGGAGCGTCGGACCACTGTTCGTCCCGGGGGCGCCTCAGCGCCGGGAGGCGATGACGCGCTTGGCGAGGGACTTGGGGCTGGTGAGGAACCCCCAGCCCCAGGACATGTGCATGGTCGCGAGCGCCACCGGTATCCGCAGCCGCGCCCCGAACGACAGTCCCCGCCCCGCGGGCACCGACCCGGCGGCGATCGCCGCGAGGTACCCGGCGGGCACCACGAAGCCCAGCGGGGTGACCGCCGCGCCGACCACCACTCCCGCGGCGATCGCGCACACCGCGGTCGGCGGTGCGAGGTAGCGCAGGTTGATGGAGCCCGAGTGGTACCGGGCGACCACGTGCCGCCAACGGCCGTAGTCCTTGTACTGCTTGGCGAGCGCCCGCACGCTGGGCCGCGGCCGGTAGGACACCCGCAGCTCGGGCGAGAACCAGATCCCGCCGCCCGCCTCACGGATGCGGAAGTTCAGCTCCCAGTCCTGGGCGCGGATGAACTCCTCGTTGTAGCCGCCCTGTTGCTCCAGGGCCTCGCGGCGGAACACCCCGAGGTACACCGTCTCGGCGGGCCCGGCCTGACCACCGGTGTGGAAGGCCGCGTTGCCCACGCCGATCTTGGAGGTCATCGCCGCGGCGACGGCCCGCTCCCAGTCGTTCTCGCCCTCGGCGTGCATGACGCCGCCGACGTTCTGCGCCCCGGTCTCGTCCAGCAGCCGCACGGCCGTGGCGATGTAGTCCGGCGACAGCATCCCGTGCCCGTCGACACGGACGACGACCGGATGGCGGGACGCCTTGATCGCGGCGTTCAGCGCGGCCGGGGTGCGTCCCGTGGGGTTGGGCACGGTGTGCACCCGGGGGTCCTCACGGACCAGTTCGGCGGCGATCTCGTCGGTGCGGTCCTTGGACGGGCCGAGGGCGATCACCACCTCCATCTCGCCCGCGTACTCCTGGGCGAGGATGGCTCGGACGGCGCCGCGCAGATGCCGTTCCTCGTTGAGGACGGGCATGATCACGGACACGGGGGGAAGCTTCGGGGAGGGCGTGGCGTTCATCGTCCTTCACGTTACCGCGAACGGGGGACACGGTCGCGCGCCGTCCGGCCGCTGGAGCGGGCAGCATTTCCTATGGACGTACCGTCGCCTTGGCCCCACGGCCCCGGCCGGACCCGCACGGCACCGGTCCGACGGTCACGCCCGCCGAACCGCACCCGTACGCAAAGGTGTCCTTCCCGTGCCCCAGCCGCCCCGCCGTCCCGTCCGTCCCGCTCCCCCGGGCGGACGCAGACCCGCTGCCGCGGCCTCGGGACGGCGCACGAGGCGCGGCGGGCGGCCCCGCTGGGCGCGCCGCGCGGTGACGGCCCTGTCGGTGACCGTGCTGGGCGCGGCGGGCATCGGACACGCGCTGATGACGGGCATCGACGCGGAGATCCAACGGGTGGACGCCTTCAAGGACATGAAGAACCGGCCGAGCGCCGGCCACGGCACCAACTTCCTGCTCGTCGGCACCGACGGCCGGGACCGGATCACCCCCGAGGAGAAGGAGAAGTACCACCTCGGCGGGGCGCCGTGCCGCTGCACCGACACGATCATGATCGTGCACCTCTCGGCGGACCTGGAGCGGGCGAGCGTGGTGAGCCTGCCCCGGGACTCGTACGCGGAGATCCCCGAGCGCGTCGACCGGACGACCGGGAAGCGGTACGCGGCCCACCCGGTGAAGCTGAACGCGGCGTACGCGGAGGGCGGCCCGCCGCTGACCGTGCGGACGGTGGAGCACCTGACGGGAGTGAAGATCGACCACTACCTGGAGGTCGACTTCACCAGTTTCATGCGCACGGTCGACGTGGTCGGCGGGGTCCGCATCTGCGCCGCCAAACCGCTGAAGGACTCGGGCACCGGTCTCGACCTCGCGGCCGGACCGCACGAGCTGAACGGCGGGCAGGCCCTCCAGTTCGTCCGCTCCCGGCACATCGACGGCGCCGCCGACCTGGGGCGGATGCAGCGGCAGCAGACGTTCATGGCCGCGTTGATCGCCAAGGCGACCTCCTCGGGGGTCCTGCTGAACCCGGTGCGGTTCAGGGAACTCTCGCAGGCGTCGCTCGGCTCGCTGCGGGCGTCGAAGAACTTCGGCACGGACGAGATGTTGACGCTGGGCCGGGCCATGCGGGGCTTCTCGCCCTCGTCCTCGGAGTTCACGACGGTGCCGATCGAGAACGTCGCGCACCAGGTCGAGGGGCTCGGCTCCACCGTGAAGTGGAACGACGCCAAGGCGGGGCGACTGTTCGAGGCGCTGCGCGAGGACGAGCCGCTCGCCGCGCACAAGGTGCGGCGCAAGGCGGTCAGGGTGGAGGTGGCGCCGGACCAGATCCGCGTCCAGGTGGAGAACGGCACCGGTACGGCGGACCTCGGCGGCACGGTGGACACGGCCCTGCGCGGCACCGGCTTCCGGACGACGGGACGCCCCGTCGACGCGGGGCCCGCGCAGCGCACGGTCGTGCACTACGACCCGCGCTGGGACCGCTCCGTGAAGTCGCTGGCCGCGGCCCTGCCGGGGGCGGAGCTACGGCCGGAGCCGGGGCGGGGCCCGGTGATGCGGGTGGTCGCGGGCGCCGACTACCGGGGGGTCACCCGGGTCCGGGTGGCCGATCCGGCGGACTCCGGCGAGTTCGGCGCGGTGTCCGGCGACGAGGTGACCTGCGGCTGACGCGTGACCTGCGGGTACGGAACGGGCGGGCACCCGCCGGGGGTGCCCGCCCGTTCGACGGTGCGGGGTGGTGCGGGCCGGGTCAGTTGCCGGTGACGGTGATCTTGTCGCCGTTGTTCAGCTGCTCCACCAGGGTCTTGACCTTCGCCTTGTCCCAGACGAGGTTGCTGCCCCGGGAACCGGCCATCGGGATGTTCATGGAGACGCCGTCGCCGCTGGTGACGCCCTTCATGCCCCAGAACATCTCGCTGAGGTCGAACAGGCCCATGTCGTGGTCCACCACGAGGGTGCCGAGACCCGCGCCCAGCGTCGGGTAGAGCTTGAACGGGTTGAGGACCGTTCCGACCGTCGCCGTCTGGCTGGCCAGCGCGGACAGGAACTTCTGCTGGTTCTTGGTGCGGTCCAGGTCGCTGCCGAGCGCGTAGCGGGTGCGGACGAAGGCGAGCGCCTCCTGACCGTCGAGGGTCTGCTTGCCGGCCTCGAAGTCGGCGCCGGAGCGCTTGTCCTTGAAGCCCTTCTCCAGGTTCATCTCGACGCCGCCGATCGCGTCCACGATCTTCGCGAAGCCGCCGAAGCCGATCTCCGCGTAGTGGTCGATGCGCAGCCCGGTGTTGTGCTCGACGGTGCGGACGAGCAGCTCGGGGCCGTCCTCCGCGTACGCGGCGTTCAGCTTCACCCGGCGCCCGGTGTTCTCGTAGCGCTTGCCGGACTCGGAGCCCACGAACGAGGGGATCTCGACGTCCGAGTCACGGGGCAGCGAGATCATCGCGTTCCCGCTGTCCCCGACGTGCAGGATCATCATCGAGTCGGTGCGCTTGCCCTTGGCGGAGCCGGTGCGCAGGTCCTTCTTCTCCTGGTCGGACATGCCCTCGCGGCTGTCGGAACCGACGATCAGGTAGTTGGTGCCGTCGCCGTCCTTCGGACGCTCGATGACCTTGGACAGGTCGACTTCGCGCTTGAGCTTGGAGTCGGCCCAGAAGTACGTGCCGACGGAGACCACGAGCAGCAGGATGACCAGGGTGAGCGAGCCGATCTTGATGCGGCGCTTCCAGTCGGGCGCCGGGCGGGACCCGCCGCCGCCGGGGCGCAGATGGCCCTCGTCACCGCCGCCGCCCTGGCCACCCCGGCCGCCGCCCTGGGGGTTGCCGTAGACCTGGCCGGTGTTGTAGCCGCTGTCGTACTCCTGCTGGCCGTGCTGGCCGCCGCCCTGGCCCGGAGGGCCGCCGGGGTGGCCCTGCTGACCGTAGCCGTGTTGCTGCGGAACGCCACGGGGCGGTGCCGAGGGGCGTGGGCCGGGGCCCTGGCCCCGCTGGACCTGCCGCATCACGCGGGCGCTCTCGGGCCGCTCGTTCGCGCTGCCGCGGCCATATCCTTCACCGTCGCGGCTCCGGCCGCTACGCCCCTCGGGCCACTCGTTCATGGGCTAAGTGTGCCGGCTCACAGCGGTGTACTGACAGGGCGGACGGAAACTCGGGGCAGCGCTGTTGCAGAGCTGATGCAATCTTGACCGTCTCCGGTCATCTGGTGGGGTGCGCGGTGGTTGCCCGCGCAGTTCCCCGCGCCCCTTTCGGTACGTCCACCTGGCGGTGCGCTGGGCCTGTGCGGTGCGCGGTGCGATTCGCGCAGTTCCCCGCGCCCCTGTCGGGCACCTCCACCTGGCGGTGCGCTGGGCCTGTGCGGGTGCGCTGTGGTTGCTCGCGCAGTTCCTCGCGCCCCTGAGCAGGTGCGATCCGCTGGCCGTGCGCTGTCCTGTGCGGTGCGCTGGTGCTTCGCGCAGTTCCCCGCGCCCCTATCGGGGCGCCTCTGCCTGGAGGTGCGCTGGCCTGTGCGGGTGCGCCCTGTCGGGTGGGAGCGGCGGGTAGCGACCGAGATCCAGGGGCGCGGGGAACTGCGCAACAACCCAGTGCACCGCACAGAACAACGCACCACCAGGTGGACGCACCAGAAAGGGGCGCGGGGAACTGCGCGGGCAACCACAGCGCACCCGATGGGCGGCACGGCGCACGCCATACAGTGGAGGGCATGACAGCACAGCCCCCTGCCGTGGAGCCCGGCGACCCCGGCGCCCACGGCGCCCCCAGCGTTGCCGGCAAGCCCACCTCCGCCTCCCGGACGACGCTCAGCCACATCATGACCCACAACGACACCAACCTCCTGGGTACCGTGCACGGCGGCGTGATCATGAAACTGGTCGACGACGCGGCGGGAGCGGTCGCGGGACGGCACTCCGGCGGCCCGGCGGTCACCGCGTCCATGGACGAGATGGTGTTCCTGGAGCCGGTCAGGGTCGGTGACCTGGTCCATGTGAAGGCACAGGTCAACTGGACCGGGCGGACCTCCATGGAGGTAGGCGTCCGGGTCATGGCGGAACGTTGGAACGAGTCGACGACCGCCACGCAGGTCGGCTCCGCGTACCTGGTGTTCACGGCGGTCGACGCGGACGGCAAGCCCCGGATCGTGCCGCCGGTGGAGCCGGAGACCGAGCGGGACCGGCGGCGCCACCAGGAGGCCCAGATCCGCCGCACCCACCGGCTCGCGCGCCGCGAGGCGATCCGTGAGCTGCGGGCCCGCCGGACAGCGAACGGGATCGTCGACTGACCCGGTGCGCTCGGCGGCGCCGGCCTCCTGTTTCGGCGCCGCCCGGACGGCGCGCCGCTCAGGCCCCCGGCCGGCGGCTGCCCCGGAACGCCGACTCCAGTGCGGCGGCCTGACTGAGGGCCGCCGGTACGCGTAGCGCGTGCGCCTCACAGGCGTACACGTCCAGGCCGGGACCGCTGGCGCTGTGCACCTCCTCCACCAGTACGGGTTTCTCGGTCAGGGCGCCGCATCGGTAGCAGTACTGAGGGTTCATGGAGAAAGCCTCGGCCTGGACGCGCGACAGCTCAAGGGGGTTGCAGAAGCTCGCTGACATTCACCCGTTTGCGCGCGTCGAACATGCTCGTTGCGCACGTTCGGCTCAGCCGGCGCGCAGACGTGCGGTCTGCACGGCGCCGACGTCCGTGGTGCGTTGCAGATATCGCTCGACGACGGCGAGCTCGTCTTCGGTGAAGTCGTCCAGGGCGCGGTCGAAGGCTTCGCCGGGGGCTTCCCAGGCCGCCTCGATCTCGGGGTTGCGGTCGGGAGTGAGGGTGACGAGCATCTTGCGCCGGTCGCGGGCGTCCGGATGGCGTTCGGCGAGGCCTGCCTTCTGGAGGCGGTCGACCAGGCGGGTGGCGGATCCGGAGGTGAGGCCGGTCAGCTCCGCGATCTCCCCGGTGGTGCGGGGGCCGGGCTCCAGGACCAGCAGGCTCACGCACTGCAGATCGGTGGGGTGCAGGCCGAGGCGCTCGGCCATGGCCTGGTTGAACAGCGTGTAGGCGGCGTGGTGGCGCCGGGCCGTCGCGGTGACCGCCGCGACCAGTTCCCCGCGATTTCTGTTTGACATGGGATCATCCTCGCGCCCTAATTGTATCTGCGTCACACAGATGATGCGTGGTGCAGATTCAATTCGAGTCCTTTCCCCATGTCCAGGGAGAACCATGGCCGACCACACCCCCGACCAGTTACGCGCCCTCCACCACCGCTGGAGCGAGCTGTGGCGCGGCGACTTCAGCCACGCCGGGGAGATCCTCGACCCCGACTTCGTCGTCCACCAGGCCCGCCCCGACGGCAGCGACTCCGAGGCCGTCACCGGCCCCGGGCGTCTGCTGCCCGAGATCGAGCAGACCATGGCCGCCTTCGGCGACATCACCGTCACCGTCGATCTCGGCCCGCTCGTCGACGGCGACCTGATCTCCGCCCGCTGGACCATGCGCGCCGCCTACACCGGCGGCATCCCCCGGGCCACCGCCCCCGTCGGCACGAAGATCTCCTTCAGCGGCAACGACATCCTGCGCGTCCGCGACGGCCGGTTCGTCGAGTACTGGACCTGCACCGACATCCTCGACGGCCTGTCCCAGCTCGGCGCGATCTCCGGCCCCAACGGCCCCGCCCACCACTGAACCGGCCGGACCGGGGCCGGACACGACCCCGCCCCCGGTGCCGAGGGCGGCCGGGGGCGGGGGTGGTGCGAGGGACGGGGTCAGAGGAGACCCAGGGCGCGGACCGCTTCGCGCTCCTCGGCGAGTTCCTTGACCGAGGCGTCGATGCGGGCGCGGGAGAACTCGTTGACGTCGAGGCCCTGGACGATCTCGTAGGCGCCGTCCTTCGTGGTGACCGGGAAGGAGGAGATGAGACCCTCGGGGACGCCGTAGGAACCGTCGGACGGGATGCCCATGGAGGTCCAGTCGCCGTCGGCGGTGCCGTTGACCCAGGTGTGGACGTGGTCGATGGCGGCGTTCGCGGCGGAGGCGGCGGACGAGGCGCCACGGGCCTCGATGATCGCGGCACCGCGCTTGGCGACGGTCGGGATGAACGCGTCGGCCAGCCACTTCTCGTCGTTCACGAGCTCGGCGGCGTTCTTGCCGCCGACCGTCGCGTGGAAGATGTCCGGGTACTGGGTGGCGGAGTGGTTGCCCCAGATGGTGAGCCGCTTGATGTCGGCGACCGTGGAGCCCGTCTTCTTCGCGAGCTGGGTCAGCGCGCGGTTGTGGTCGAGGCGGGTCATCGCGGTGAAGCGCTCGGCCGGTACGTCCGGGGCGGCGGCCTGGGCGATCAGGGCGTTGGTGTTGGCCGGGTTGCCCACGACGAGGACCTTGATGTCGTCGGCGGCGTGGTCGTTGATGGCCTTGCCCTGGGGCTTGAAGATGCCGCCGTTGGCCTCCAGCAGGTCACCGCGCTCCATGCCCTTGGTGCGGGGGCGGGCGCCGACCAGGAGGGCGACGTTGGCACCGGCGAAGGCGACGTTGGGGTCGTCGCTGATGTCGATGCCCTGGAGCAGCGGGAAGGCGCAGTCGTCCAGTTCCATCGCGGTGCCCTCGGCGGCCTTGAGCGCCGGGGTGATCTCCAGGAGCCGCAGCCGGACCGGCACGTCCGCGCCGAGGAGCTGGCCGGAGGCGATGCGGAAGAGCAGGGCGTAACCGATCTGGCCGGCTCCGCCGGTGACGGTGACGTTCACGGGAGTGCGGGTCATGGCGTTCTCCGTATGACAGCTGGCGGTGGGGCGTCCCTGCCCCGGAAACGGGACCCCGTGCGAGCGCCCACGTGATCGATCAGCGGTCCCGATGATCGATCTCTTGGCGTCAAGAGAGATCCAGCGGTCAGGCTATCGCGCTCCGGCGGTCCCGGATCGGCGGGGCCGTGTGGCCCGTCCCACAGCCGGGGCGGGGGCCCCGCGGACGGCTGGTTCCGTGCTGTGCGGGGCCCGGCGGTCGGTGGTTCGGGGGCTGCGCGCCGGGCCGAGCGGTTCGTGCGGAGCGCGGACGGGCGGGGGTGAAACGGGGGCGGCGGGCGGTGTGGGGTGGGCGGCCGTCCGCTCAGGGGGGGGAGAGCGGACGGCCGCCTCGGGGGTGGTGGCCGCTCCCGTGGGGGTATTCCTCCGTGTGCCCGGTGGTGTCCGTTCCATGCACGTTCCGCGCGTCGGTTTCCGTGCGGGCTCCGCAAGGGGCGCCGGACGGCTCCCCGGCGGCGGGTGACGGTCGGGGCGCGCGGCGCGAATTCGGCCGGAATGCAGTGACCACACGGGCCCGCCCCGGGGCCCGTGCGGTCGGTGGGACGCGGGTCGACCTACGGGGTGCAGCCCTCCGTGGCCGCCTGGACGGTGGCGCACGCCTTGGCGTCGCCGGCCTTCTTGACCGCCACCATCGCGGTGTAGGCGTCGGTGTCCGGCGTGGTGCCCACCGTGCTGAGCTGCTTCTTGGCGCCCGGCGCCGCTATCTCTATGGTGTCGCCGTCCGCGGCCTGGGTGATCCGCGCCCATGCGGACTCGCAGGTCTTGCTGTAGCGGACCTCGACCGTGGAGGTGCCGACCCGGATGGTGGCCGTGGTGCGTGCGTACTCGCCGCCGCAGCCCATGGTCTCCGGGTCCTTGCCGGTGCAGTCCGTGCCGCTGCACTCGACCCCGGCCGGCAGCGGCTTCTTGCTGACCTTGGCGGCGGGGGACGGCTTGGCCTCCGCGTCGTCGTCGCCGTCGAAGGCGCCCGCGAAGTAGAAGGCCGCCGCGATCACGACCAGCGCGCCGACGGCTCCCGCGAGGAACATCGTGGTGCGTCGCTTGCCCGCGGCGCCGGGGCGCTGTCGCGGCGGTCGACCGCCGGGAGGGCCGCTCCCCGGACCGCCGGGGCCACCGAACGGACCGCCGGGGCCCGCGACCTGCGGGGCGGGGCCGCCGCCGTGGGCGGGGCGGCGGGTGGCGGGGCCGTTGGGGACGGCTCCGCCGAGGGGGCCCTGGTAGCGGACGCTCTGGAAGGTGACGTCATTGCCGGAGGGAGGAGTGTCGGAGGAGGTCGCGGGGCCGCCGGAGAAGCCGAGGGCCCCGTCCGCGGCGGGCCGGCCGGGGGCTCCGGTGCGCGGACCGCGGGCGGCGTGCGCACCGCCCCGGGCGCCGGGGGCGCGGCCCGCGGGTCCGGTCGGGCCGGCGGGGCGCCCGGCGGTTCCCCGGTGGGCGGCGCGACCGCCCCGGACGTCGGTGCCCCCGGTCTCGCCGAGCGCGGCCCGCGCCTGGGAGATGCGGATGGCCTCCATCGTCATGTCGTGGCGCATCTCGGAGCGGCTCCAGGCCCGTTCCGCGAGCTCCCACAGCGTCGTCAGGTGGACCGGGTTGGTGCCGGTGACCTCGGCGAGCGCGACGATCGCGCCCTTCGGGGCGAGCAACCGACCGTTGAGGTAACGCTCCCAGGAGGTCTTGCTGTAGCCCGTGCGGTCCGAGACCGCCGCGATGCTCAGACCGCTGCGGTCGACCAGCCTGCGGAGCTGCCCCGTGAACTCCTTGACCTGTGGGTCGAGTTCTTCCGGCAATTCCTTCCAACGAGGCATTGTGTCCCCCTATCCCCCTGAACGTACCGGTACGCCGTCGCCGTCGCTGTGCGTACCCGTGAACCCACGAGCCCGCGGCCCATCCCGGTCTGGCTACCCACAGGGATGCCCGGGGCGGGAACATCAGTTCCCCACCCGGGGGCGCACGGAAGCGTTCGAACCACCCTGCATGCGCCTCTCGCGCGCGGGTGGTCCGCTGCCTGCGCGCCAGTGTCCCACCGTCGGGGCCGTCCGCGATACGGAACCCGGCGTTCGGTTTCGACGGTCGTGGTGACGGGCCGACACCCGGTCCATGGCGGCTTACCGCCGGTCACCGTACCGCGCCCGCGGCCCGTGCGCAGGGGGTGTGTGCGATTTCGAACCGCGGTCGACGCCCGGAGCCGTCGGCGCACGGGGTGCGGACACGACGGCGGCCCGCACCCGGGTGGGGGTACGGGCCGCGAGCGGGCCGGGGCTACGCCTTGATGGTGAAGTGGAGCACGTCTTCGAGGAACGGGACGTCCAGCAACGGTTTGGGCTGGGTCATCAGCGCCAGCAGCACGATCGCCCCGCCGAGCACCCCGTAAGTGATCATGTCCGTGAAGCGTGAGCGGACCGCCAGCATGCCCACCGACGGCAGTACCCAGCGCAGCAGCCCGGCCGCGAGCAGCGCGCCCCCGATCAGCAGCGCGCCGACCCGGGAGGCGTCGAGCCCGGTGAGCAGCAGCCCCGCTCCGACCGAACCGAGCACGACGAGCATCGGCCACTGGCGGGCGGGGGCCGGCGCGCCACCGGGGGCCGTCCGGCCGCCGCCCTCGGGACGGGCGGTGTCCCGGGTCAGGGAGAAACGGCGGTTGCGGACCTTGGCGACGGGCGCACCCGGGACCGGGCCGGTGGCGCCCTCGGCGCCAGGCACGGCGCGGGGGGCGTCAGCCGACACCGTTCGCGTTCCGTTCCGCCGCCTCGACGACGTTGACGAGGAGCTGGGCGCGGGTCATCGGTCCGACGCCGCCCGGGTTCGGGGACAGCCAGCCCGCGACCTCGGCGACACCGGGGTGCACATCGCCGACGATCTTCCCGGTCTCGTCGCGGGAGACCCCGACGTCCAGGACGGCGGCGCCCGGCTTCACGTCCTCCGGCTTGATCAGGTGCGGAACGCCCGCCGCGGCCACGATGATGTCGGCGCGCCGCAAGTGGGCGGCGAGGTCACGGGTACCGGTGTGGCACTGGGTGACGGTGGCGTTCTCGGAGCGGCGGGTCAGCAGCAGCGGCATGGGGCGGCCGATGGTGACCCCGCGGCCCACGACGACGACCTCGGCGCCGTTGATCTCGACCCCGTGCTGGCGCAGCAGCCGGACGATGCCGAACGGGGTGCAGGGCAGCGGGGCCGGCTCGCCCAGGACCAGTCGGCCCAGGTTCGTCGGGTGGAGGCCGTCCGCGTCCTTGGCCGGGTCCATGAGTTCGAGGACGCGGTTCTCGTCGATCCCCTTCGGCAACGGGAGCTGGACGATGTAACCGGTGCACGTCGGGTCGTCGTTCAGCTCGCGGACGACCGCCTCGACCTCCTCCTGCGTGGCGGTGGCGGGCAACTCGCGCTGGAGGGAGGCGATGCCGACCTGCGCACAGTCGCGGTGCTTGCCGGCCACGTACTTCTGACTGCCCGGGTCGTCGCCGACCAGGACCGTTCCGAGCCCGGGCGTCACGCCCCGCTCCTTGAGGGCCGCCACGCGGACGGCCAGTTCGGACTTGATCGCTGCTGCGGTGGCCTTGCCATCGAGAATCTGGGCGGTCATGGCCCCATCTTCGCGGATGGCACGGGCCGGGTTCCAATCCGGTGGGTGCGGCCCGCACCGACCGGCGCGTACGGCGACGGGCCGGGCCCCCGGTGGGTGCCCGGCCCGTCGCCCTGCGGATCAGTGGAAGAAGTGGCGGGTGCCGGTGAGGTACATCGTCACGCCGGCCTTCTTCGCCGCCTCGACCACCGACTCGTCGCGGACCGAGCCGCCGGGCTGGACCACGGCCCGCACCCCGGCGGCGAGCAGGATCTCCAGCCCGTCCGGGAACGGGAAGAACGCGTCCGAGGCCGCGAACGAGCCCCGGGCCCGCTCCGCGCCGGCCCGCTCGACCGCGAGCTTCGCGGAGTCGACCCGGTTGACCTGGCCCATGCCGACGCCGACCGAGGCCCCGTCCTTGGCGAGCAGGATCGCATTGGACTTAACGGCCCGGCAGGCCCGCCACGCGAACGCCAACTCGGCCAGCTCGCCCGGCGAGAGCGCGTCACCGGTCGCCAGCGTCCAGGAGGACGGGTCGTCGCCGTCGGCCTGGAGCCGGTCGACCACCTGGAGCAGCCGACCGCCGTCGATCTGCTTCACCTCGACGGGTGCGGCGGGCGCCCGGTGGGCACGCAGCACCCGGATGTTCTTCTTGCGGGTCAGCACCTCCAGGGCGCCGTCCTCGTACTCGGGCGCGACGATGACCTCGGTGAAGACCTCGGCGACCTGCTTCGCCATCTCCTCCGTCACCGGCCGGTTGACGGCGATGACCCCGCCGAACGCGGACAGCGGGTCACTGGCGTGGGCCTTGCGGTGCGCCTCGGCGACGTTAGCGCCGATCGCGATGCCGCACGGGTTGGCGTGCTTGATGATCGCCACGCACGGCTCGTCGTGGTCGTACGCGGCCCGGCGCGCGGCGTCGGTGTCCGTGTAGTTGTTGTACGACATCTCCTTGCCGTGCAGCTGCTCGGCGTCGGCGAGACCGCCGGTGCCGTCCACGTACAGGGCGGCGCCCTGGTGCGGGTTCTCCCCGTAGCGCAGGCTGCTGCGGCGCTCGAAGGTGGCGCCGAAGAAGTCGGGGAACGCCGAGTCGTCGACGGGCGCGTACGCGGAGGCGAACCAGGAGGCGACGGCCACGTCGTACGCGGCGGTGTGCTGGAACGCCTCGGCGGCGAGCCGCTTGCGGGCCGGCAGGTCGAAGCCGCCGCCGCGCACGGCGGCCAGCACGTCCGCGTACCGGTCGGGGCTGGTGACGATCGCGACGGAGGGGTGGTTCTTGGCGGCGGCGCGGACCATCGAGGGGCCGCCGATGTCGATCTGCTCGACGCACTCGTCGGGGCTCGCGCCGGACGCCACGGTCTCCCGGAACGGGTAGAGGTTGACCACGACCAGCTGGAACGGCTCGATGCCGAGCTCGGCGAGCTGGGCGCGGTGCGAGTCGAGGCGGAGGTCGGCGAGGACGCCGGCGTGCACGCGCGGGTGCAGCGTCTTGACCCGGCCGTCCAGGCACTCGGGGAAGCCGGTCAGGTCCTCGACCTTGGTGACCGGGACCCCGGCGGCGGCGATCTTCGCGGCGGTGGAGCCGGTGGAGACGAGTTCGACGCCCTCGGCGTGCAGCCCGCGCGCGAGGTCTTCGAGCCCGGTCTTGTCGTAGACGCTGATCAGCGCCCGGCGGATGGCCACCTGCGCCCCCTCGGGGCTCTGCGTACCTTCGGCGGTCACGGGATAACTACCTTTCGTCCCTCGATCGAGTAGCCGTCGCGGGCCAGCCGGCCGACGACCTCGACGAGCAGCTTGCGTTCGACTTCCTTGATGCGCTCGTGGAGCGCGGCTTCGTCGTCCTCGTCCCGGATCTCGACCACGCCCTGGGCGATGACCGGGCCGGTGTCGACGCCGTCGTCGACGAAGTGGACGGTGCACCCGGTGACCTTGGCGCCGTACGCGAGGGCGTCGCGCACGCCGTGGGCCCCGGGGAAACTCGGCAGCAGGGCGGGATGCGTGTTGACCAACCGGCCGCCGAAGCGGGCGAGGAACTCCTTGCCCACGATCTTCATGAACCCGGCCGAGACCACCAGGTCCGGTGCGTGGGCCGCGGTGGCCTCGGCGAGCGCCCGGTCCCACGCGTCGCGGGACCCGTAGTCCTTCACCTGTCGCACGAAGGTCGGCAGTCCGGCGCGTTCGGCGCGCTCCAGGCCGAGGGTGCCGGGTCGGTCGGCGCCGACCGCGACGACCTCGGCGCCGTAGCGCTCCGGGCCCGCGGCGGCGATGGCGTCGAGGAGGGCCTGGAGGTTCGTTCCTGATCCGGAGACCAACACGACGAGGCGCTTGGCGGCCACGGTGGGGCCCTTTCTTGCGGGGGCGTTTCACTGGTCCGGCGCGGCATGAGCCGGGCGGTCCGCCGTCGTCCGTCCCTCCCCGCCGTACGACTTCTTGGACGTTCGTACGAAGGTGCGGTCTCCCCGGATACGGGGAACTCTACGAAGCGGCCGACCGGCAGCAACGATACCGTCCGGGGCGGTGTGACCCCCTGGACGGGGGCGGAACGCGTCCGGCCGGCGGCGGATGCCGGGCCGGGCCCCGGTCGGGACGCGGAGGCCGGCGCGCAGGCGGGCCGGAACACCGGCCCGGTGTGGTTCGTTGACCGGGTGCCCGGGCGGATTGCGTGGCGACGGCACCCCCGATGGGGGGCCCGTACGGTCGCTCACCCGCGCGGGGCCCGTACCATCACTGGGGTCCACAGCGGTCACCGAAGACTCAGGCCGGATCGTCCCGGCCGCATCGGTGGACCGCGCGAGATCCACCGCGTTCCACCGAGGGGAAGTCGCACACCTGATGCCGGATCCCAGCCTCCGACTCCTGCCGCAGCACACGTGGCCCGCGCCCGGGTCCACCCACGGCGCCGTCCTGCTGCGGGACCGCGGACAGACCGAGCCCAAGGGGGCGCCCGCTCCGCACGGCGGGGAGGGCTCCGGCAGCGAGAACGGCTCCGGCAGCCGGCCCGGCGCGGACCAGGACAACCCCTACGCACCGCCGCCCGAGGGCAGCCCCGACCGGCCCTGGCGGCCCCGGCGCCCCGAGGGCTCCGACGGTTCCAGCGGTTCCGGCGGCGAGGACGACCAGCGCGGCGGGCGCGGCCCGTGGGGCGGCCAGTGGAGCGATCGGCAGCCCGGGCGCTCCTCCGGTCGGTTCGGCGACCGACCCGGCCAGCAGGGCGGCGGCCCCGAGGGGCAGCAGTCCGGCATGCGCTGGGACCCCACGGACCCGTCGCAGCGGCGGGCCCGGTACTCGCTGCTCACCGGTATGTGGGCCTTCTTCTTCGCGTTGTTCAGCTGGCCGTACGTGGCGCTGATGTTGGGTGCCCTGGCTGTGTACTGGGGCGTGAGCGCGGTGCGGGGTGCGCCGCCGCGGGGTGAGCGGAGTGCGGCGGGGTCCGGTGCGGGGTCCGGTGCGAACGGCTCCGGTTCTGGTTCCGGGAACGGGGGCGCCGTGGCGTCCGAGGGCACCGGTCGGGTCACCCCGCGGTCGATGAGCACCGCGGCGATCAGTGGGCTCGTCACCGGGGGGCTCGCGCTGGCGATGGTCGCCGCGACGTTCACGGCGCAGTTGGTGTACCGGGACTACTACGTGTGCGTCCGGGACGCGTTGACCGTTCCGCAGAAGGAGTCCTGCGAGGGCTTGTTGCCGGAGCAGTTGCGGCCGCTCCTCAGCACGAAGGACTGACGTTCGGTCGGGCGGGGCTCGGGTGCGATCCGCTGCGCGTGCGCTGCTCCTGCTCGGGTGCGCGGTGGCTCTGCGCAGTTCCCCGCGCCCCTGATCGGGTACGTCCACCTCGGGGTGCGCGGTGCACCTCGGGTGCGCTGCGGGTTCGCGCAGTTCCCCGCGCCCCTTATTGGTACGTCCAGCTCGGAGTGCGCGGTTCGGCTCGCGTGCGCTGCGCGATTGCGCAGTTCCCCGCGCCCCTTATCGGGTGCGTCCTGCTGCGCGTGCGTTGTTCTGCGGGGTGCGCTGTGCGGTTGCGCAGTTCCCCGCGCCCCTGTCGGGGTGCGGCCCGCGGACGACCGATCAGGGGCGCAGAACAACGCACCTCCAGCCGAACGTACCCGATCAGGGGCGCGGGGAACTGCGCGAAACTCACCGCGCACCCGAGGTGGACCGGCTCACCCCAGCAGGGGCTCATCGGGGGCGAGTGCGGGCGAAGGCCAAGGGCACGCCGACCACCGCGGTCCACCCCGCCGCGGACAACCCCAACTGCCACCACACGGGACCGACGTGGGCCAACGCCCCGGACCCCAACGCACCCCCGGACAACAACGCGAACCCCCCGGCAAGGGCCCCGCACCACACCGCCCCCTCCAGCACGCGCAACGCGACCCACCACCGCCCGCCGCCCAGGCGCCCCGCGGCCCACGCCACCGCACCCCCCGCGGCCAGCGGCACGACGAGGACCCCCCAGGACGCCCACCCGGCGCCCCCACCGGGCACCGCGGCGAGCAGCGGGAACGGCGGCAGCGGACCGGCGTACCCGGAGGTGAGGAGACCGACGGGCACCGGGGAGCCGAGCAGCAGCCCAGTCCCGAGCCCGTACCCCGCGGCCCACACCGCGGCGTTCGGCACCAGCGCCAGCGCCAGCAGGAGCACCGTGAACTGTCCGGACCACCCGTCGGTGAGCCCGGGGAACGAGGCACGGACCGCGTCCCCGTGCCACAGCAGCGACGCACCGACGACGAGCGCCCCTGCGCCCACCAGCACCAGTGCTCCGGTCCACCCGACGAGCGCCCCCGACCCCACGTGCTTGCGCCACGCGGCGCCCCGCCCGTCGCCGCGGAGCAGCGGGAAGCGGGCCGCCCAGCCGGACCCGGTCGGCGGCCAGGCGGGACGCGGTCGCCCGTGCGCGGTCCAGATGCCGGCCGCGGCGGCGGTCCCGACCAGTGCGGGGATCCAGACGCCTCCGCTCGGCCAGGAGGGCCGCAGGTCACCGCCCGAGGCGTACCCGGCGGCGACCGCCGCGACCAGGAGGTAGCCGGCGACCACCCCGGACCAGACCGTCGTCACCCCGCCCGGTCCGGACCGGGCGGCGTCGCGGCCGGCCCGGTGGACCAGCCAGGCGGGCAGCACGGCCAGCAGCAGGGGGGTGAGGCCGACGGGGGAGGCCGCCCCGGTGAGCGTGTCGGTGCGGACCAGGTCGGCGCCGTGGGTGAGGAGCCAGACGCCGGCGGCCGTGTGCAGCGCGCCCTGGGGGCCGCTGTCCGGGTACGGCGAGCTGCTCCACAGGGCCAGGACCAGCACGGCGAGCGAGGCGAGGCCCAGCCCGGCCGCCGCCGCTCCGGTCAGCATGCAGGAGCCGAAGGCCGGGGCCCGTTCCCGGACCCCGGCGAGCAGGGAGGGCGCCGGTGCGGGCTCCGGTACGGGTTCCGAGGCGGGCGCAGGCACGGGCAGGGGGGCCGGTACGAGCGGGGGCGCGGTGAGGGTGTGGGGGATGCTCCGGGTCACGCGCGCCATGCTCCCAACGACACGCGCTTTCTTCGCGTAACGAGCGATTACCGGATGTGTCGCTCAAGATACTTTTATGTTCTTTTCTGATCGGTGGCCCGGCTTCTGTTCGGGGACGGCGTACGCGTGGTCGGCCCGCCCCAGGACGGGGCACCCGTGGTGAGCCGGCCCGCCGCCGCCCTGCCGCCGCCGAAGGAGCGGCGCCGGTTGCGCGAGGCGGGAGCGCTGACCCAGGAGCAGGTGGCCGCCCGGGTGGGGGTCACCCGGGAGACCGTACGGTCCTGGGAATCGGGCCGGACCGACCCGCGCGGTCGCAAGCGCCACGCGTACGCGACCCTGCTGGCGGAGCTCCGGGCGGAACTCACTGCACCCGATCGGCCGTACCCGACGGAGACGGTCGAGGCGGTCGAGGCGCTTCGGACGGCTGAGGCGGTCGAGACGGTGGGCGGGGTGGCGGAGCGGCGGGCCGCCACCAGGGCGCCCGCCACGCCGTCCCGAGCGCCCGCGCCGCCCCGCGCACCCACCCGGCCGCCCGCCCACGGGCGCCGCCCCGGCACCACGCCGCCGCGCTCCACCGCGCCCCCGCTCGCGGGCCAGGTCCGCCACCACAGTCACGCACCGCCCGGAGGGCAGTCACCCGTGAACGCCATCGCCCAGCCCCTGCCCGTGACGGGCCCGTTCGGGCGCCGGCACGCGGCCGACAGTTCCGTGGTCGTCGCCGAGCGCGCCGACGGACTCACCGCCACCCAGGCGTTCGACCAGCTGTACGGGCACAGCGCCCCCGCGCTCGTGCGTCAGGCGTACCTGCTCACCGGGCGGCGGACGCTCGCCCAGGAGTCGGTGGAACGGGCGTTCCACCAGGCGTGGCAGCGGTGGCCGGAGGTCGCCGTGGACCGGGACCCGGCGGGTTGGGTGCGGGCCGCCGCGTACGAGTACGCGATGTCGCCCTGGCACCGGTTCCGGCGGGCGCACCGCCAGCCCGAACCGCCCCCGGCGCACCCCGACGACCGTGCGCTGCTGGGCGCGCTGCTGGAGCTGCCGCCCGCCCACCGCCGGACGCTGTTGTTGTACGACGGCGTCGGGCTGGACCTGCCGGAGACCGCGGCGGAGACCGAGGCGAGCACCCCGGCGACGGCGAACCGGTTGACGAACGCCCGCCGCAGCGTGGCCGAGCGCGTGCCCGGGCTGGGCGACCCGACCGCGCTGCACCAGGGCCTGGACCGGTTGGCGCGCGGCGAGAAGCTGCAACCGCCCCGGGTGGGGACGATCCGGGAGGACTGCGAGCGCCGCACCCGGTTCTGGACCCGGACGGCCATCGCGTTCACCGTGCTGATCCTCGGGGCGACGGCGCTGACCCTGCGCACCGCGCCGACCGCGTACGAGCCGCCCGAGGCCCCGCCGGAGAGCGTGCGGGGCGTTCCGCCGCGGATGGGTCCCGGTCCGCTCACGGGCGAGCGGCTGGCCCTGCGCGACCTGCTCCGCGAGGCCCCCCGCCGCGGCCCGTACCGGACGCATCCGGAGCTGCACTGAGCGGTGCCCACAACGGCCGGTGGGCCGCACCCCGTGAGGGTGCGGCCCACCGGCCGTGCTGTGCGCCAGCTGAGCGGGAACTACTTCAGCAGCTCGCGCGCCAGGGTCGCCGTCTCGGTCGGGGTCTTGCCGACCTTGACGCCAGCGGCCTCCAGGGCCTCCTTCTTGGCCTGCGCCGTACCGGAGGAACCGGAGACGATGGCGCCGGCGTGGCCCATCGTCTTGCCCTCGGGCGCGGTGAAGCCGGCCACGTAGCCGACGACCGGCTTGGTGACGTTGGCCTTGATGAAGTCGGCCGCCCGCTCCTCGGCGTCGCCACCGATCTCGCCGATCATGACGATCAGCTCGGTCTCGGGGTCGTCCTGGAACGCGGCGAGCGCGTCGATGTGCGTGGTGCCGATGATCGGGTCGCCACCGATGCCGACGGCGGTGGTGAAGCCGATGTCGCGCAGCTCGTACATCATCTGGTACGTCAGCGTGCCGGACTTCGAGACCAGGCCGATGCGACCCGGCTTGGTGATGTCGCCGGGGATGATGCCGACGTTCGACTGGCCCGGGGTGATGATGCCGGGGCAGTTCGGGCCGATGATCCGGGTCTTGTTGCCCTTCTCGACCGCGTACGCCCAGAAGGCCGCCGAGTCGTGCACCGCGATGCCCTCGGTGATCACCACGGCGAGCGGGATCTCGGCGTCGATCGCCTCGACGACCGCGTCCTTGGTGAACTTCTCCGGGACGAAGATGACCGTGACGTCGGCGCCGGTCTTGTCGATCGCGTCCTTGACCGAGCCGAAGACGGGGATCTCGGTGCCGTCGAAGTCGACCGAGGTGCCCGCCTTGCGCGGGTTCACCCCGCCGACGACGTTGGTGCCGTCACCGAGCATGAGGCGGGTGTGCTTCATGCCGGTCGCCCCGGTCATGCCCTGGACGATGACCTTGCTGTCCTTGGTGAGGAAGATAGCCATGGCTGTGAGAACCTCGTCCCTTACTTCGCAGCCGCGAGCTCGGCGGCCTTGTCGGCCGCTCCGTCCATGGTGTCCACGCGCTGCACCAGCGGGTGGTTGGCGTCGGACAGGATCTTGCGACCCAGCTCCGCGTTGTTGCCGTCGAGGCGCACGACGAGCGGCTTGGAGACCTCTTCGCCCTTGTCCTTGAGCAGCTGGAGGGCCTGGACGATGCCGTTGGCGACCTCGTCACAGGCGGTGATGCCACCGAAGACGTTGACGAACACGGACTTGACGTCCGGGTCGCCCAGGATGATCTCCAGGCCGTCCGCCATGACCTGCGCGGAGGCGCCGCCGCCGATGTCGAGGAAGTTGGCGGGCTTCACGCCGCCGTGGTTCTCACCGGCGTACGCGACGACGTCGAGGGTGCTCATCACGAGCCCCGCGCCGTTGCCGATGATGCCGACCTCGCCGTTCAGCTTGACGTAGTTGAGGTTCTTGGCCTTGGCCGCGGCCTCCAGCGGGTCGGCCGCGTCCTTGTCCTCCAGGGCGGCGTGCCCCGGCTGACGGAACTCGGCGTTCGCGTCCAGGGAGACCTTGCCGTCCAGGGCGATGACCCGGCCGTCGACGACCTTGGCCAGCGGGTTGACCTCGACCAGGAGCGCGTCCTCGGCCTTGAAGGTGTCCCACAGCGTCACCAGAATCTCGGCGACCTGCTCGGCGACCTCGGCCGGGAACTTCGCCTGGGCGACGATCGCGCGGGCGGCCTCGATGGTCACGCCCTTGTTGGCGTCGACGGGGACCTTGGCGAGGGCCTCGGGGGTCTTCTCCGCGACCTCCTCGATGTCCATGCCGCCCTGGACCGACGCCATGGCGAGGAAGGTCCGGTTGGTGCGGTCGAGGAGGTACGAAACGTAGTACTCCTCGACGATCTCGGGCGCGGTCTCGGCGATCATCACCTTGTGGACCGTGTGGCCCTTGATGTCGAGGCCGAGGATGTCCGTCGCGCGGGCGACGGCCTCGTCCGGCGTCGCGGCCAGCTTGACGCCGCCCGCCTTGCCGCGGCCACCGACCTTCACCTGCGCCTTGACGACGGACTTGCCGCCCAGTCGCTCAGTCGCTTCGCGCGCCGCCTCAGGCGTATCAATGACTTCACCGGCCAGCACCGGTACACCGTGCTTGGCGAAGAGGTCCCTCGCCTGGTACTCGAACAGGTCCACGCGCGTCCGTCCCTATCGTGGTCTCGCGGTTCGTTGTCTGCGTGGGCGTGCCGCGAGGGGCAACGTGACTCCGCGGTCACTTGGGGGGCGCACACGGTCGGCCGGGTACGCGGCATGTCCGTCTCGCAGGTTATCCCCGACTGACGGGGGACCTTGAATCTCGGGTGGTCCGGGGGCGGTGATAACAGTCACAAGGCCCAGTGGGGCACGTGGGAGGCGTGTGATTCACGAGACCCGCCCCACCCCGAGCGGCGGGTGTGCGGCCGGCCGGACCACACGGTGACGGTGCTCAGCGGTTGCTAGTCGGCGGGCACCGGCAGGGGTCTGCGCTCGATCGCTGCGGCCATCACCTCGGGGAACGCCTCGGGCGTGCAGGCGAAGACCGGCACGCCGAGCGCGGCGAGCGCCCGCGCGTGCTCCCGGTCGTACGCGGGCGTGCCCTCGTCGGACAGCGCCAGCAGTGCCACGAACTGCGCCCCGGACGCCTTGATCGCCGCCACCCGCTTCGGCAGCTCGCCCCGGACCCCGCCCTCGTACAGGTCGGAGATCAGGACGACCACCGTGTCGGCCGGCCGGGTGAGGTGCCGCTGACAGTGGGCGAGCGCCCGGTTGATGTCGGTGCCGCCGCCGAGCCGGGCGCCGAACAGCACGTCGACCGGGTCGTGCAGTTCCCCGGTCAGGTCGACCACGGAGGTGTCGAAGAGCACGAGCCGGGTGGCGAGCGACCGCATCGACGCCAGCACCGCGCCGAACACCGACGCGTAGACCACCGAGGTCGCCATCGACGCCGACTGGTCGACGCAGAGGATCACCTCCTTGGCGAGCGACTCGGCGGCCCGCCCGTGGCCGACCAGTCGCTCGGGCACCACCGTGCGGTGTTCGGGGAGGTAGTGCTTCAGGTTGGCGGCGATCGTGCGGTTCCAGTCGATGTCGCGGTGGCGGGGCCGACGCACCTTGGCGCTCCGGTCGAGGGCGCCCTTGACGGCGGCCCGGGTCCGGGTCGCGAGGCGTTGCTCCAGCTGCGTCACGACCGTGCGGACGACCGTACGGGCGGTCTGTCGGGTCCGTTCCGGCATGGCCTGGTGCAGCGACAGCAGGGTGCCCACCAGGTGGACGTCGGCCTCCACCGCTTCGAGCAGTTCCGGTTCCAGCAGCAGCGCGGACAGCCCGAGCCGGTCGAGGGCGTCCCGCTGCATGACCTGCACCACCGGGGACGGGAAGTACGTACGGATGTCCCCCAGCCAGCGCGCCACGGACGGGGCCGAGGCGCCGAGCCCGCCGGAGCGGTCGCCGCCGGTGCCCGGGTCCGCGGCGGGAGCCTCGTAGAGGGCGGCGAGGGCGCCGTCCATCGCCGCGTCCCGCCCGTGGAGCGGGGGCCCCGGGCCGTCGGCCGCCGCGCCGAGGACCAGTCGCCAGCGTCTGGCCCGCTCGTCGGCCGCCGGGCCCCGTTCGAGGTGGTCCGGGGTTCCTCCTCCGGTCGCATCGGTCATGCGGGGGCCTCCTCGGAGTGCGGGGCGGTCTCGGGATGCGGGGCGGCCTTGGGGTGCGGGGCGGTGGAACGGTCGCCCGTCGGTCCGGGCGGGGTGGCGGGCGCCGGTGCGCCGAGGAGCAGGGCCAGCACCGGCAGCACCGCGGCGGACCGGGCCCGGTCGGTCTCCGGGCCGAAGCCGTCGGGGCCCGCGGTCGTCTCCCCGGCCCGGGGTCGTCCGCGCACCAGCTCGCCCAGGGTGCGACGGATCGCGGGTCCGTAGCCGGAGAACGTCCTGCGGAGCAGCGGGAGCACGTCCGTGAACGCTCCCTCCGGGACGGCGCACAGCCAGCCGTCGACCAGGTTCCGCAGCCGCTGGTCGTGGACGAGGAGCAGACCGCCGTCGGGGCCCTGCCCGAGGAATCCGTCCAGCCAGGCGGCGGCCTCGCGGGGCGGGGTGCCGGGCGACAGGGCGAGCCCCATCAGCCGGGCCGCCCCGTCCTCGGGCAGTTCCCCGTCGTCCAGCAGGACGCGGGCCGCGCGGCCCCGGACCGTAGCGGACACCGTGTCCCGGTCGGCGAGCACACGCAGCACGGCGTACCAGCGGGGCAGCGGGCCGCGGGCGGGAGCGGCGGTGTCCGGCGCACCGGCCGCTTCGGCTGTTGCTCCTGTCTCAGCTGTTTCGGCGAGCAGTCGCACCGCGCCGTGCACCGCCTCCAATTGGCCGCACATCCGGGCGGCGGCCTCCTCGTCCAGCGAGGCGCACGCGGACGGCAGGCCGACGCAGATCCGGTCGGCCAGGCCCTCGGCGACCTTCCGCAGCGCCCCGGTCCCGGTGCCCCGGACATCGCCGTACCGCACCGAACGCACCAGGGCGGGCAGCGCCACGGCGAGCCGACCGACGTCCGTGTCGAGGGCGGCCCGGTCGGCGAGCACCCGCACCACCACCGGGAGCGCGTCCCCGAGCCCGGCGAGCAGACAGCGTTCGGCCAGTGCCGTGACGTCCGCGAGGTGCCCGGCCGACACCGCGTCCGCCCGGGCCCGCGCGGTCGCGGCGGCGTGCACCGTGGTCCCCCAGACGCCGGCCTCGGCGACCCGCACCGACAACTCCGGTTCCCACCGCAGCCGCCATCCCTCCCGGAAGGTCCCGGTGGAGCCGGGGGCGTCGGACGGCTCCCCCCAGGCCACGCCGAGCAGCCGCAGCCGGTGCAACAGCCGGCTGCGGGCCGCGTCGGTCTCGTTGCGCAGGTCGAGGTGGCGCTCCCGGTCCCCCGCCTCCGGGGTGAGCCGCAGTCGGCGTTGGAGCCGGGTGAGGTCCCGTTGGAGCGGCACGGCGGGCGTCCCGTCGGGCACCCGTCCGAGGACGTCCCCGACGACGAGCCGGTCGTGGACCAGGGCCAGTGGGACGTCCGAGCCCTCGCACATCACGGCGCGCACGGCGTCCAGGGTCTCGGGCAGGCCGGGCAGCGGACGGCCGCGCAGTGCCGCGAGGGTCCCGGCGAGCCGCACCGCCTCGATGACGTGTGCGGGCGAGACGGTCCGGCCCTCGTCCCTGAGGAGGCCGGCGACCTCGATCAACCAACGCTCCACGGGACGGTCGACGCACCGGAACAGGTGCCCGTACCAGCCGGGGGACTCGATGCCGGCGCCGTAGCCGCCGGCCTGGGCGAGCCTGCGGTGGGTCCACGGCACCCAGGTCAGTTCCGCCTTGACCTTGGGCAGTCCGCGCAGTCGGGCCCGGTCCGCCGAGACCGCGACCCGGGCGCCCAGCGCGGGGACGTGCCAGGCGCCGCACACCACGGCCACGTCGTCCCCGAACTCGCGCCGGGCGGCCCGCAGGCGCAGCCGCATGTGGGCCTCGCGGATCAGGTCCCAGTCATCGACGTGGCCCGGGTCGGTACCGGTGGTGTCTGCGTAGGGGGGCGCCTCGCGGAGCGCGGTCATGGCTTCGGCGAGCGCTTCGAACGGAGCGAACGGAGCGAGGGGGTCGGACGAATCGGACAGGGTGGACTGGTCCGTGGCGGTGGTGCCCCGGTGTTCCACGACGTCCTCCCACCAGTGCTCCGGGTCCTCGTACCCGGCGAGCCCCGCCAACACGGCGAGGGGGTCGGCGTGCTGCGGCGCCGGCGCTCCCTCGGGTGCGTCCGCATCGGGGACCGCGCGGGCCAGCGAGTGAGCGGCCGGGAGGTCGATGAACCGGACCGGAACGCCGTGCCGCAACGCCCAGCGCAGGGCGACCCACTCCGGGGAGAAGTCGGCGAACGGCCAGCACGCATAGGACACAGCGGGCGCCGAGGACGCGGAGGGTCCCGGCCCGTCCAGCACATGGGCGAGCAGGGCCACCGGAGGCCGCATCGCCGGGTCCGCGGCGAGCGGCAGCAGCGCGTCCGCCTCGGGCGGGCCCTCGATGAGCACGGCGCGCGGTCCGGCCGCGTCCAGGGCCGCCGCCACGGCCCGCGCCGAACCGGGGCCGTGGTGCCGCACGCCCAGCAGCAGCGGCCCGGGCCCCGCGCGGCCCGGGCCGGCCCGTCCGGTCATCCGTCCACCTCGCGGCAGGCGCGGTAGAGGTCGGCCCAGCCCTCGCGTTCGCGGACCACCGTCTCCAGGTACTCCCGCCAGACGGTCCGGTCGGCGGCCGGGTCGCGGACCACCGCCCCCAGCAGTCCGGCGGCGACGTCGGCGGGGCGCAGCACCCCGTCGCCGAAGTGGGCGGCCAGCGCGAGGCCCTGGGTGACGACCGAGATCGCCTCGGCGGTGGAGAGGGTGCCGCTCGGGGACTTCACCTTCGTCCGCCCGTCCGCGGTGATCCCGCCGCGCAGCTCGCGGAAGACCGTGACGACGCGTCTGATCTCCAGGGTGCCGTCCGGTGCCGACGGCAGGTCGAGCGCGCGGCCGAGCTGGTCGACCCGGCGGGTGACGATCTCGACCTCGGCCTCGGCGCTTGCGGGCAACGGCAGGACGACCGTGTTGAAGCGGCGGCGCAGCGCGCTCGACAGGTCGTTGACGCCGCGGTCCCGGTCGTTGGCGGTGGCGATGAGGTTGAACCCGCCGACGGCCTGGACCTCCTCGCCCAGTTCGGGGATCGGGAGGGTCTTCTCGGAGAGGATCGTGATCAGCGAGTCCTGCACGTCGGCGGGGATGCGGGTCAACTCCTCGACGCGGGCCGTGGCGCCCTCGGCCATGGCCCGCATCACGGGGCTGGGGACCAGGGCGTCGCGCCGGGGGCCGTGGGCGAGCAGCCGGGCGTAGTTCCAGCCGTAGCGGATCGCTTCCTCCGGGGTGCCCGCGGTGCCCTGGACGAGCAGGGTGGAGTCCCCGCTGACGGCCGCCGCGAGGTGTTCCGACACCCAGGTCTTCGCCGTGCCCGGCACGCCGAGCAGGAGCAGCGCCCGGTCGGTGGCGAGCGTGCTGACGGCGACCTCGACGATGCGGCGCGGGCCCACGTACTTGGGGGTGATGACGGTGCCGTCGGGGAGCGTGCCGCCGAGCAGGTAGGTGGCGACGGCCCAGGGGGAGAGCCGCCAGCGTTCGGGGCGCGGGCGGTCGTCCTGGGCGGCCAGCGCGCCGAGTTCGGCGGCGAAGGCGTGTTCGGCGTGTGGTCGCAGCACCCGCGCGGCCGATCCGTCCGTCCCCTCGGCTCCTCGGGTCCCCTCGGCTCCTTCCGAGCCCGACCGGACGGACGGCGTGGGTGTGGGCGCGGACACGGACATCGGCGTTCCCCCTCCAGATCGACGGTTCTGATCCGGTGTCCACCGTGCACCACACCACTGACAGTGACCTCGCTGGAGGGTGAACTCGCAGGTCAGGAGCGGTTGTCAGTGGGAGGGCCTACCTTCGGTGACATGGCTGGGCAGGGGGTGGGTGCGATGAAGGACGCGAAGGGGGCGGGCCTGGCTGACGCGGTGTCGGACCGCGGAGCCGGGCCCGACACCGCGTCGGCCCGGGCCGCGGCGCGCCGGCGCGCGGCGCGGCGGGAGGCCCGGGTGACGGCGGGGGCCGAGGAGTTGGAGCGGCGGCTCGCGGACGTGCTGCGCGGCGGGCTGGCGGCGGCGGAACGGGAGGGGCGGGCGTTCTGGGAGGAGACGGCGGCCCGGATGGTCGATGCGCAGGCGCCGGGGTTGGCCTCCCGGGCGCGGGAGTTGGCAGCGCTCGCCGGTTCGGGCCCGGGGTGGCCGGTGCGGATGCTGGAGGAGTGCGCGCTGTTGCACCTGTTGGCCCGGGGTTGGTTGCGGCGGGACGCGTTGCCGGGGGACCTCGCGACCACGGTGCGGACGCGGGTCGGGCTGCCGTGCGCGGCGGAGGGGGAGCCGGTGCCGGACCGGTGGTCGGTGCTGGCGCAGTACGACACGGTGGAGCCCCCGTTGACGACCCGGCGGATCTGGGTGCACGGGGCGCGGTCCGGGCGGACGGCCCTGGTGCTGTCGTACGGGGCGGCCGGGCGGGAGCCCGCGCTGTCGCTCCCGGTCGGGGGCGTGGTGGAGGCCGCGGTGGTCCCGTACCCGGGGGCGGGCCGGTCGCGGGTGGACCTGGGGGCGGATGCCGTGGTGACGGCGTCGTCGCACGACCTCGCGCTGCCGACCGGGGTGCGGGTGGCGGAGGCGGTCGCGGCGTACGGGGCGGGCGTGGCGGCCGATCCCTGGGCGGAGCACCTGGCGGTGACGGTCGCGGGGGTGGTCCCGGTGCTGGCGGGGGACCTCGGGCAGGTGGTCGATCCGGGGACGGGGCGGGCGTTGCCGCTGGCCCGTGGGTTCCTGGGCGGCGCGGGGCTGTGGCGGCTGATCTCCCTCGCGGGCGGCTCGGCGGTCACCGTGTTCGGGGAGCTGGGGCACGTGGGTCTGCGACCGCTCAGCGCGTGGGCCCGTGACGGGCCGGTGGTATCGCTCACCTGACCCCGGGCGGCGCGACCTTCCCTGCGGGTGCGTTGTCCCCTGCGGGTGCGTTGTCCCGTGCGGGTGCGCGGTGGTTGCTCGCGCAGTTCCCCGCGCCCCTATCGGGGCCCGTGCCGGGGCCATGCGTCGGGGCCGTGCGCCGGGGGACGTGTCGGGGGCTGGCGACGGTGAGGTGCGGCCCGTCAGGGGCGCGGGGAACTGCGCGAATCACCAGCGCACCGCACAGAAACAACGCACCCGCAGGGAAGCGCACCGAAGGGGCGCGGGGAACGGCGCGAGCAAGCACGACGCACCCGCAGGAAGACACGAACGGGAGGTGGTCCGGTGAGCGGCAAGTGGGACGACTGGGTGGTGGCCGCACTGCTCGGCACCGCACGCCGCGAGGCCCCAAGCACGGAGCCGGGTCCACGGGGCCTGCTGGACGCAGCCGCCGGGGAGGTCCTACGACGCCGCGCGGGCCTGACCCCCGCGACGGGAGCCCCGTTGCCCGGGCCCGCGCCCGAGGACTCCCGACCGCCGACCCCGCGCGAGGCGGCGCACCGATTGGCGACGCTGCTCGCGGACCGTCCGCGGACGGCCGGCGCAGCGCGCCGGGCCGCCGCACCGGATCTGACGGAGCTGCTTCCCCAGTGGCTCACCGCCGCGAACACGCACGGCTACGCACCTCCGCCGGAGCTGCTGCCCGACCTGCTGGACGCGGCCCGCTCCCGTACGGACCTGCGCCCCGCGGTCCTCGCGTACGCGGGTCCCCGTGCCCGGTGGCTGGCCCGGCTCAACCCGCGGTGGCGCTTCGTGCTGCGGGCGGCCCCGGGCCCCGGGTCGTCCCTGCCGTCCGTCGACGACCCGCAGGCGGTGGCCCGCCTCTGGCGGGAGGGCCTGTTCGCCGAACGGGCCGCCCTGTTCGACACGGTGCGCGGCCATGACCCGGCCGCCGCCCGGGCCCTGCTCCGCAGCACCTGGGACGCCGAACGCGCGGAGGACCGGCTGATGTTCCTCGATGCGTTCCGCGCGGGGCTCGGTCCGGCCGACGAACCGTTCCTGGAGGTGGCCCTCGCCGACCGCAGCCGCAATGTCCGGGCGACCGCGGCCGACCTCCTCGCGGCGCTGCCCGGCTCGGCGCTCGCCGCACGGATGGCGGAGCGGGCCGCGGCGTGCGTGGCCCCCGACCCCGCGGGAGGGGCCGCCGGGATCGTGGTGACGGCGCCGCGGACGTGCGACCCGGACATGGAACGCGACGGCGTGCTGGCGAGACCCCCGGCGGGCCGGGGCGAACGGTCCTGGTGGCTGGGCCAGCTGGTGGAGGCCGCCCCGCTCGCCACCTGGCCGGGGCGCCTGGGCGTGCCGGACGCCCGGGCGGTGCTCGCGCTCCCGGTGGCCGAGGGCTGGCGCGACGACCTGCACGCCGCGTGGTGCCGGGCGGCGATCCGGCAGGGGGACGCCGGCTGGGCCCGGGTGCTGCTCGGCGCCCCCGCCGCACCGGGCGCGGGCGGCCCCGGCGCGGTGTCCCTGGCGGAGCGGGCGAAGCTGCTGGCCGTGCTCGGCGCCGGGGAGCGGGCCGACTGGGTCGCCGGATTCATCGCGACGCACGGCCTCTCGGAGGCGTTCCAGTTGCTCGGCGGTTGTGCGGTCCCGTGGTCCCCGGCGCTCGGTGGGGCGGTGGTCGACGCACTGAACATCGCTCGGGACGCGGGGAGTTACCCGTGGAGCTTCAGCGGGGTGATGGGGTTGGCGGAGCGATGCCTCGACCCCGCCGAAGGGGAGCGGCTGACCGGGTTGACGGCGACTCCGGACGAGTCGGAGGACGCGGCGCCCGGTGCGGGCGGCTACTGGGCGGAGTCCTTCCAACGCCTGCTGGGCACCTTGGAGTTGCGTGCGGTGATGCGGGCCGAGTTGGCTCCGGACGCCCCGTGACCCGGCGCGGGCCCGCGCCAGTGTCCCCGTGCGGGTGCGCGGTGGTTGCTCGCGCCGTTCCCCGCGCCCCTTGGGTGCGTCCCCCTGCGGGTGCGTTGTCCCGTGCGGGTGCGTCGGGGTTGCTCGCGCCGTTCCCCGCGCCCCTATCGGGGCCCGTGCGGGGGGCCATACCCGGGGGGCGTGTTGGGGGCGGATGGCGATGAGGCGCCCCGTCAGGGGCGCGGGGAACGGCGCGAGCAAGCACGACGCACCCGCAGGGAAGACTGGCGCGGGCCCGCGCCGGGCGGGCGCGGATCGCACGGGCCGGGGGGCGCCCGGAGAGCGCGGTCACGCCCCGGCGGACTGGCGGACATTCGCCCGCACCCAGTCCACGATGGAGGTGGTGGTGGCACCGGGGGTGAAGATCTCGGCGACGCCGAGTGCCTTGAGCGGGGCGATGTCGGCCTCGGGGATGATGCCGCCGCCGAAGACCAGGATGTCCTCCGCGTCGCGCTCCCTGAGCAGTTCGATGACCCGGGCGAAGAGGGTGTTGTGGGCGCCGGACAGGATGGACATGCCGATCGCGTCGGCGTCCTCCTGGATCGCCGTGGCGACGACCTGCTCCGGCGTCTGGTGGAGCCCGGTGTAGATGACCTCCATACCGGCGTCCCGCAGCGCCCGTGCGATGACCTTCGCCCCTCGGTCATGACCGTCGAGCCCCGGCTTGGCGACGACCACACGGATCGGCCCGGCTGCCACACCCATCACTGCCTCCCAGTACGTACGAGAACGAACCCGCCCGACGGGCATGTACCCACGGTCACCCGCCGTGTGCACGGCGGTGGTTCCCGCCGTGCGGGGCCGGTGCCCCCGGCCCCACGGGCCCGGTCAGTGAACGAACGTTATCCCGGGCGCCCGAGGGCCGGCAGTTTCGTGATGCCGACCGAGGGGGAAATCACACCGTGGGACACGTTCACCGCGTCCGTCACCGCGGCAACCCGCGAGGGCCGCCCCGGCAGCGGGCGCGCGGGAGCCACGGCACGCACCGCTCCCCCCGCTCCCACGGGACCGCGAGCCACGCGGACCGGCGGCGGGGAACGGGCCGCAAGCCGTACGGCCGTCCGCGCCGAGCCGGGCGCGGGACGGACGGGACGGTCGCCTGGTTCCCCTGAGGGCATCCGAGGACAGAGCCGTCCCCGGGGTGCCGACGGGAGGTCCGCCGATGAAGGTGACCCGCGTGGGGCCGTTGTCCCCGCCGTTGCTCCGGTGCCTACCGCTGGCCCGCGCCCTGGCACTGGGCGAGCCGGTGCCCCCCGGCCGGGGCCTGCCGCCGCTGCCGTTCCTTCCGGTCTCGCTCTCCCTGCTGCGGCTGCCGTTCCCGCTCCCCCCGGCCGGTGCGGAGCGCGCCGAGCTCACCCGCGCCGGCCTGCTCAAGGCCACCGCGCTGGAGGCCGCGGTCCTCGCCGGGCACCTCCTGCTCTACCCCTCGGGGCTGGTCCAGGAACGGCGCGGCACCCTCACCCACTCCTCGGACGGGCCCCATGTCCCCGACGGCCCGCCCGAGGTCCCGCCCGACGGCCGACCGCTCTCCCTCCCCGCACCGCCGCTCCCCCGTGAGTCCCGTGAGTCCCGTGAGTCCCGTGACGGACGGTCCGACACGCCCGACCGGACGGACCCGGGCCCCCCGGTGGTGCTGCTGCACGGCTTCGTGGACAACCGCTCCGTGTTCGTCCTGTTGCGACGGGTGCTCGGACGGCACGGGCGGCGGGTCGAGGCGCTGAACCACTCCCCGCTGACCTGCGACATCCGGACCGCCGCCGGAAACCTCGGCCGGTACGTCGAGGAACTGTGCGCCCGCACGGGTCGGGACGAGGTGGACCTCGTCGGACACAGCCTCGGCGGACTGATCGCCCGTTACTACGTCCAGCGCCTCGGCGGTGACGCCCGGGTGCGGACCGTGGTGACGCTGGGGACCCCGCACGCCGGGACCCGGGCCGTGCCGTTGATGGACCTGCATCCGGTGGTGCGACAGATGCGGCCGGACTCCGAGGTGATCGCGGAACTGGCCCTTCCGGCACCGGGCTGCCGGACCCGGTTCGTGAGCTTCTGGAGCGATCTGGACCAGGTGATGGACCCCCTGGAGACGGCCCGCCTGGACCATCCCGACCTGCTCGCCCGCGCGGTGCGCGTCAGCGGGGTCGGCCACCTCGCACTCCCCGTTCACCCGACGGTCACGGCGGGCGTCCGGGCGGCTCTCGACGGTGACGGCCCCGGCGGCGAAGCCACCGACGGCACGCGGCACGCCCGCGCACTCCGGCGACAGCCCCACGGAAATGTGACCGACGTCACACCCCGTTCCGGCAACCGTGGCGCCGACGGTCGCACCGCGGCCTGATCCCCACCACCCGACGGAAACGCCGACCGAGACTCCGGCGACCCGCCGACACCCCGGCCGACACCGGTGTCACCGCACCACAAGCGCCCCCGGCGCGCTCCACACCACCCCCCAACACCCCAACGCGCTCCCATCCCCGACCCCCAGGACCGCGTAACCCCCTTGGCTTCTGCGAATCGAACGCCGTTCGAACGCACGGCCAAGGCTCCGTCGAGGCCCCGTCAAAAGGCGGCTGAATGCCCGTTTCCCCACCCCAGGAAGCCCGACGAAGATTGTCGCGCCCGCATACCGCCGGGTACAGTCGCCGCACTGTTCCGCCCCCTGGGCCCGCTCTCTCAGCGGCACCGCCGTCAGGTCCCAGCCCAGCTCCTGCTTCCGAGCGAAAGAGAAGTTGGTGAACGACCGTCACCCGGCGGGGACCGCAACTCCCCCGGCAGCACCCCAGGAAGCGGCTCCGTCTCCCTTCGGGTCGTACGACCAGGGCACGCAGCACGGCGGGTACGGGGGGTACGACGGCCACTCCAGCTCCTCGTTCACCACCACCTTCGCCGCCGACCCCCTCTTCGGGGACATGGCCGCCCCGGCCGACACGACCGGCGCGTACGACACCGGTTCCTGGGGCACGGTCGCCGACGCCGGCACCCACGCCTCCCTGAACTACGACGCGTACGCCGCGCAGCACCACACGTACGACACCGGGGCCACCGGTTCCTACACGACCACCGGCACCTGGGACGTTCCCGCGTACCCGCTCGGCGGCATCCCCGAGCAGCAGCTCCCCGAGGCCGCCGACACCGGGCAGTGGCAGACCCAGCAGTTCACGGGTGCCACGTACGACACCCGCACCTTCGCCGCGCAGGAGTACGACTCCGGCACGTACGACGCCACCGCCTGGAACTCCGGCGGCCCGGCCCCTTCCTATGGGGAGTACGGGGAACACGGGGAACATGGGGAATACGAACAGCCCGTCGCCCCGCAGGAGTCGTACGCGGAACCCGAACGGGTGGCCTTCGCCCAGCAGGAGACCATCTGCGGTCCGCTCGACCTCTACGGGGACTCCGGAGCGGACGCGACGACCGTCCTGCCCGAGGTCGTCCCCGCCGACGGACCCCCCGCGCCCGGTAGGCCCGGCGGGCTTCCCGCCGAAGGCGGGGCGGACCACCACCACCCCGACGCCGCGCCCGTCGTGCTGTCGCGCCGCGCCGCCCCCGCCTCCCGGTCCCGCCGCCGGCCCCCGGCCAAGCGCTCCGCCCTGCTGACCGTCGCCGTGCCCTCCGCCTGTGTGATGGGCGTGGCCGGGATCGCCGCCGCATCGGTGACCATGGCCAGCGACGGCGACAGCAAGGAGAAGACGGTCGCCGCGCCGGACCCGACCGCGGTCAAGCCGTCCGTCGCGAACAACAAGCTCGATTCCCAGATCGCCGGCCTCTCCGCCGACGCGGGCGACTTCGCGGACCGCGCCAGCCGGACCCAGGAGCGGATCGACCTCAAGGCCAAGCAGGAGGCGGACCGCAAGAAGGCCGCCGAGGCCGCCGCCCTCAAGGAGCGGCTGCGGCCCAAGTTCATGCTGCCGGTGAAGCAGAACGGGCTCAGCGCCTACTACGGCCAGGCCGGCATCAACTGGATGTCCCTGCACTCGGGCATCGACTTCCCCGTCGGGTACGGCACGCCGGTGATGGCCGCGACCGACGGCACCGTGCGGACGCAGGTCCACTCCGCGTACGGGAACATGGTCATCGTCACCGCCAAGGACGGCACCGAGACCTGGTACTGCCACCTGTCGCGGTACGGGATCGTGAACGGTCCCGTGAAGGCGGGCGACGTCATCGGTTACGCCGGCGACTCCGGCAACTCCACCGGCCCGCACCTCCACTTCGAGGTCCGCCCGGGCGGCGGGTCACCCGTCGACCCGCTGGCCTGGTTCCGCAGCCACGGCCTCGACCCCACCTGATCCCCCACCCCCGGTTCGCCGTCGGGGCGGCCCCGAAGGACCGCCCCACCCGCAACGACTAGGGCTTCACAGCTTCACCGCTTCACAGCTTCTCGACGGGGGCGTACCGCAGCACCAGCCGCTTCGGCCTGGCGTCCCCGAAGTCGATCGTGGCCGTGGCCTTGTCGTTGACGCCGTCCAACGAGACCACCGTGCCCAACCCGAACTGGTCGTGGGTGACCCGGTCCCCCACCGCGAGGGCGATCACCGGCTTCTCCGACACCCGTCGGGTCGCGAACCCGGAGGCACCGGACGCGGAGGTCCGTGACCTCGTACTGGACAACGAACCCGCGATGCCCGCCGCCGGACCGGAGACGGACGGCGCCGCCCCGCCCGTCCGCTTCCACCGCAGATGGGTCTCGGGGATCTCCTCCAGGAACCGCGACGGCGGGTTGTAGGAGGGCTGGCCCCAGGCACTGCGCAGGGTGGACCGGGTCAGGTACAGCCGCTCGCGCGCCCGGGTGATGCCCACGTACGCCAGGCGGCGCTCCTCCTCCAGCTCCTTCGTCTGGCCGAGGGCCCGCATGTGCGGGAAGACGCCGTCCTCCATGCCGGTGAGGAACACCACCGGGAACTCCAGGCCCTTGGCGGTGTGCAGGGTCATCAGGGTGATGACGCCGGAGCCGTCGTCCTCGTCGGGGATCTGGTCCGAGTCGGCGACGAGGGCGACCTTCTCCAGGAACTCGGCGAGGGTGCCCCCGGTCGGACCGGCCGCCTCGCCCTCCGCTGCGGCGGCTTCCGCCGCGGCACCCCGCTCCTGCTCGAACTCCAGGGCGACCGCGGCGAGTTCCTGGAGGTTCTCGATCCGGGTCTCGTCCTGCGGGTCGGTCGAGGACTGGAGTTCGGCGAGGTATCCGGTGCGTTCGAGGACGGCCTCCAGCACGGTGGCCGGACCCGCCCCGGACTCCACGATGGTCCGCAGCTCCTCCATCAGCGTGTTGAACCGCCGCACCGCGTTGGTGGACCGGGCGGCCATCCCGTACGCCTCGTCGACCCGGCGCAGGGCCTGCGGGAAGCTGATCCGCTCGCGCTGTGAGAGGGCGTCGATCATCGCCTCGGCCCGGTCCCCGATGCCGCGCTTGGGCACGTTCAGGATGCGGCGCAGCGGTACGGAGTCCTCCGGGTTGGCGAGCACCCGCAGGTACGCGAGGACGTCACGGACCTCCTTGCGCTCGTAGAACCGGACTCCGCCGACGACCTTGTACGGGAGGCCGACGCGGATGAAGACCTCTTCGAAGACGCGGGACTGGGCGTTGGTGCGGTAGAAGAGGGCGACGTCGCCCGCCTTCGCCTCGCCCGCGTCGGTGAGCCGGTCGATCTCGTCGGCGACGAACTGCGCCTCGTCGTGCTCGGTGTCGGCGACGTAGCCGGTGATCGTCGCGCCCGCGCCCGCGTTGGTCCACAGGTTCTTGGGGCGGCGGCTCTCGTTGCGCTCGATGACGGCGTTGGCGGCGCTCAGGATGGTCTGCGTGGAGCGGTAGTTCTGCTCCAGCAGGATCGTCTTCGCGTTCGGGTAGTCCTCCTCGAACTGGAGGATGTTGCGGATGGTGGCCCCGCGGAAGGCGTAGATCGACTGGTCGGCGTCGCCCACGACGCACAGTTCGGCGGGCGGCAGCTCGTCCGCGCGGGGCGGCTCGTCCTCGGCGCGGGTGCCGCCGGCGGGGCCGACCAGCTCGCGGACGAGGGCGTACTGGGCGTGGTTGGTGTCCTGGTACTCGTCGACGAGGACGTGCCGGAAGCGGCGGCGGTAGTGCTCGGCGACGTCCGGGAAGGCGCGCAGCAGGTTGACCGTCGTCATGATCAGGTCGTCGAAGTCCAGGGCGTTGGCCTCGCGCAGCCGCGACTGGTAGAGCGCGTACGCCTGGGCGAGGGTCCGCTCGAAGCCTCCTCCGCCGTCGGTGCCGGCGGCCTGCGCGGCGAAGTCCTCCTCGTCGATCAGCTCGTTCTTGAGGTTGGAGATCTTCGCGCTGAAGGACTTCGGCGGGTACCGCTTGGGGTCGAGGTCCAGATCACGGCAGACCAGGGCCATCAGGCGCTTGGAGTCGGCCGCGTCGTAGATCGAGAACGAGGAGGTGAAGCCGAGCTTCTTCGACTCGCGGCGCAGGATGCGCACGCACGCGCTGTGGAAGGTCATCACCCACATCGCGGCGGCCCGGGGGCCCACCAGGTGCTCGACGCGCTCCTTCATCTCGCCCGCGGCCTTGTTGGTGAAGGTGATCGCGAGGATCTCACCGGGGTGCGCCCCGCGGGCGGCGAGGAGGTGGGCGATGCGGTGGGTGAGTACGCGGGTCTTGCCGGAGCCGGCGCCCGCGACGATGAGCAGCGGGGAGCCCGCGTGCACCACGGCGGCGCGCTGTTCGCCGTTCAGGCCCTCCAGCAGGGACGCCGGGTCCACCGGGGGGCGCGGGGCGCCGTCGCGGTAGTGCGCGTCCCGGTGCACCGGGGCGTCGAAGCGTCCGCCGAACAGGTCGTCGGGGATCTCCTCCGGGCCGTGGTCCTCGGGCGGCGGGGGCTGCTCGTCCCCTGCGGGGCGCGGGGGCTGGAGTCCCGCGAGGAAGTTGTCGTCGAAAAGGCTGCTCATCGCCTCCCGAGTCTAGGCGGCACCACCGACAACCGGGACCGGTCCCGGGAACCTGCTGGTCACAGCCCTGTGCATGGGCGAGGATGGCCTCCATGCCCGTAGTGACCCTCCCTTTGCAGGTGTTCGAGCCAGACCGGCCCCAAGGCGGGGCGTCTGGAGAAGGGCTCGAACGATGGCACATTCGCCTCACCGGCGGTGGAAGGGTTGCTGTGCGTGGTGCGCACCGCATGCGGTGCGCGGGGTCGGGCGCTCGGAGAAGGATCCGGTGGCTGTGCGGCGGCTCCTCGGCAAGTCGCGTCGGCTGACCCGTCGGGACCTGGGCGACCAGGGCTGATCCTCGCGCCCCGGGTGCGTATGCGTTGGCCCGTGCGGGTGCGCTGCGGTTCTGCGCAGTTCCCCGCGCCCCTGATCGGGTGCGTTCACCTGGCGGTGCGCTGTTCGGCGCGGGTGCGCTGCGCTGGGCGTGCGCTGTCCGGCGGGGGTGCGCTGGGTGTTTCGCGCAGTTCCCCGCGCCCCCTATTGGGTGCGTTCACCTGGGGGTGCGCTGGTCGGTTGGGGTGCGTCCCGCTGTTGCGCAGTTCCCCGCGCCCCTGAATTGGGGCGCTTCTCCGATACGGGCCCGGCAGGCTCCCGCAGCCAGGCGGGCCCCGATAGGGGCGCGGGGAACTGCGCGAGCAACCCAGACGAACCCGCAGGCAAGCCCCCGGCCAAGCCACCCGATCAGGGGGCGCGGGGAACTGCGCAACAGCTCAGCGCACGCCCGCCGGACAGCGCACCCCGACCGGGACGCACCCGATAGGGGGCGCGGGGAACTGCGCGAAACGGCAGCGCACCGAGCCGAACAGCGCACCGCCAGGTGTACGTACCGATAGGGGGCGCGGGGAACTGCGCGGGGAACCTCAGCGCACCCGCGCCGAACAGCGCACCGCCAGGTGTGCGTACCAGAAGGGGTCGCGGGGAAACTGCGCGGGGCTAAGTCCAGAGCACTGCGATGAACACGTTCGCCGCGGTGAGCCCACCGACCAAAGCGAACAACCCCTTGTCGACGCCCTCGTCGTCCCGCTTCACGTACACGAGCCCGAGGATCACCACGAGCAACGCCAGCTTGACGCCGATCTTGACGTTGTCGACGGTGTTGCCGTCGGCCTGGTTGAGGCCGACCAGCGCGACACCGGTGACCAGCATGGTGAGCGCACCGTGCAGCATCGCGGGGGTGTAGCGGGCCGTGCCCTCGCCCATCGCCTTCAGCTGGGTGAGGAACCCGCCCAGCAGCGCGGCGATGCCGATGATGTGGAGGCCGACGACCAGATGGATGAGTACGTCCATGGGGCGGACTCTAACCGGGGCGTTCCGCTCGCTTCCGGCCAGGTGACCCTAAGCGGACCAGGACGTTCCCGACGCCCGCCATACCACCGGGCACTCCCCTCGGACCCTCCTTCCGCCACTTCGGTCACACCTGCCCGAAAGGGGTCAACCCACCACCCCCATCGGTCGCCTCCGGTCGGCGGTCGGGCGCGACACGAACAGCTAAGGACAATGCGCGATGGGGCCGTCACCTTGCGTCATACCTTCCTTGACCAGCACTCGCCGGGCACCACCGGCGAACCCGCCCGCCGGCCGGCCGCCGCCCCGGGCGGCCCGAGGAGAGGACCCGGCACCCCGTGGCAGCGCACCGCAAGAAACCGAGGAAGCGCCCCTCGTACGGCACGGCACTGCGCCGTGCCGTGACCCTGGCGCTCGCCGGGGCCGCCACGGCGACCACCGGCGTCCTCGACGGCACCGCCGGCGCCGACCCCGGGTCCCCGGCGGAGCAGGTCAAGGACGAGGTCGACCGGCTCTACCAGGAGGCCGAGGTCGCGACCGAGAAGTACCTCGGGGTGAAGGAGCGGACGCGGACGGCGCAGGGCGCGTACGAACGGCTCCAGGACGAGGCCGCGCGCCGCACCGACCAGCTGAACTCCGCCCGCCGCACCCTCGGTTCGTACGCCGCGGCCCAGTACCGGGAGAGCGGCATCGACCCGGGCGTGAAGCTCGCGTTGTCCGCCGACCCGGACCGGTACCTCGCGGGTACCGCCCTCGCCGACCGGGTGGGCGACCGTCAGGCGCGGGCCGTCGAGGAAGTGCGGCGGGAGGCGGCGGGGCTGGAGCGGTTGCGGAAGGAGGCCGGGGACCAGCGGGACCGCGTCACCCGGCAACGGGCGGAGCTGCGGCGGCACAAGAAGGCCGTCACCGACAAGCTGGGTGCGGCGCGGCGGGTCCTGTCCCGGCTCACCGCCGCGGAACGGGAACGGGTGGCCACGGCCGGCACCGCGCCGGCCACCGGTCCCGTCGCACCCGCGGCCGGCGGCTCGGCCCGGGCCCGTGCGGCGATCGGGTTCGCACAGCGGGCGATCGGCAGCCCGTACGTCTGGGGGGCCACCGGGCCGCGCGCGTTCGACTGTTCGGGGCTGACCCAGGCCGCGTACCGGGCGGCCGGAGTTTCCCTCCCACGGACCACGTACACGCAGGTCAACGCCGGGAGGCGGGTGGGGCGCGACGAACTGCGCCCGGGCGACCTGGTGTTCTTCTACCCCGGGGTCACCCATGTCGGGCTGTACGTCGGTGACGGCCGGATGATCCACGCGCCCCGGCCGGGCTCCACGGTGCGGATCGCCTCCGTGGACGAGATGCCCTTCGCCGGGGCGACCCGGGTCGTCTGACCGCCCCGTCCGGCCGTGGGGGTCAGACCAGGCGGCGGGCGGTGGCCCAGCGGGTCAGCTCGTGGCGGTTGGACAGCTGGAGCTTGCGCAGCACCGCCGAGACGTGCGACTCGACCGTCTTGACGGAGATGAACAGCTGCTTGGCGATCTCCTTGTACGCGTAGCCGCGGGCGATCAGCCGCAGCACCTCGCGCTCCCGCTGGGTCAGCCGGTCCAAGTCCTCGTCGACCGGCGGGGCGTCGGTGGAGGCGAAGGCGTCGAGCACGAACCCGGCGAGCCGCGGGGAGAACACCGCATCGCCCTCCTGGACCCGGAACACCGAGTTGATCAGGTCCGCCCCCGTGATCGTCTTGGTGACGTAGCCGCGGGCGCCGCCCCGGATCACCCCGATCACGTCCTCCGCCGCGTCCGACACCGACAGCGCGAGGAAGCGCACCGGGGCCTGCGGGTCGGACATCAGGGAGGAGCAGCGGCGCAGCACCTCGACGCCGCCACCGCCGGGCAGGTGCACGTCGAGCAGGACGACCTCGGGTCGGGTCGCCGTGATCACGGTGACCGCCTGGTCGACGTCGGCGGCCTCGCCGATGACCTCGACGCCGGTCGTCTCGGTGCGGCCGATCTCGGCCTGCACGCCCGTGCGGAACATCCGGTGGTCGTCCACGAGCACGACCCGTACCCGGCGCCCGTCCGCCGCCGTGCCCTCGTTCGCCCCGGTCACGTCGCTCATGACGTCCTCTCCGCCCTCTCCATCGTCAACTCGACCTCGGTGCCGCCGTCGGGCACCGCACGCAGTCGCGCGGTGCCGCCGTTGCGCTGCATCCGGCCGATGATCGACTCCCGCACGCCCATCCGGTCGGCGGGCACCGCGTCCAGGTCGAAGCCCGGTCCGCGGTCGCGGACCGAGACGAACACGCTGTCCCCCTCGACCTCGGCGAACACCTGGACGGCGCCGCCCTCGCCACCGTACTTGGCCGCGTTCACCATTGCCTCCCTCGCGGCCTGCATCTGTGCGGTCAGCCGGTCGTCCAGGGCGCAGTCGCCGACGACGACGACCTCGATGGGGACGCCGTGTTTGTCCTCGACCTCGGCGGCGTGCCGGCGGACCGTGTCGGCGACGTTGCCGGGGCCCTCGCTCTCCTCGTCGGCACGTCCGCTGCCCTCCGGCTTGTACAGCCAGGCCCGCAGGTCGCGTTCCTGGGCGCGGGCGAGCCGGCGGACCTCGCCGGCGTTCTCCGCGTTGCGCTGGATCAGGGTCAGGGTGTGCAGCACCGAGTCGTGGACGTGCGCGGCGACCTCGGCGCGTTCCTGTGCGCGGATGCGCATGGTGCGTTCCTCGGACAGGTCCTGGGTCATGCGGACGAGGTAGGGGCCGGCGAGCAGGGCGATGCCGACGAGGACGGCGAGGGACGCCTGGAGTATCGAACCGAGGTGGGCCGCGGAGCCCTGGAGCACGAAGATGCCGGTGACGCCCGTACCGACCAGGAGGACACCGGCGGCGGACCGGGCGACGGCGAGGTTGCGGCCGCGGCGGGTGGCCTCCGCCCAGCGGGCCCGGCGGGCGTTGTCGGCCTGCCGCCAGACCAGGGCGACGCCCGCGCCGACCAGCAGCATCGGCCACAGGTACGCCTTGGCGGTGGTGCTCAGGTCGACGCTGCTGACGAACATCATCGCCACCAGGACCAGGGCGAGCAGCGCGACGATCTGCCCCTTGTCGGGCTTGCGGGCCACCAGGCGGCGCCGTCCGTCCGCGGAGACCTCGGTGGTCAGCGGCGGGGGCCGCTCGGCGTCGACGCCGCCGACCCCGAGGGGGACGAAGAACCAGAAAGCGGCGTACAGCAGCGCGCCGAGCCCGTCGGCGGTCAGCAGGCCCGCGAAGACGAGGCGCACCCAGACGACCGGCAGCCCCAGGTGTCCGGCGAGCCCCCGGGCCACTCCGCCGAGCAGGCGGGCGTCGCCGCTCCGGTACAGCTTGCGCGGGGAGCGTGGTTCGTCGACGGTCGCCGTCGCTGCTTCGGGCATGCACCGATCGTCACACGGCCCGCGACGGCCGAACATCAGGGTCCGACCCTAAGACGCCCCTGACGCCCCGCGCGCTGGACCCCGTTGGACCTCACTGGGCCGCGCCGGTCCGTCCCGGAGGCCGCGGCCGGGGGGATATCAGGGTCGGACCAGGGTCGCCGCGGCTCCCGCCGGGGCGCGGCGACCGTCACCATGGACCCATGACCGAGCAGCAGGACGCCACCCAGCCCCCGGGCCCGGCGCCGGGCGGGGCGACGGACGCCCCGGACCGAGCACCGGCCAGGTTCCGGCGCGACCGCGAGCACAAGACGATCGGCGGCGTCTGCGCGGGGCTCGGCCGGCACTGCGACATGGACCCGGTGATCTTCCGGGTCGTCCTGGCGGTGCTGAGCGTGGCGAGCGGTCTGGGCCTCATCTTCTACGGGTTCGTCTGGCTGTTCGTCCCGCTGGACGGCGAGGACGAGAACGAGGCCCGTCGGATGCTCACCGGTCGGGTCGACGGCCCCGCCCTCACCGCGGTCGTCTTCGCGTTGGTCGGCTGCGGACTGTTCCTGTCCATGCTGAACAACGGCACGTTGATCACGTCCGGCGCCACGCTCGCCCTGCTGCTGGCGGGCGCCGGGTACTGGTCGCGGCAGCGCGACACCCCGGACCCCGATCCGCTGGCCGCGCAGGCGGTGGCCGACGCCCCGCCGGAGACGACGGCGCCGCCCGTCCCGGGGTCCGGGCCCTGGTGGCGGGACCGGCTCGACAAGGACGGTTCGCCGGGCAGCGGCACCGGCTATCTGTGGGCGCCGCCGGACTCCGTGCCCGGGACCAGCGCTGCCGGCAAGGGGCCCGGCGCCGGGGCTCCCGGCTCCGCGGGGCGCCGTCCGGGGCCGGCGGGCGGCCGGCTGATCAGCGGTTGGGTGACGTCCGCCGCCACCGCCGCGGGGGCCCTCGCCACCGTGGCGACCTGGGAGGACTCGGCGCTGACGGTGAGTCTCCAGACGGGTCTCGCGGTGGCCCTCGCGATCTTCGGTCTCGGCATCGCGATCAGTGCGTTCCTCGGACGCACGGGCCCGGGGACGGTCGTCCTCGCCGTGGTCACCGCGGTCCTCCTGGGCCTGGCGACCGCCCTGCCCGACTCGATCACCACCCACTGGCTGCGCACCACCTGGGCTCCGGTGAGCGCCGCCGCGGTGGCCCCCCGCTACGACCTGGGCACCGGGGTCGGCACCCTGGACCTGCGCAAGGCGTCGCCCGCCGCGGGGCAGACGGTGACCTCGAACGTCACCGTCGGCGCCGGCCGCCTCAGGATCATCGTCCCGGACGACGTACGGGTCTCCCTGAAGATCACCGTCGCCCTCGGGGACATCCAACTGCCCGGCGAGGGACAGCAGGACGTGGACGTCTCCCCCAGCAGGTCGAGCACCGCGACACTGGAACCGGTCCGGGCCACCGAGGACCCCGGCACCTTCGCGTTGACGCTCGACGTCGCCCTCGGACAGGCGGAGGTGGACCGTGCGGCATGAGTTCCAGCCGGGCCGGCTGATCGCGGGGCTCGTCCTGATGCTGGCCGGTGCGCTGTTCCTCGCGGACGCCACCGGGGAGGCCGACTTGCCCTGGTACGCGCTGCCGCCGATCGTCGGGGGCGGTCTGGCCCTCGCCGCGGCGACCGGGGTCGCGACGATGCTGCTGCGCCGACGCCGTCGCGAGAACGGCGACCGCACCGGCTCGGACGGCTGAACCCGGGCACTCCGGTTCGGAAACGGTCGCCCGGCGAGTGAGTCACGCCACGTTCCCGTACGTATGGTCCGGTGGAGGGCCCGCTACGGCCCTCGCGCACGTCTCCCGGACCAGGAGCGCGAAAGGCGGCGGCACGATGGCGCATTCGACGATGACGGGCTACGACAGCACGGGTGATCCCCACGACGACGGGGGGTACGGCGGCTGGCGGGCCGTCGTCTCCCGGTACTCGCTGCTCCCGCTGCGGCTGTTCCTCGGGGCGACCTTCGTGTACGCCGGGATCGACAAGCTGACCGACGACGCGTTCCTCCGTGAGACGGGGGTGGGGTCGATCGGGGACCTGATGCGCAACGTCCGGGACGGCTCGGCGGTGCCGTCCCTGGTGGACTTCGCGCTGGGCGACCCGGTGTCCTTCGGGTACGCCATCGCGCTCGGCGAGGTCGCGGTGGGCGTTGGGGCGCTGGTGGGGCTGCTGACGCGGGTGGCCGCGGTGGGGGGTGCGCTGATTTCCCTCAGCCTTTGGCTGACCGTCAGCTGGAACACCACGCCGTACTATTACGGCAACGACCTCGTCTATCTGGTGGCGTGGACTCCGTTGGTCCTTGCGGGGGCGGCGGTGGCGTCGCTCGATGCGCGGGTTGCGGCGGCGCGGTATCGGTGAGGGTTCCTGGCGGGTCCGTTCGCCTGACGGTGCGGTGCGCCCGCGCCCCCTATCGGGTGCGTTCCGGTCGGGGTGCGCTGTCCTGCGCGGTGCGCTGAGCTGTTGCGCAGTTCCCCGCGCCCCTTTCGGGGCGTCCCGGTGGGGGTGCGCTGGCTCTGTCCGGGGTGGGCGGACGACGGCGAAGGGCAGCGCCCGAGATCCAGGGGCGCGGGGAACTGCGCGAAACCACCGCGCACCCGCACGGGACAGCGGACCGCTCAGGGGCAGTCGCAGGGGCAGGCCGCGGGGCCCTCCCACACACGGAGCCGCAGCGACGGCCCCTGCACCGCGCTGTCGAGGCGGTACCAACTCGTCCCGTGACAGTGGTGCTCCCGAAGGCCGAAGATCCTCGCCTTCAAACAGGGAGCGCAGGGCACCCCCTCCGGCACGCAACGCCGGTGGAGGTCCAGCGTGGAACCCGGCCCGGACGGCGAGAACCGCAACCGTTGCGTACGGGGGTGCCACCAGCGAATGGGGCCCTCGCACCGTGCGCAGTAGCGGCGGACCCGGTTCACGTGCGGACCCCCACCGCGACCGTCTCCGAACCGGCCAACGCGGCCAGCGCCCGCAGCACGAGCACCAACCGCCGCTCCCCCAGCTCCCCCACCCGCGCCAGCGAGATCGGCGAGCGCTGCGCCACCCCCAGCACGAACAGCAGGAACACCGATTCCGCGTCCGACAGCTCACCGATCAGGCAGTGCCGGCGCGCCAGCCGCTCCCAGTCACACGCGAGCCGTCCGTCCTCCTTGACGACGAGTGCCAGCCGCACCTGGTCTCGCGTCAGCAACTCCCCCTCCGCGACCAGCGCCCCCACCGCGACGCGGTCCGCAAGCCTCCGCCCCCGCGCCCACTCCACCAACAACTCACCCAACGTCGGCGGCCTCTCCTCCGGGTCGGCGACGTGGACGGGCTTGATGAACTGGGAGCAGGCGGCATCAGCGGTGAGGTCAGGCATGAAGGATCCCTCCGTTTGGATACGGATGGGATCCTCGCGCTCCGCAGTACGGACATCACCCACAGTTTGTGGGGATGATTCTTCTACGTTCTGCTTGACGGGCGGTCAGGCCCCTGCCCACTGGGCAAACGCGGAAACCGCCTCGTCGTTGCCCCGGGTGAGCCTCATCAGCGTTCCGGCGGTGTGCCGTGCCGTGGGGTGGAACCGGGTGTGCGCGGGCGAGATCCGACGGGCCGCCGTCAGATCCACGAACGCACCGCCCCGGTCACCCTCGGCAAGTCGGGCGGCGGCTACGTCGATGTGATGGTGCGACGCCCGCTCGGCGGCGAGATCGACCGGCAGCTCCCACATGTCCTGCCCCTGCTCGGCGCCCCACTCACGCAGACGCGCCAGTGCCTCGCCCGTGCCACCGACGTCGATCAACGTGGCGATCTCATGGATACGGACGTTCGTGGGGCCGAACGACATCTCGTAGTGCGTACTGTCGTCACCGAGCATCCCCGCCGCCGCTCGTGCGTCGGCCAGCCGTTCCCACGCGCGTTCCGGCTTCCCGTCACGTGCTTCGACGACCGCCAGTTTCAGGAGCACCGCCCCCTGGACCGCGAGTTGCGCAGTCGTCAGCGCGCGTTCCGGCGCCAACCGCTCGATCTCCTCGACCAGCGCCTCCAGCAGCTTGCGCGCGGAGCCGAGGGCGCCGAGCCGCAGCATCGCACCAGCCTTCAAGTAGGCGGCCGTGACCTGCATCAAGGAGTCTCCGGCCCGGTCCGCTGCCCAGTGGACCCGCTCCACCGCGGTCAACGACAGGTCGTGGTAGCCCAGCTTGTGAGCCAGCGAGTTCGTCGCCCGGTAGCCGCGGGCCAGCCATCCGAACGCCCGCCGCTGCTCATCGCCGGTGGACGTCAGCGCCACGTGGGTCAGCTCGGAGAGGAGCGCCGGCAAGGGCGGACCCATGGCGACGTACTGGCCGTCCTGACGCAACCGGGACAGCCGCTCCGTCTCGACGGCAAGGGCCGACAGCGATCGGGGCGCCAGGACCTCGTCATCCGGATGGTCGTAGGTCAGGCAGATCCTGCGCAGCTCCGGGATCACGGCCTGGACGGCGTGTTCGGACTCGGCGCCGTTCATGTAGGGCTGCCCCGTGAGCCGATCGGGCCCCACCCGCAGCTCACCGGCGATCCGGGTGAGAAGAGCGGGTGACGGAGACCGGTCCCCCGATTCGATCTTCTCCAACAGACTGGTACTGATCGCGACTCTCGTCGCCAGCTGGCGAACGGTGAGGTGCCGCATCTTCCGCAGCTGACGTACACGCTGACCGACATGGATGGTGCCCATGGGACCCCCTGTAGGTGAACCGGAGGCCAGCCTAAGCCGACCCGGTTGCTCGACCGCCGCCCGAACGTGAACTCTCACCCCCGTTCCCGGCACGACCGGATCGAGTAGAACGCCCACCCCGGCCTCGTACGCCAAGGGCACGCCCGATTCTTCGTGCGAACTGGGTCTACCAGGATTTACGGCCGTGTTCGCCTAGTAGCCGAGCCAGGAGCCGAACGAGAGGAAGTCGCCGGGCAGACGCCGCTTGGCCGACTCCAAGCCCTGGTAGGTCTGTCGCACCGTGGGCGAGTACCGGGCCTGCTGCGGGGCGGCCTTCCGCGCCCGAACCAAGCTCCGGAACGCCCCGTCGACGTCGCCGGTCCACAGCTGTGACTGGGACAGTTCGGCGAAGTGGTGACTCGTCCGCGAGGAGGGCCAGTCACCGGGCAGCGACAGGTCCGCCCCGGCCCGGACCGCGGCCTCGTACTCGTTGGCCTCGGCCAGCACGCTGACCCGGTGCACCGCCACGTTCGCAGGGCCGAACGCGAGCCACCACACCTTCACCGCCTCACCCGTTCCGGTGGCGATGCGTTCCGCCTCCGCCAGGTGTTCCTTCGCACCGGTGAGGTTCTGCGACCGTCCCGCGATGACCGCGGCACCCAAGTGCAACTGCCCCGTGACCACCTCGCGTTCCCGTCCGACGTCCGCCTGTCCGACCGTCTCCAAGCCGAGGGTCACCAGGCGCCGACCGGTCTTGTACTGCCCTGCCCTCAGGTACGACAGAGCACGCATATACCGGCTGATGCCGCACACCACGGCGCTGGACGCCCGGCCTGCCGCCCAGTCCATCCGGGTCAGCGCCAGCGCGGCCAGATCGGGGTACCCCAGCTTCGTCGCCACGTCGTAAGCGGTGCGATAGGCACTGGCCAGGGTCAGCCAATCCTCGGACGCGGCACCCGCGTGAGCGGAGGTCGTCGCCTCCTCGATCAGAGCGGCCACGCGCGAAGCCGCCCGCTTTAACTGTCCGGCCCGGACGGACACGCACAAGCCCTCCGCCTCCGCAGCGAGCCGCTCACGCGAGCGGGGCGCGACGTCGGGGTCCACTCCGAGGTCGTACAGATCCAGGGCCTCACGGATCGGCAGGATCAGTATGTCCAGTTCATCGGCCCGGAGTTCGGTGGCGTACGGCTGTCCGTTGAGCGCGCTGACGTCGATCCGAAGGGCTCGGGCTAGACAGCTGAGGACGTACGGGGTCGCGGGGATGACTCCCTGCTCGGTCTTGGTCAGCGTGGAGTAGGCGACCCCCGAGATATCGGACAGCGCCTTCTGGGTCAGCTGTCGCTCCAGGCGGTGACGCTTGATGCGGGCTCCGGTGTGATCCTGCGGACGTGCGGACATACTGGGCTCCGTTCCGACTAGATGCCAAAACGGTACCGGTGCCGTGCGACTCGGCCCCATACCCGATGCCGCGCCCGATTGACGGACGGTCAGGTGTCGAGGGGCCGCCAAGCGAAGGCGTCGCCGTGGCGATCCACGTGGCCGAAGACCACGTCCGCGAAGTGGATGCCGAAGCCGATCGTGTCGGGTTCGGCCAGTTCCGCGAGGAGCCGACGACGGCGCTCGGCCGCGCGGACGGGATCGTGGTCGAAGACGGTGGACCACGCGGGGTGGGCGACCTGGATCGGGGAGTGCAGCGCGTCGCCGAAGGCGATCAGCCGCTGGCCGCCCGAGGCGATGACGTACTCGGCGTGTCCGGGCGAGTGGCCACCGGTGACCCGTATCCGTACGCCCGGGAAGACCTCCTGCCCGTCGGCCACCGTGCGGACGTACGGGGTCAGGCCCGAGGCCTCCGGCTCCTGGAGGATGTCGCGCCGGGCCCATTCCGGTTCGGACACCAGGTAGTCGGCACCGGCGAAGGCGGGCCGGTCGGCGCCGGGTGCGGGGTGCCAGGCCCAACCGGTGTGGTCGGGGTGCAGGTGGGTGAAGGCCACCGCCTCGATCCGCTCGGGGCTGCGGCCGAGCCGGGCCAGGCCGTCCAGGAGCGCGCCCCCGTGGATCGCGCCGCGCGGGCCGTCCGGCGCGGGCGGCCAGGACTGCGGCCCGAAGCCCGCGTCGATCAGCAGCGCGCGGTCGCCGTGCTCCACCAGGAGGCCGCCGATGCCCGCCACCAGGCTGCCGGTCTCGTCCAGGTACTCGGGGTGGGCGGCCCACACCTCGTCGTTGGCGTCGGGGATCAGGTCGCGCGGCCTGAGCTGCACCGCTCCGTCCGGTACGTAGGACACCTTCGTGTCGCCCAGCCGTAACGAACGGGGGCCGGCCGGCCTCCGCAGCCGCTCGCCGTCCCGGTCCCTCGTGGAATGCGTCATCTACGTCTCCCCTGCTGCGTTCTGACGGGTCGTCACGGTGCCTCTCGGCGGCGACGGTGACGACCATAAGCATCAAGATAGAATCATGCAAGCTAGAAATGTTCTTGCTTGATGAACTTGTTAGAGTGGGGTCCATGACGACGCCCTCGGAGCCGCACGCCATCGCCGAGCGGGACCTGTGTTGCCTGGTGAACGGGCTGGCCCAGCAGATCGCTGAGCACACGCGCGACTGCGCCGTCGCGTTGGGCCTCACCGGGGCCCAGGCGACCGCGTTGCGGGAGCTGGCCGGGCCGATGACCATGCGGGAGCTGGCCGAACGCATGAGCTGCGAACCCTCCAACGCCACCTTCGTCATCGACAAGTTGGAGAAGCAGGGCCTGGTCGAACGCCGCGCGCACCCCACCGACCGCCGCGCCAAGTGCCTCGTCCTCACCGCGGCGGGCAGCGCGGCTCGCGAACGGCTCCTCGAACTCCTCGTCCAGAACTCGCCGTTGGCCGGCCTCGACCCGGAACAGCAAAGGTCCCTGCGCAGCCTGCTGGAGCAGGCCACCACGCGTTCCTAGCCGACGCCGGCAGAGGGAGGACGACGCGATGTCCGCGCACGAGATCGAGGACCTGGTCGCGGAATCGGTCCAGGTACTGGACCGGCACGCCGAGCCGGGCGACCCGCGCGTGCGGGGCTGGTTCGCGGCGCTGTACGGGTTCCAGAGCGGGTACGACTGCTCGTTCACGCACTTCCGGGTGATGGACGTTCTGCTGCGCCGCGGGTACGCGTACCGGTTCCCGGTCGAGCGGCACCCCGACCACGCCGCACGGCCGGAACGCTTCGACGCGCTGACCGAGTTCACCGGGCTGCGCACCTTCGACGAGGACGCCCCCGACTTCGCGGGCTACGACTCCTGGCTCGAAGACGGGTACGTCGACCCGCCGTTCCTCTACTGCGACGCGGGCACCGCACTGTGGCGGCGCATGGTCGCCACCGGCGCGCTCCTCGGCGCCGACGCCGTCCCGCCGTACCGCACCCCGCTGATCGAGGTGGTCCGGGAGGTCGCCGTCGCCGCCGAGGAGACGCGGCACCACGAACTCATCGCCACCTGGTACGCGTTCGGCTGCGCCACCCTCCTCGGGGGCCCCGCCGGCTGCCCCTACGACGTCGCCGAACTCGCGGAGCTGCCCGCCGTACGGGAGCTGCGCGCCGTGGTGCACCGCACCGACACGCTCCCCCTCGCACGGCGGTCACCCCTCGCGGTGCCCGTGGAGTTCGCCGAGGACCACGACCTCGAAGCCTGGTGGTGGCAGCTCTAGGTGCAGCGGGGGCGGTAGGCCGTGGCCAGTACGGAGACGGTGACCCGACCGGGCGGGGGGCCGTCACCGTCCGGGTCCGTGCGGCTCGGGCGGCGTGCGCTCGGCGTCATCCCCACCAGGTCCAGACCGCGGGCGGCGGGCCACCGGTTCAGTACGCCGGCCAGGTAGCGGCCGGTGCCGCAGCCGACGTCCAGGACGGTGCCCCGTTCGGGCGCCGCGCCGGCCGCCAGACGGGCCACCGCCTCGCGGATCGGCCGGTAGCGGCCGGTGGCGAGGAAGCGGTCCCGGGCGCGGACCATGTCGGCGTCGTCGCCGCTGGTGGCGCGGGCACCCGTCAGGAGGCCGACGTATCCGTGGCGGGCGATGTCGAAGGCGTGGCCCGCCGGACAGCGCAGGGCGCCGCGGTCGGGACTCAGGTGGGCGCGGCACATCGGGCAGCGCAGCAGGTCGAGCAGCGGGGTCAGGGCAGGGGGGAACGGCACGGGCACGACGGCACTCCTGGCAACGGTGGGGAGGGACCGTGCCTGCCCGCGCGCTCGGAGGCCGCCGGCACCTGGTCGGTGACGGGACGTCACCCCGGTGTCGGACCGTCGCCGGGACCCGGCCGTCCGCAGAGGGGGCGCCGGGGAGCGTGGTTCACGCGACAGGCACGCCGAGGAGGGCGACGCCGTCCGGCGTCGCCCTCAGCGCTTCCCCGTCACAGGAAGCAGTGGTGCAGGTTGCTCAGGAGTGCCATGCGGTCATCCTACGAGGCCGGGTTGACGCCAGTACGACTGGTCGGCCAGGTCGGCCAGGTCGTCGTACGGGCCCGCCCGCCGTTCACGTCAGCGCACGTCGACGAAGTCGGCGGACGAGTTCACCCCACCCGTCGTGGTGGAGCCGCCGTAGGTGAAGCGGTAGTGACCGTCGGACGACGCCTTCACCGTCGCCTTCACCCGGCCCCGGCTGTCCGCCGCCACCGTCTTCACCGTCTGCCAGGTGCCGCCCCGCTTCTTGAACTGGAGCTTCACCTGGTCGGCCGCGAACCCGGCGTACCACTGCTTGTCCCAGCTCACCCGGGACAGCGCGCCCTTCACCGTGAGGTTCGCGCCCCGGCGCACCGGCTCCGGCGTCGCGTCCACCGACAGCCGCGCCGCCCGCTTCAGGTAGTGGGTGGCGTAGTTGGTGAGGGTCCCGGCGGACATCTCACCGTGGTCGGTGGCCTCCAGTGCGAAATTCCACTTGCCCGCGTTCGCATCGTCGAGGTCGTAACGGGCCTCCCTCGCGTTCGGGTTGGCGAAAATCTTCACCACGCACTTCACCTTGGTCGAGGTGACGCGTTCGCAGTTGAGGGGGTCGCTCTCCTCGGGGACGTACATCCACTGCTCGCGGTCAGCCTCGGCGTAACTCGCCCCCCGCCACAGGCCCCCCGTGACGAACCAGAGCCCCCCGGGGTGCTCCGCGGTGAACGTGGCCTCGACGCCCTTGCCCTGGAGGCCGACCACCGTTTCCTTGCCACCGCGCACGGTGAAGTCGGTGATCTTCAGGTCGCCCACCGGGTCGGCGGCCACCGGTCGGACGGACCGGTCCTCCGCGTGGGCGACGGGCACGACGAGGGCACCCAGCGCCATAGCGCCGGTCACCAGTGCTATTGCGGCACGGCTCTTCATACGGTTGTCCTGTCGATACGGGCCCCGCCGCCGTACGCCACCCCGTGCTTGCCGTTTCCAGGGCGTACGGCCACGGGACCGATGGTCGTGGTCGGACGGGCGGAGCCGCCGGGTCGTCCGGTGCTCCGCCCCGCCCCCGGACCGCGTGGACCGGGGGCGGTGCTCAAGACGTCAGCGGACGTCGGCGAGCCTCAGCGGACGTCGATGGTGTCGGCGGGCGAGGTCGCCGTACCGGTCGTGGTGGAACCGCCGTAGGCGAGGCGGTAGCTACCGTCCACGGACGCCTTGACGGTGGCCTTGACCTTGCCCCGGCTGTCGGCGGACACCGTCTTCACGGTCTGCCACGCCCCACCCGCCTTCTTGAACTGGAGCTTCACCTTCCCCGCCCCACCCCCGAAACCGTCGTACCGGTGCGTGTCCCAGTTCGCCCGGGACAAGGTGCCCTTCACCGTCACGTCCGCGCCCCGCCGCACCGACTCCGGCGACGCGTCCGCCGTGAGCTTCGCCGCCCGTTTCAGGCTGACGTCGCCGTAATGGATGTCCTCCGCGACGACGACGGTCCGGCCGGGGGCGTCGAGTCCCCGGAAGCCGCCCCCGGCGGTCTTCCAGACACCGGCGTGCTTGTTCTGGAGGTCCAGGTAGGAGCTGCCGGAGTGGGACTTCGGGTGGGCCTCGAAGACGAACCGGCAGGTGGCCGAGGTCGCGGTGCGCTCGCACGGGGCGGGGTGCGCCTCGTACGAGGTGATCAGCGCTTTCGAGGTGAGGTAGAGGCCCTGGTACAGGGCGGCGGCGGTCCGCTCGACACCGCCCTCGTCGGAGGCGCTCACCTCGACGGAGAACTTCTTCACCGCGGTGCCGACCACCACGTCCGCACCGCCGTTCACGATGATGCCGGTGAGCTTGCCGGTCGTCGGGTCAGCCGCGAACGCCGAGGGGGCCCCGGACGGGCTCGGTCCTCCGCCGTCGGCCTGGGCGGACGGAACGGTCAGGGTCGAAAGGGCCAGAGCGCCGCTCACGACGGCGATCGGGGCACGCATGCGCATCAAGAACTCTTCCCCACGTAGTCGGAACCGTTCGGTCGGGTCGGGTCGGGTCGACGCACCGCCCGCCCGTGGTCCTGGTGCGTTGTCGGTCGGACGCCCGTCCGGCTGGTCGCGGAGTCCATCGACTCCACCGAAATGGACCGTCCGACCTTCCCAACGGTTGTACGGGCGTGTGGAGTTGGCTGTTTCCACCACCACCCTCCTGGGAGCGCCGGGGTCGGGCACCCGGTCACCGCGCGTACACGGTGACGGACGTCAGCGGACGTCGATGGTGTCGGCGGGCGAGGTCGCCGTACCGGTCGTCGTGGAACCGCCGTAGGCGAGGCGGTAGCTGCCGTCCACGGACGCCTTGACGGTGGCCTTGACCTTGCCGCGACGGTCAGCGGAAACCGTCTTCACGGTCTGCCACGCCCCACCCGCCTTCTTGAACTGGAGCTTCACCTTCCCCGCCCCACCCCCGAAACCGTCGTACCGGTGCGTGTCCCAGTTCGCCCGGGTCAAGACGCCCTTCACCGTCACGTCCGCACCCCGCCGCACCGACTCCGGCGACGCGTCCGCCGTGAGCTTCGCCGCCCGCTTCACGTAGTGGGTGGTGAACCTGTCGTCGATTTCGACGCCCGTGTTGTTGAAGGTCAGCGACGCCGCCACGTTCCAGCGGCCCGCGTACTCGTTGTTGAGGTCGACGTCGGGTACGTCCTCGCCCTTCGGGTCGGCGACGATCGGGATCACGCAGGAGGAGAAGCGCAGGACGATGTTGTCGCAGAAGCGCGGCACGGTCCCGTCGTCGTTGATCCGCGGCGCCAGGACGCGCTCCGCCGACTCGACGTCCGCGCCGCCCCGCCACAGGACCGCGAGGCCCTTCTTGATCCCGCTGTGGTGCTTCGCGGTGAACGTGACCGTGAACTCCTTCGGGGAGACGCCGACGACCAGGTCCTTGCCGTCGTTCACCACGAAGCGGTCGATGTCGTCGTCCAAGGGGCCCGGCTCCTGCGCCGCCGCGTTGGACCCCGCGGAGGTACCGGCGGGTCGGTCGTCCGCGTGCGCGGCGGGAACCGCGAGGGCGGTCAGGGTCAGGGCACCGGTCGCGAGCGCGACGAAGTCTCGGGTCTTCATGCGTTGTTCCTGTCCGTGTGGGCCGACCGTCGCGCACGCCGCCTGATGCTTCCGGCGCGCGTCGGCGGGGCCGAGGCGTGGGGCGGAGCAGCCGGGATACGGAACTCCACGGCCCCTGGGCAGTTTCGTCCGCACCATCTGATCCCCCGTCAGGTCGTGTCGTCAACTGACGTGCAACCAGGGGGGATCGGCACTCTATTCCCGCACCTGCCAACCGGACAGGGGGTCGGTGGCGTGATCACCGGGAGATGGCGGTGATCCGAACGAGACCGCCTAGTCCGCCGCGACCTCGATGGTCGTGCGGTTGGTCTCGATGCCGGCCGCGGTGATGACTTGGACGTCCACCCGGCCCGGTTCGACCTCGGCGGGGACCGGGACGGTCAGGACCCCGTCGGACGGGTTGGTGAAGCCACCCGGGATCGGGATCAAGGGCACGTGGACGTTCACCGGGCCGATGCGGACCACCAGCCGGGTCAGCGACTCGGCGTCCTGCCCGCCGGGCGGTACGAAGCCGGCGCCGCGGATCTCGATGTCGTCCCCCGCGCGGATCGGCGAGTCGAGGTCGCCGGCCTCCCGGGAGCGCACCACGGAGTGGATGATCGGGCGCCCGCCCTCCGCGTACTTCCCGGCGAGGTACGTCACCGCCGAGACGAGGACGAGGACGGCCAGGCCCCAGGGCAGGTCGGGGAAGCGCTCCGGGCGGCGGCCCAGTCGGACGGCCGTGAAGACCAGGGCCACGCCCGTCACCAGGACGTACTGGACGTCGGTGAAGCTGCCCCGCCCGGAGTCGTCGGTGAGGAGGTCCGCGGCGCGGGGCCGCAGCGCCCGTACCTTCTGGAGCCGCTGCCCCAGCACCCTGACCGACACCACCCGGCGCACCAGTACGGCGACCGCGCACAGCACCGCGACGACCGTGAGCGTGCCGGCGCCGCGGGCGAGCGCCAGGCCGTCGATCAGGGCGTCCCGTTCGGCGTGCCCGGAGGCGCCGGCGAGTTGGCCGGCCAGCACCAGCACCGCGTACCCGATGAACAGCACCCACGCCCCGGCGACCGCACGGGAGGTGGAGAGGCGGTTGTCCTCGCCGATCAGCGGGGCGAGTACCCCGCCGCTGGCCCGGTGGACCCGGGCCGCCAGGGTGAGCAGACCGGCGACCAGGACCGTGGCGACGAGCCCCGCGGTGCGGACGGTGTTCCAGCCGGTGCCGAAGGCCGTGAAGGTCTGGACGACGAGCAGGGCCCCGGTGGCGCCCCACACCACGGCGAGGGTGCGCGGCCACAGGGACGCCCGCCAGGACGTGCCGGCGGCCCGGCCGCGAGCGGCCACCACCTCGGCGGACTGGGTGAGTTCGTCGGACACCCACTGCCGGGTGGCCCCGGCGGAACGGGCGACGGCCGCGGGCAGCCCCCGCCCGGCGGCCAGTTCGTCGCGTTTGGCGAGGAACGCGGCGACCGCGCGCCGGTGCCCCTGGCGCGCGCCGTGCGGGCAGTCCCCGCACGCACAGCCGCCCTCGTGCGTGTCCCGCCCCGCGTCCGTCAGTGCCACCGCGCCCACTCCGCTTTCCCCGTACGTCCCCGCGTCGCCGCCGGCTTTGATCGTGCTCCGCGCTCGCGTCTGTGCACGCACGGGAGTTGACCCGTACGCGGACGCAAGTTCCTTGTGATGAACGAGAATTGTGCCCTACCCGGGCGGGCTCCGAGGGCCCCGGGCACCCCCCGAACGGGAGCGGACCGGGTGTCCGGCTTGACCGGAGCGCGCGTTTTCCGCCGCGATCGAGGTCCGTACGGGTTCGTCCGGTACGCGGGATTGCGCCGCCCCGCGGCCCGTGGGCGTTCATCGTCGCTGGTGAGGCCGTTGCGCCGGGTCCGCGTGCGGGCGGCGTACGCGACGCACCGCGCTGTGTTCGAAACGGAACGCAACCGTTTCCGGGGGTCGACGGGCCGCGGAGCCGATCGGTGGACGTCCAGGAATACCGGACAGAAGCTGTCGGGTATTGGGGGAACAGTGGTGGGCATGCGAGAGACATCCCCACCGAGCCGCTGGGCGGCGTTCGCCGCAGCCGCACCCGAGCTCGCGGCTGCGGCCGAAGCACGGTTCACCGCCCACACCCACCACACGATCGCGACCCTCCGCCGGGACGGGTCGCCCCGGACCTCCGGGGTCGAGGTCCAGTTCTGGCACGGGGAGCTGACGGTGGGCATGATGCCGGACTCCGTGAAGGCGCGGGACCTGCTGCGCGACCCCCGCTTCGCGCTCCAGGCCAACCACGGGTCCGGCAGGGAACTCGTCCAGGGGGACGTACGGGTCGCCGGGCGGGCGGTGGAGGTCGTCGACGCCGACGAGCTGGCCCGGTTCCGAGCGGAGGTGGGGCCGCCGCCCGGGCCGTTCCACCTGTTCCGTACGGAGGTCACGGAGGTCGTGCGGACCACCGTCGACGACGAGCAGTACTTGGTGGTCGAGTTCTGGACGCCGGCGGCCGGGGTGCGCAAGCGGCGCCGGACGTGACGCCGGCGCGCGACCCGCGCGCCCCCGGCGAGGAATGACCGTGTGGGCAGCGCGACGTCCTGCTAACGTCTGCGACATGAAGCGCGCTGCGATGACGACGACGCCGGAGAGTGTCCCGGCGCGCTGACAGACGATCTGATCCGAAGCCCCGGGGCAAGTGCCCCGGGGCTTCGTCGTAGGCCCGGTCACTTGCCCCGCACCCAGCGAGGAGACCGCGATGACCACCCGGCACGACCACCGCAAACTGGGCCGTGAGCTGAACCTGTTCGACACCGACCCGCTGATCGGCGCCGGCCTGCCGTACTGGCTGCCCGACGGCGCGACCGTACGGCACACCCTGGAGGAGTACGTCCGTGACGCCGAGCGGCGGGCGGGCTACCAGCACGTGTACTCACCGGTTCTCGGCAAGCGGGAGCTGTACGAGACCTCGGGGCACTGGGCCCACTACAGCGACGACATGTTCCCGCCGATGGACCTCGGCGGGGAGCAGGTCGTCCTGCGCCCGAGCCTGTGCCCCCACCACGCGGTGATCTACCGGTCCCGCTCCCACAGCTACCGCGAACTGCCCCTGCGCATGGCGGAACTGGGCGGCATGTACCGCTCCGAGCTGTCCGGCGTGCTCGGCGGGCTGACCCGGGTGCGGGCCATCCAACTCAACGACGCGCATATCTTCTGCACCCTGGACCAGGTCGCCGAGGAGGCGCGGGCGGCGCTGGAGATGATCCGCCGGGCGTACGAGGCGCTCGGCATCACCGCGACCCGCTACCGGCTCTCCCTCCCGGGCCCCGGCGGCAAGTACGTCGCCGCGCCCGAGAAGTGGCAACGGTCCACCGCCCTGCTGACCGACGTCCTCGACGGCTCCGGCCTGCCCTACGAGGCGGCCGAGGGAGAGGCCGCGTTCTACGGTCCCAAGATCGACGTCCAGGTCACCGACGGCGCCGGCCGGGAGTCCACCCTGTCCACCGTCCAGGTCGACTTCCACCAGCCCGAGCAGTTCGACCTGCACTACATCGGCGCGGACGGCGCCAAGCACCGCCCGGTCATGGTCCACCGCAGCATCATCGGCAGCGTGGAGCGAGCCGTCGCCCACCTCGTCGAACAGCACGGCGGCGCCTTCCCCGCCTGGCTCGCCCCCACCCAACTGGTGGTCCTCCCGATCTCGGACGCCGAACGGCCGAACGCCGAAGCCCTCGCCCGGCGCTGCACTGCTCTCGGGCTGCGCGCCCGGGTCGCGGGACCGGACCGCGGCAGTCTGGGCGCCCGGGTCCGCGAGGCCCGCCTGGTTCCCTACCAGGCCGTCATCGGCGCCAAGGAGGCCGCTGACGAATCCGTCGCCCTGCGCCTGCGCGACGGACGCCGACTCGACCCGCAGCCGGTCGCTGACGCACTGACCCGCATCAGCGCTCTCGTCGGGTCCCACAGCACCGACTTGTGGGCCGACGCCACCTCGTAGCGGGCGTCCTCGCCTCAACCAGGCCGGGCTGCGGAGGCGGGGCCGGACGGGACGCGTCAGATCGGCAGGTCCCAGCCGGGCCCGTCCTCGCTGCCGAGCCACACCCGCTGGCCGGCGGCCGAGACCGTGAGGCCGAACGCCTCCTGCCCGGGTTCGTCGGCGGACTGCCAGCACTGCACGGCCCGTTCGACCCGGTCCCACAGCCGCACGGGCCCGCGCTGCACGACGGTCCACCCGCCGTCGGGGTGGGCAGCCGTCCGGGCCTGCGAACCGGTGGACACGTCCCACAGGATCTGCTCCGCCCCCGCCCCCAAACGCTCGGCCGCGGGCGCCGCGAGCTGCGCGACCCAGGCACCCGTCCACTCGTCGAGCTTCCCGGGGTCGATCCGGCTCGGGCGCTCGTCGCCGGGCAACAGGGCCAGCGTCGGGCGGGGCGGCCGGTCGTGCGGCCGGGCGATCATGAAGCTGGTGCATCCGGGCAGGAACCGGCCCGTGGCCTCCCCCGGACCGGTCACCTCCAGCAGGGCGAGGGCGCTGGCGTAACCCCACCCGGACAGGGTGACCAGGATCTTTCCGCCCGGCCTCACCTGATGCAGCCACGGCAGCGGAACGTACCGGACCGCGCACGTGGCGATGAGCCGGTCGTACGGGTCCCCGTCCGGGTCGCCGCGCAGCCCGTCACCGATGATCAGTCGCGGGGCGAACCCGGCTGCTTCGAGCGCCGCAGCGGCAGCTGCACCGACCACCGGGTCGTACTCGATGCTGGTGAGCCGGGTGGACCCGAGACGGTGCGCGCCGAGGGCGGTCGAGTACCCGGTTCCGGTGCCGATCTCCAGTACCCGGTGCCCCGCTTCGACGCCGAGTTGCTGCCACATGCGCAACACCAGCGAGGGCAGGGTGGACGACGAGGACGGGGAACCGGACACGGCCGCCCCTTCCGTTACGTCGTCGGGCCTGGTCCGGCCGTCCAGCTGGGTGATCAGCGTCCGGTCGGAGTAGACCCCTTCCAGCCATCCGGGCGTGCCCTCCCGCACCGGCCGGTAACGGGTGGGGGCGCTGCCCGCCACCGGCGCGAAGTAGGACCCCGTGAAGAGTTCCCGGGGCACCGACCGGGCGGCGCTGCTCCACTCGGGTTCCGTCAGGGTTCCGTCCTCGGTGAGTCTGTCCGTCAGGGTGTCGCGGAGCCGTGCCGATGTACTCACGTGTCGGGGCCCTTCTCCAACTGGTCGGCCAGGGCGCGGGCGATCACCGAGGTGGCCTCCGCGGGCTGCCACGCCCATTGGCCGTTGGCCGTTGGCCGTTGGCCGTTCGGGTCGCTCTCCAGGGCACTGGGGGCCCGGGCGGTGGCGCCCGCCCGGAGGTCGCTTCCGAGCGGGCTCGATCCTGTCAGTACCCCCGGCCGGGGACGCGCCTCCCGTAGCGGTACGCGATGGACTCGTGACGGGCCCGCTGGAGGGTGTCCGCCGGGCGCAGGGTGGCCGCGAAGGATGCCCACGGCCGGCCCCCGGGCCGCTGGAGCATCGCCAGGTCGTCGTGGAGTCCGATGACCCGCCCCACCGCGCCCTTGGTGGGGTCGAACACGACCGCACCGACCGCGGGGGCCTCCGGCGTCCCCGGGTTCACATGCCCTCCGTCGCGACGAGCACGACGACGACCATAAGGGACCCCCATGCCAGCAGCAGGACGATGCCGCCCCACAGGGTCCCGTCCGGGGTCACCCGGTAGCGCGGTCGACGACGCGTGCGGCTCACGCGTCCGTCCCCGGGGTGCCCACGAGTCGACGCATGATCAAGGCCTCCGCGATGACCTCGCCGGCCCGGGCGTTGCACCACCCCAGGTAGACCAGCGGGGGCCGGGGGCCGTCCTCCAGCACGGACAGCCCGGGCAGCTCGATCCCGCTCTGCCGCGCGGCGGCGGTCAGCCGCTCGACGGCGAGGTCCGCGGCGTAGTCGCCGCCGGGCGGGGGCGGGGTTCCGTGTTCGCCCGCGCGGATTTCCGCGAGCGTCGGGCGGGGCGGTTGGGGTTGAGGGTGAGGGGGTTCCATGTGTCTCCTCGTGAGGGTGATCTCGGTCAACGCCCCGCACTTGGGCGGGGGTTGTCTAACCTCAACGCTGCCCGGGCGATGAGGCACCGTGCAACAGTGCACGGTGGGTTTGGCACCGAACGAGGTGCGAGTAGCCCTTCACCGGCGCACGGTGCGTGACAGTTCACGCACCGTGCACGACTTTCGAGAGGACCGAATGGTCAGGGGACAAACCACAGTCGCTCGGCGGCAACTCGGCCGGAACCTCCGCCAGCTCCGTCAAGCCGCAGGGATGACGAAGCGGGAAGCTGCCGACCGACTGGAGTGGTCAGAGTCGAAAATCTGGCGGATCGAGGGGGGTAGAACCCCGCTCCGGTCCATGGACGTGCAGAACATGTGCACCGTGTACGGCGCGGACGAAGCAGCGGCGGCCCTGATGGGGCTAGCGCAGGAGTCCAAGACGCGCGCCTGGTGGCATAGCTACAACGCGCCCGGCTTCAACATGTACGCCAGCCTGGAGGAGACCGCCTGGCAGATCGACACCTACGAAGGTGACCTCGTACCGGGCCTGCTCCAGACACCTGACTACGTTCGCGCCATCGTGCGCAGTCATTACCCCACCATGGCTGACGAAGAAGTGGAGACTCGCGTCGACATCAGAATGGCGCGGCAGAGAATCCTGACCCGTACGGAGGGAGCACCCAAGGTCCGCGTAGCCCTGGATGAAACCGCACTGCGCCGACCGATCGGCGGCGCGGCGGTAATGGCCGCGCAGCTCGGGCACTTGGTGTACGTGGCGGGGGTCAGACGGGCATCGATCAGGGTAGTTCCGCTGTCGGTGGGAGCCCACCCCGGAGTTCTCTCAGGGTCGTTCGTGATGATGAGATTCCCGACCGTAGTTGGGGGAGAGCCCACCACTGTGTATGGCGATACGCTGACCAGCGGGTACTACCTTGACAAGGACGCGGAGGTTGAGCAGTACGGCGCCGCCTTCGCGAGTATCTGGTCCATGGCACTTGGCGAGGATGCGAGTAGTCGCGTCCTCGCCGAGGCGGCGAGGAGTTATCAAGAGACATGAGCACCATAGGTCAAGACTGGGTGAAGTCGTCGTACAGCAACGGGAACACGCACAACTGCGTGGAGGTCCGCGGACACGGCAACGCGGTTCAGTTCCGGGACAGCAAGCGCGGCGAATCGGGACCCATCGTGGCGGTCGCCGCACGCAGCTGGAGTGCGTTCGTAGCGGACCTCTCAGACGCCAACCAGACATAACGGCCCCGGATACGAGGAGCGCCCCCCACCCAGCCAGGTGGCAGACGGGGGGCGCAGCCCTGTCAGCCGATGGCAACTGCCGAAGTGAAGCAGTACACCGCGACCTTCCTGGGTATCTGGTCCACAACAGCTGGACGAGGAGTCAACACGCCCTCTCCTCACCGATGTGGCAAACCACGGGAGAGTCATGACCGAGTGGGTGAAGTCGACATACAGCTCTGGAAGCCCCAACTGCGTTGAGGTGCGGCGCAGCTTCGGCGACGTAGCCATGCGCGACAGCAAGTGGCTGGGGGCAGGCCCCCACGTGACGGTGACCCTCGACGGGTGGCGCCACTTCGTCGCAGGACTCCAGAGCACGGACTCGCTGTCGTAGCGGGCCAAGAACACGGGAGCGCCCCCGTACGGTCGAACCCCGGGCGGGGGCGCAGTGCTGCAAGCTGATGACCAGTTGCCGCAGTGGACTAGTGAACCGAGGGGTTCCGGGGCATCTGGTCCACAACAGCTGGACGAGGACCCGCATCCCCGGGCCCTCCCCGACGTGGCAGGGAGATGCCCGGGTGGATAACCACTGGGTCAAGTCGTCGTACAGCACCGACCAGGCCAACTGCGTGGAGGTACGTACACAGAACGACGGGGTCGCGTTCCGGGACAGCAAGCGCGGCGAAGAAGGGCCGACCGCATCCATCTCGGCCCGCGGCTGGTCCGCGTTCATCGCCGGGCTCCAGCACGACCACGCCTAGTACTCCAGCAGGATTTCGCTGTCTGACCTGTGGTTTTCGCTGGGTGGCGGGAGTGTAGCGGGGAGGATCACCGCTCGGCCGCCGGGGTGTCCTGGCCGCCGAACACCTCCTCGACGAGCTGTGCCACGGCCTTCTGGAACGCCTCGGCGAGGGACAGCGCGGCGTCGTCCACATAGTTCAGCGCGGCGATCAGGGTCTTGCTGCCGTCGGCCGTGCTGTACATCAGCGCTCCGTGGCCCGCCACGCCGCCGTTGTGGGTGATGATGGTGCCGCCGTTCCCGCTCGCCTGCTGGACGAACAGGCCCAGGCCGTAACCGGTCTCGGGGTGCGGCTCGCACATCTCGGCCAGCAGCGGGGCGGGCAGCAGCTTGCCGCTCAGCAGCGAGGAGATGAACGTGTGGAGGTCCCGGGTGGTGGAGATCATGTCTCCGCCGGTCGAGATCCAGGAGGGGTCGTGCCGGGTGACGTCGACGGTCTCCGTCCGCCCGGCGTCCTCGTACCGGTAGTAGGCGCGGGCGTGCGGCTCGGGCAGCTCCGGGTCGCCGTCCGGCACCAGGGTGTCCGACAGTCCGAGCGGCTCCAGGACCAGTCGCCGCATCTCCCCGGCGAAGGAGCGGCCGGTGGCCTTCTCGACCAGCAGCCTGAGCAGGACGTAGTTGGTGTTGGAGTAGCTCCAGCCCGTTCCCGGCTCGAACCGCGCGGGTCGGGACAGGGCCAGTCGCACCAGTTCCTCCGGCTGGTAGGCCGTGAACCGCTTGTCCACCCACTCCTGGCCCGTGTTCGTGGCGGGGATCCCCGGGGTGAAGGTCCCGTCGGCGTGGTACTCGCCAGTGAAGTTGAACACCCCGCTGGTGTGCCGCAGCAGCATCCGCACCGTGATCCGCGGGTCCAGCCCGAACCCGGGCAGGTGGTCGGCGGCCGGGGCGTCCAGCTCGATCGCGCCTTCGGCCACCAGCCGCAGCACCAGGGCCGCGGTGAAGGTCTTGGTGTTGCTGCCTATCCGGACGTACCCGTCCACCGGGGGCTTCTCGGTCCCGCCCAGCTCGCGCGCCCCGGCGCTGCCGACCCATTCGCCCTGTTCGTCGTGCAGGCGCATCGTCACACCGGTGAAGCCGGACTCGATCATCCCCTCGATGAGCTTCCGCAGCTCGGGACGGTCCTGGTTGCCAAGGGTGAGGGACATGGTGGGTGCTCCTTCAGGTCTGAGGGGGGAGTGCGGTGGGGAGAGTGCGGGTGAACGGGCCGGATCGGCGCGGGGTGTGTGTCCGCGTCAGAGGCTGCGCGCGCTGATGTCGCCGTAGGCGGTGGTGGCGTGGACGGTGAGGGCGGCGTCGGCGCCGTCGGCGTTCCGGAGCGTGTTGTGGATCCGGCCGTAGGAGGTGCCGGCGTCCAGGGAGGCGGAGACCCCACGGGCGGCGGCGACGGAGATCTCGCCGTGCTCGGTGCGCAGCGTGACCGTGCCGCGCACGGCCTCGTCGACGCGGAGGTCGCCCTTCTGGGTGCTGATGTCCGCGTCGCCGCCCAGACGGCCGACCGTGACGTCGCCCGACTGGAGGGTCAGCCGGACGCTCGCGGCCTCGTCGAGCTTGACCGTGCCCTGAGCGGTCTCGAAGGTGACGTCGCCGAGCCGTCCGACGCCCCGCAGCCCGGCGAGGGCCGCGTTCGCCTCGACGTGGGATCCCGCGGGCAGCTGGACCGTGACCTCGACGGATCCGGAGGGGCCGAAGACCTGGTTGTCCGCCTGCGGGGCAGTGATCCGCAGGACGTTGTCGCCGTAGACGACCTCCGTGCGCTCCGCGGCCTTCGCGTCGCGGCCCGTGGACGGGTTCTTGGGGAGGACCTCGACGGTGGTGTCGGCCCGGTCGGCGGCGATGAGACGGATGTCGCCGGCGGGGACGTCCAGGATGACGGTGACCGGGGTGGGGGTGTCGAACTTCTGCATCGTACTGCCCTTCCGTTGCTGTTTCCGATGAGGGAAAAGCTACGTTGCATTTCCAGATTTGGCAATCACGCCGTTGCGATGGATAGATATAATCGCAGCTCAGAGCAGTGCATTCATTGCAATGGGGGAATTTTTAACGCAACGATCAAGCTGCGGCACGTTGCAATGGATCGAAAGTGAACGCTACCGTGGGGAGCCCGCGGACGATCACGGAGGAGAATGCGATGCCAGGAGGCCGACTCACCCAGCAGGAACGCCAGCGGATCGCGCTGGGACTGGCCGACGACCTCTCCTACGCGGAGATCGCCAGAAGGCTGGACCGCCCGACCTCGACCGTCACCCGCGAGGTCATGCGCAACGGCGGCCTCGCCGCCTACCGCGCGGACCTCGCCCACCGCGCCACCGAACGCCGCGCCCGCCGCAGCAAGAAGACCACGACGGCCCCGGACCCCGGCACGCCCCCGCAGAGCCACGGGCGCGACGCCGAAGCGGTGCGCGCGTACGAGGAGACGTTCGCCACCGTCTTCATGCAGTCGGGCCTGCCTAGGATGACGGCCCGGGTCCTGGCCAGCCTCTACACCACCGACGCGGGCAGCCTCACCGCCTCCGAACTCGCCGGACGCCTCCGGATCAGCCCCGCGTCCGCCTCCAAAGCGGTCACGTTCCTCGGCAGCCAGGGCCTGATCCGCCGCGAACGCGACGACCACCGCCGTGAGCGCTACGTCGTCGACGACGACGTCATGTACCAGTCCACGATGGCCAGCGCCCGGGCCACCGCCCACCTGGGCGACATCGCCCGGCAGGGCGTCGGCGTCCTCCGCCCCGACACCCCGGCCGCCACGCGCCTGGAGAACATCGCCCGCTACGTGGACTTCGTCTCCGAGAGCATCGCCCGCGCCGCCGACCAGGCCCGCGAGATCCCCCACACGACGCCCGGCGGGACCTCCGACGGCGCCCCCTAGGCCGCCCCTCGAACGAGTGCATCCGCCGCTGGTAGTGACAGCGGGCGGGGACCGCCTCGCGCGCCCGCGCCGACAACTGGTGCCGCCCAGTCCCGCGAGAAGCTCGCCGCGTCGATGAACTGGGTGAACTCCTTCACCCCGGCCCAGATCAAGGGCATCGGCGTACTGGAGGTGCTGGCCGCCATCGGGCTCGTGGCCCCGGCAGCCACCGACATCGCACCGGTCTGGACCCCGATCGCCGCCGTCGGGGTGGCCCTGCTCATGATCGGCGCCGCGATCACCCACCTGCGGGCCCGCGAACTGCCCAGCATCGCTGTGAACGCAGTCCTGTTCGCCATCGCCGTCGTCATCGCCTGGGGCCGGTTCGGCTGATCGCACCGCCCACCGGCCCGCACTCCGGCCGGTGGACACGTTCCGACCACGAAGCGCACGATGGACGGATGTTAAGCACCCTGCTCGCCTTCCTCGGCGCCTGCGCCCTGATCGCGGCCTCGCCAGGCCCGAGCACCATGCTGATCATCCAACAGTCCCTGCGCAGCAAGCGTGCCGGTTTCCTCACCGTGCTGGGCAACGAGACCGGCGTCTTCGTGTGGGGTGTCGCCGCCGCACTCGGGCTCACCGCACTACTCGCGGCCTCCCAGTTGGCGTACGACGTCATGCGGATCGGCGGTGCCGTGGTCCTGATCGTCTTCGGCATCAAGGCACTGATGAACGCCCGCCGCGGGCAGGACGAGGAGGCCGACCAGGGCGCTGCGCCGGCCCGCTCGGGGTGGCGTGCGTACCGCTCGGGTCTGCTGCTCAACCTCGCCAACCCCAAGGCCGCGGTCTTCGCGATGTCCTTCCTCCCGCAGTTCGTGCCCGCGGGGGCGCCGCACCTGGCCACCATGATCGGGCTGGCGGCCATCTGGGCGGTCTTCGAGATCGGCTACTACGGGCTGTACGTGTGGTTCGTCGGCCGACTGAAGGGGTTCATCTCGCGGGCCAAGGTGCGTGCGCGTCTGGAGCAGGTCTCCGGCGGCGTGCTGCTCGTGCTCGGCGTCCGGATGGCCGTGGACGGCTGACGGTTCCCGGCCCACGACACCGTCCGTGGAAGCGCGAAGCAGCCACGCCGCGCGACCGGGCGGAGGAGCGCCGCGTACGAGGGCTGCGGCTACGGTGCACGCATCGGCGCGGTGATCAGGTGAGGCGCCGACGAACGAAAGGCACGGAGGAGAACGCATGCGGTCGGTCATTCCCGACTATCTGGCCGAGGCCCTCGGAAAGGTCGAGTCGGACACTTCTGGTCAGCTGGCGGACTACATCCCCGAGCTTGCGGCAGCGGACCCCGAGCGCCTCGGCGCGGTCTTCGCCACCGTGGACGGCGAGGTCTACGGTGCCGGTGACATCGACACCGAGTTCACGATCCAATCGATCTCCAAGCCGTTCGCGTACGCGCTGGCACTGGCGGACCGCGGCTTCGACCCCGTGCTCGCCAAAGTCGGTGTCGAGCCGTCGGGCGAGGCGTTCAACCACATCTCCCTCGAAAGCGATACCGGCCGCCCCTTCAACCCCATGATCAACGCCGGTGCGATCACCACCCACTCGTTGGCCGGTGCGGAGGGCCTGACCCCGACGGAGCGCGTGGAGCGGGTGGTCCGCGGTCTTTCGGCGTTCGCCGGTCGCGAGCTGAGGCTCGACGAGGCGGTGTGCGTGTCGGAGATGGAGCACGCGAACCGCAACCTCGCCATCGCGTACATGCTCCGCGGCTACGGCATCCTCACCGAGGACCCCAGGGCCGTCGTCGACGGCTACACCCGCCAGTGCTCCGTGCTCGTCACCGCGCGCGATCTGGCCATGATGGCCGCGACGTTGGCCAACCGCGGCGTGAACCCCCTGTCGGGTGAACGAGTGGTGGGCGAACCGGTGGTGCGTCAGGTGCTGAGCGTCATGTCCACCTGCGGAATGTACGACGCGGCCGGTGACTGGGCGACCCAGGTCGGCATTCCGGCGAAGAGCGGGGTGGCCGGGGGCCTGATCGGTGCGCTCCCCGGCCAGATCGGCATCGCCACGTTCTCACCACGGCTGGACGCCCACGGGAACAGCGTGCGCGGAGTGTCGCTGTTCGAGCGGTTCTCCTCCGACATGGGTCTGCACGTGATGGACGTTCCCCCCGCTGCGCGTGCCATCGTGCGGTCCAACCACGTCGTCGGCGACGGACCGAACGCGGTCCGGGTCTTCGAACTGCAAGGGGGGATCGGCTTCGCCGGGGCCGAGAGGGTCGTCCGGGAAACCGTGAACGCCGCTCCCGAAGAGGTCCGGGTGGTGCTGGACCTCAGCAGGGTCTATGCGATCGATGACGTGGCGCGGCGCATGGTGCTGGAGGTCGTGCGTCGACTCACGCTCGACGGTCACGAGATGTACCTCGTCGACCCGGAGTCGATCCTGCCCGACCCCGATCCCGGCGACGGCGGCCGGGTCACCGTGGTCAGGGACGTGGAGCACGCCGTGATGGCGTAACGCATCGCCCACCGGCCCCGCGAACGGTGAAGAGCCCTTCGGCACAGGGCTGTCGGGCGGCAGTCGTGACGGGGACAATCGGCCGCATGACGAACCCCGCGAGCGCGCCGTCCCCGCACCGCAGGCCCGCCGGGCTCGCCCTGGGGTTCCTGACGGGCGGGGTGATCGGGGCGTCGCTGACCGCCTTCATCGGCGGCTGCGTGGTCGAACGGGCGCCGCTGGTCGTCACGGGGCTGGCCCTGCCCGCGGTCTACGGACTGGCCTACTTCCTCGGCACCCTGCCGCGCCGCGCCCGGCGAGCGGCCGTCGTGCCGTGCACGGCGCTCGCCAGGATCGAGGCCCGGGAGGCCACCAAGGCGGAGACCAGCGACGTGCCGGTGCGGTTCGAACTGTCCGTGGTCCCGGACGACGCACCCGCGTTCCGGGTCGAGATGTGGCAGGACGTCAACCAGGTCGAGCTGCCCGACTACCGGCCGCGCGGCGTCGTGGTGGTGGAGTACCCGCCGGACCGACCGTGGAAGACGCGGATCGTGGAACGGCCGACGCCGCAGTGGGAGGAGCGGGCGGCCGGGGCCGAGATGGATGCGGTGCCCGGTCCGGTGGTGAAGGGCGAGACCCCGAGCGGCTGTGCCGGTGGTCTGCTCACGCTCCTCGGGCTGCTGCTCGGCGTGGCCGCCGTGCTGCTGCTGTTCCGGGCGGACCTGTTCGACTCCGACGGGGGCACGAACGACGGCCGCGCGCCGTCCGCCCCCGCCCCCACCCCCTCCGTCTCCGTATCCGTCTCCTCCTCGTGGTCCACGAGCACCGTGACCTCGGCGACGGGCACGGTCACCCTCGGTTCCGGGCAGTCGATGCTCGACGGGAACCAACTGCGCGAGGCCGTCGAGTCGTTGACGCGGGGCGCGGACCGGCGTCGGGCGCTCACCGTCGTCGTGCAGGAGCGGATGCTGACGGTGGTCTTCTCCCCCACCGGCGTGCGGGCCGCCGGCTTCGACCCGAGGTCCCTGCCGTACGACCGGGTGCCCGACCTGGTCGAGGAGGCCGGGACCACGCCGGGCGTGGGGACCGCGCGGAGTTGGCAGCTCATCGCCGACGGGGTCACCGGCTCGCTGAGGCTCAGGGTCGTGGTGACCGGCAGCGGGGGCAGCGGAACGCTGGAGGCGGACGGTCGGGGCACCGTGCTCGGGCGCAGCAGCGGCAGTTGAGCGGATCGTCGTAGGAGGAGGGGCCATGGGGTGGGACGCGATCGCGGTGCTGTGGTGCGCGGTGTGGGGCGGCGTGGCGCTGGTCGGGTTCGGCATGTCGTTGGCCGGGGTGACCCGGGAGCAGCGGACGGTCCGGCTCACGGGGCGGATCGATCAGGTGCGGCAGCCCCGGCACGGCGGGCCCCGGCGGGGCGGGATCTGGGTGGTGGTCTCGTACCGTGACCCGGCCTCGGGTCGGGAGGTGGTCGTGACGAACGACGGTGAGCGGGGCGAGATGGTCACCGCGGCCTGGGAGGGGCGGGAGGTCGGGGTGAGCCATCCTCGGGGCAGACCGCACGCGTACCGGTTCTCCTCCACCTCGCAGGAGCCCGGTCGTGGACTGTGCTGGCCGAGTTTCGCGCTGTTCCTGGTGTACGTGGGGCTGGTGGTGCTCGCTGCGGTCAGCTGGGGGTGGCCGTGGGCGTTGATCGGTGGCGGTGCGCCGTGGGCGGTCGCCGGTGCGGTGCAACTGCCCGGGGCGGTACGCGCCAAGAAGCGCCGCGGCGAGGGGCTGGCCGTGATGGAGAGCGTGCCGGGTCGGGTCGTCGCGGTGCTGAAGGACGTCACCGTCGACGACAGCAGTTGCACCATGACCACCCTCACCCCGGTCGTGTCGTTCACCACCCGGGCGGGCACCGCCGTCACGGCCCACTGCACGTCGCACCTCCCGGACCCGGCCCGCGCGTTCGGTCGCGAGGTCACGGTCCACTACCCGCCCGCCGACCCGGCCGGGTTCACGCTGGACCCCGGGGCCGAACAGCGCTCGGCGGGGTGGGAGGTGAGGTGGCACGTCGCGGCGGTCGTCGTGCTCGCGGCGACGGCCGCGGCGGGAGCGGTGCTGCTGCTCTGAGGACCGGTACGCGAGGTGCACGCGGCGCCCCGGTACGCGAACGGCGCGGCGGCGGACCGGAGTCCGTCACCGCGCCGTTCGCGTTCACGCGTTCGTGGCGTTCACGCGTTCATGGGGTTCGTGGGGGGGGTCACTCCCACTCGATGGTGCCCGGGGGCTTGCTGGTGACGTCGAGGACGACCCGGTTGACGTCCGCGACCTCGTTGGTGATGCGGGTGGAGATCCGGGCGAGGACCTCGTACGGCATCCGGGTCCAGTCCGCGGTCATCGCGTCCTCGGAGGAGACCGGGCGCAACACGATCGGGTGACCGTAGGTGCGGCCGTCGCCCTGGACGCCGACGCTGCGGACGTCCGCGAGGAGGACCACCGGGCACTGCCAGATCTCGCGGTCGAGTCCGGCGGCCGTCAGTTCCTCGCGGGCGATGGCGTCGGCCTCGCGCAGCAGGTCGAGGCGGTCGCGGGTGACCTCGCCGACGATGCGGATGCCGAGGCCGGGCCCGGGGAAGGGCTGGCGCTGGACGATCTCGTCCGGCAGCCCCAGCTCGGCGCCGACCATCCGGACCTCGTCCTTGAACAGCTGGCGCAGCGGCTCGATCAGCTGGAATTCGAGGTCTTCGGGCAGTCCGCCGACGTTGTGGTGGGACTTGATGTTGGCGGTGCCGGTGCCGCCGCCGGACTCCACGACGTCCGGGTACAGGGTGCCCTGGACCAGAAACTCCACGGGCTGGTCCCCCGGGGCCTCGGCGACGATCTCCGCCTGGGCCTGCTCGAAGACCCGGATGAACTCCCGGCCGATGATCTTCCGCTTCTGCTCCGGGTCGGAGACGCCCCCCAGCGCGTCGAGGAAGCGGTCGGCCGCGTCCACGACCTTCAGCTGGACGCCGGTCGCGGCGACGAAGTCCTTCTCGACCTGCTCGGTCTCGTCCTTGCGCATCAGGCCGTGGTCGACGTACACGCAGGTCAGCTGGGAGCCGATGGCCTTCTGCACCAGGGCGGCGGCCACCGCGGAGTCGACCCCGCCGGACAGCCCGCAGATCGCGCGGCGGTCGCCGACCTGCTCGCGGATCGCGGCGACCTGTTCCTCGATGACGTTGCCCGTGGTCCAGTTGGGCTCGATGCCCGCGCCCCGGTACAGGAAGTGCTCCAGCACCTGCTGGCCGTGCGTGGAGTGCATGACCTCGGGGTGGTACTGGACCCCGTACAGCTTCTTCTCGTCGTTCTCGAAGGCGGCGACGGGGACCACGTCGGTGGACGCGGTGACCGTGAAGCCCTCGGGCGCGGCGGAGCAGGCGTCGCCGTGGGACATCCACACGGGCTGCTCGGCGGGGGTGCCCTCGAAGAGGGTGGAGCCGGTGCGGCTGACGTGCAGCGGGGTGCGGCCGTACTCGCGGGCGCCCGTGTTGTCCACGGTGCCGCCGAGGGTGGTCGCCATGAGCTGGAAGCCGTAGCACATGCCGAAGATCGGCACGCCGGCCTCGAACAGGGCGCGGTCGAGCCTGGGGGCGGCCTCGGCGTAGACCGAGGAGGGGCCGCCGGAGAGGATGATGGCCGCCGGGTTCTTGGCGAGCATCTCCGCGACCGGCATGGTGCTCGGCACGATCTCGCTGTAGACCCGCGCCTCGCGGACACGGCGGGCGATGAGCTGGGCGTACTGCGCACCGAAGTCGACGACCAGGACGGTGTCGGGGGCGGCGGCAGCGGGAGTCGCTGAGGGCACGGGGAGCCTTCCGGCTGTCTAGCGGGTCTACGGGCGCGGGGGCCGTCGCGGCCACCGGGGGCCCGGTCTGGCGGGGGCGGAGGGCGCGCCGGGCACCGGCGACACGACTCCTGCCTCCAATTCTAACGGGGCTCCCGCGAACCTCCCGCGTCTCACGATCCGGGCGGTCCGGGAACCGGTTTGACCGACCCGGGCGGCGGCCGGGCATACTGGCCGGGTGACCACGCACATGACCTCCGTCTTTACCTATGGCATCCGGCCCGCCGGTTGCCACGGTCGTGCTGCTTGATCTTCTGACGAGCACTTCCACAGGCGCCCCGGGCCGACAAGGCCCGGGGCGCCTGTTGCTGTTCCGGACCGTGTCGGCCGGTGGCGTCGCCCGCCCCGAGCCCGACACCCGAGGAGCCACCGATGCAGCACACCACCACCGACCGCGTCCACGCGCCGAGCGTCACCGAGCGCACCGGCGCCCGCACCGAGGAGGCGGCCGGGACGATCGCCGGCGCGCGGATGCGCATCGACGCGCTGGACGACCGGATCATCGGCCTGGTCCAGGAGCGCGTCGCGGTGTCCACCGTGATCCAGCAGACCCGGATCGCCTCCGGTGGCCGGCGGGTGAACCTGTCCCGCGAGATGGAGGTCCTGGAGCACTTCCGGGAGGCGCTCGGCAAGCCGGGCACCGCACTGGCGATGACCCTGCTGGAGCTGTGCCGGGGCCGCATCTGACGTACCCGTCCGAGGGCTCGCACCCGCGTTCGGGCGCTCTCACCCGTACGGAGCGTGACCGGCGAGCGACGGGGGTCGTTGTCCCGGTGTCCGTGTCAGCCAGGGGCGGGCGAGTACCACGCGTGGCTTGACCTGAGCGATGAGACGTACGGATCGTGCCGTGCGTCGTGGGACCTCGCTCCGGTTTCCGTGACCGGTCGGCAGGGGACAGCAGCCCGGTCACCCCAGTGAACGGTCGGCTCCGGGGACGCCCGGGGCCGACCGTCTCCAGCCCCCTTCACCCCCTGGTCCCTCCGGCCTCCTTGGCCCCCCGTTCCTCAGACGGCGCCGCCCTCCCCCCTGTGGCGCCGCTCCGAGCGGCGCTGACGCTGCCCTGACGTCGCTGCCGCCCGAAGGCCCCGCGGCCCCGCACCGCGGGGCCTTCGTCGTGCCCGGACACAAACGACCCCGAGTCGAAGTGATCTACGCCACATAAGAATTTCATGAGAGTCGGGACAACCATTACCGGACACCGCGGGTCACATCACCTGACACAAGGGCCACATCCGTGCGCTGCGCGCGGGCGGGCCCGCCCGCTGTGCCGCGGTGCGGTACGACCAGATACACGAGGTCTCCATGAAGCTTCGCCGTGCCGTGGCCATCGCGGCGGTCACCGCCGTCATCGGCCCGGTCGCGCTGCTGTCCGCGCCGGCCGCCCTCGCCACGACGGAGCCCAGCAACACGACGAGCGCCACCCCGACCGAGTCGGTGTCGCCCAGCGAGGTCCCCGGGCAGTCCCCGAGCGAGTCCGAGTCCGAGTCCGCTCACCCGTCCTCGCCCTCCTCCACTTCCCCCTCCTCTTCCTCCTCTTCCTCCTCCTCGCCGGGCGCCGGCGACTCGTCCTCGCCGAGCACCACGCCCTCGGACGGCGACTCCACCTCGCCCGCGCCGAGCGACTCGGTCAGTTCCTCGGCCAGCGGCTCGGCCGACCCGGAGGAGTCCGACGAGCCGGAGGAGTCCTCGTCCGCGCCCGCCCCCGGCGAATCCGAGTCCCCCGCCCCGAGCGAGGACCCCGACGAGCTCATGCCGTGCGACTACGTCGACGAGGAGTACGTGGCGGACACGCTGGAGTCGGAGATCTCCGGTCTCCCCGGCCGGATCGTCGCCGGCTCAGGCTGGCACGAGTTCTCCCTGACCACGACGAACACCTCCGACGTGACCCTCAACGAGGTCGCGATCTACGCCGAGGTCGAGAACTTCGAGATCGAGGAGGACAGGGCGCTCTCGCCCTTCCTGTCGCTCCAGTACTTCAACGAGACGACCGAGCGTTGGGCCGAGATCCGGGACTCCTACGAGATCGACTCCGACACCACCGTCGACTGGGCCGGCGCCTACTTCACCGGGGTCGAGACGATGAAGCCCGACGACTACGTCACCAACAAGCTGCGGCTCGCCATCAAGGAGGACGCCCCCGTCGGTGACGGGTACGCCTTCGGCTCCGGCGGCTACCTCGACACGGTGAACGGCGAGCGCTGCATCGCCGAGAACTACGGCACCGACGCCTACTTCTCCGTGCTGAAGCCCGGCAGCTCCAACGAGGACCCGGGCGAGGCGAAGCCCGGCACCGGTTCCGGCACGGACAAGCCGAAGCCCGGCCCGGGCCCCGGGTCCGGCAAGGGCGGCGGCACCACCCCCCAGGGCGGCGTGAGCCAGCAGCCGGTCACCGGCAACCTCGCCGCGACCGGTTCCTCCTCGGCCATGCCGGTCATCGGCCTGGTCGGCGGACTCGCGGTCCTGGCCGGCGCGGGCGCGGTCTTCTACGTCCGCAAGCGCAAGGCGTCCGACACCCCGGCGTAAGCAGCTCGCCCCCACACGTGGAGGACCCGCACTCGGAGGGGGGTGCGGGTCCTCCACCCGTTCACGGCGCTTACGGCGCTTATGGCTTTTATGGCGCCGTCGCGTTCTTGACGGCGCCGTCGCCCGGAGGTCAGCGCAGCCGCAGCGCCTTCATCACCCGCAGGCCGCGGCTCATCAGCGTGGCGTACTGCGCATCGGTCATCCCGAACGAGGGCGCCATCGGCATGATCCGCTGCTCCGCGACGGTCTGCGCCTCGGTGTACTTGAGGATGCCCTCGGAGCCGTGCCGCCGGCCGAGCCCGGAGTCCTTCATGCCGCCCATCGGGGACTGCGCGCTGCCGTACGCGGGCGCGTACCCCTCGTTGATGTTCACCGTGCCGGAACGCAGCCGGGCGGCGAGCGTACGCCCCCGTCGGGCGTCCCGCGTCCAGAGCGAGGAGTTGAGCCCGTAGGCCGTGGCGTTGGCGCGGGCCACGGCGTCCCGTTCGTCCGTGAACCGGTACACCGACACCACCGGGCCAAACGTTTCCTCCGCGCACACGGCCATCGTGGGCCCGACCCCGTCGAGGATGGTCGGCTCGTAGAAGTACGGGCCGATGTCGGGGCGCGCGACCCCGCCCGCCACCACCCGCGCCCCCCGGGCCACCGCCTCCTCCACGTGCCGGCTGACCGTGGCGAGTTGCCGCTCACCGACCAGGGACCCCATGTCGGCCCCGTACGCGAGGCCCGTGCCGAGCCGCATCGCCCGGGTGCGGCTGGCGAACCGGTCGAGGAAGACGTCCGCGACGGACTCGTGGACGTACAGCCGCTCGATGGAGATGCACAGCTGTCCCGCGGACGAGAAGCAGGCGCGGACCGCCCCGGCCGCCGCCGCCTCCACGTCCGCGTCGGCCAGGACGAGCATCGCGTTCTTGCCGCCGAGTTCGAGGGACGCGCCGATCAGCCGGTCCGCGGCGCCCCGGGCGACCTCACGGCCGGTGCGGGTGGACCCGGTGAAGGAGACGTAGTCGGCGTGCCGGACGATCTCGGGGCCGATGACCGGGCCCTCACCGATGACCACCTGGAAGACGTCGGCCGGTAGCCCCGCCTCGACCAGCAGGTCCCGGGCCCACAGCGCCGTCAACGCGGTCTCGGTGTCCGGCTTCATCACCACGGCGTTCCCGGCGACGAACGCGGGCAGGGCGTCGCCGACGGACAGTTCCAGCGGGTAGTTCCAGGGGGCGATCTGGCCGACGACCCCGCGCGGCTGCCGCAGTTCGGTGACCTTGGTGAGCACGGGGAGCGCCCCGGTGTGCCGGCGGGGCCGCAGGTACGCGGACGCCTTGTGGCCGTAGTGGCGGGCGGACACCGCCACCGCCTGGACCTCCTCGTGCGCGTGCAGTCGGGCCTTGCCGGTCTCCAGCTGGATCAGGTCGAGCACCTCGGCCTGGCGGGCGATCAGCAGGTCGTGGAAGCGCAGGACGGTCGCCGCCCGGTCCCGGACGGGGGTGGCCGCCCAGACGGACTGGGCCGCGCGGGCCCGGGAGAAGGCGGTCTCGACGTCCTCGGGGGTGGACTCGGGCAGGTCCGCGAGCTGGTGCCCGGTGAACGGGGTGTGGTTCGCGGTGCGACCCGTGCCCACGATCCCCTTGGTGAGCTGGGCCACCAGCTCGGGCGTCACCACGTCCTGTGCCGTGCGGGAACCGGGCGGCGTGGGGGCGAGGGGGTTCGTGTACGTGCTCTGGTGAGGTGCGGTGGCCTGCGAGTCCGTCATGGACGTGAGCGTAGGCCCCCGCCCCGGATTTTGGGTACCCGACGGTAACCGGAGGGGTCGCCTCGGGCCGCCCGGCGCCCCGTCCGGTCCGCGTCACCGGTGGGTCAGCCCACGGCCCACCGGTGCGTCAGCCCGCGGCTCAGCGGTGCGTCAGCCCGCGGCTCAGCGGTGCGTCAGGGTGTCCACGGCCGTCGCCAGGTGGGTCCTGGCCTGCCCCGACCAGCTGTCCGGGGCGGACACCCGGACGGTGGTGAGGCGGGTAGCGTCCTGCCAGGCGAAGTCGCCGGTGAACCGGTCGCCGCCCTTCTTCGGCCTGGCCCGGGTGACCAGCTCCCAGCGCGCCGCGGGGTGGCCCCGGTGCACGGCGGCGGTGACCTCGGCCCTGCGCTCCTTGCCCCGGCCGTGGTCCTCGCTCAGCGCCGCGACCGGACCGCCGGGGTGGCGGTCGCCGATCCGTACCTGGATGCGGACCTCGCCGCCGGGCGAGGCGTAGTCGATCCAGTCGCCCTGCCGCGACCGGGTGAACCCGTCGGGGACGGCGACGGAGAACCCCGCCGGGTCGTCGACCAGTTGGTATCCCGCGGGCACCCGCGTGCGGGGGGTGCTCGCGGGGGCGACGGCCGCGGGGGCGCTGGCGGCACCCGAGGCGGCACCGCTCGGCGCACCGGCCGCGCCGGTCCCTCGGGTGACCGTGACGGCCGGCTTCGGGGACGGGTTCGCGCTGGTCGGGGCGGTGCCCGACGCGGCGGTCCCGGTGTCGCCGCGGGGCACGGCGTCCGCACGGGGCCGGTCCGCTCCGTCGGCGGGAACCGGTCCGGTCGAGGCGGTGGCCGTCTCGGTGACGGTCGGCCCCGCGATCACCGGGCTGTCGTCCCCGTGCCGTCCCAGGTCGAGCAGCATCACCGAGCCGGCCACGACGGCCCCGGCCACGGCGGCGACCAACACCGCCACCAGGACCGTTCCGCGGGGCATCCGGGCCGGGGCGGAGGGCACCGTGGAGGAGGCCGTGGAAGAAGCGGCGGAAGAAGCGGCGGACGAGACTGCGGAGGCCGTCAGCAGCGGTTCGCCGTCGATCGACGGCGCGGGCCGGGCGCCGGACGGGACGCCGGTCCCGGGCCCGCCGGACGGCACGGCGTGCGGAAGCCCCCGCGGCACGGGAACGGATGCGGGTACGGATGCGGACACCGGGGCGTCCGGCGAGGGGAGGCCCGGTGACGGCCCGCCCGGTAAGGGGGCGGACGGCCGCGAGCCGCCCGACGGCTGGGAGGGGACGACCGGGAGGCCGCGGGGCCCGGTCGGCGGGAGGCCGTGCCCGGGGGACCCCGCACCGACCAGCCCCGCCCGCAGCAGCCGCTCGGCCTCCGCCGCCCCGAGCCGCCGCGCGGGGTCCCGCTCCAACAAGCCGCGGACCGCGGGCAACAGGGGACCCGCCTGCGCGGGCGGCCGTATCTCCTCGGCCACCACGGCGTGCAGCGTGCCGCTGATCGAATCCCGCCGGAAGGGCGACTGCCCGGTCAGCGCCGCGCACAGGAGCACTCCGAGGGACCACAGGTCGGCTTCCGGGCCGCTCGGTCCGCCGGACATCCGCTCGGGCGCGCTGTACTCGGGCGAGCCGACGAACATGCCCTCCTCGGTGAGGGTCCGGGAGCCGGGGACCCGCGCCACCCCGAAATCGGTGAGGACCACCCGCCCGGAACCGGCCTCCACCAGGACGTTGTCGGGCTTGAGGTCCCGGTGCAGCACCCCCGTCGCATGGGCGGCGGACAGCGCACCGAGCAGATCGATGCCGATCCGGGCGGCCTCCGCGACGGGTAACGGACCGTGCGCGGCGACCCGGTCGGCGAGGGAACCGCCGGTGACGAGTTCCATCACGATGTACGCGTCGTCCTCGTGTTCCACGACGTCGTGGACGACGACCACGTTCGGGTGCCGCAGGCCCGCCACCGCCCGCGCCTCCCGTAGGGTGCGGGCCCGCACCCTACGGGCTTCGGCGTCGGACAGGCTGGGATCGGAGTCGAGTTGTTTGACCGCCACCGGCCGCCCGAGCAGTTGGTCCTCGGCGCCCCACACGACCCCCATGCCGCCCCGGCCGAGCCGGGTCCGCACCAGGTAACGCCCGCCGATGAGACGGGACTTGGCACCCGTTCCGACCTCCGCACGGTCCCCCTTGGTCCCCATGTAGCCCATCATGCCCCACAGTTCGGGGGATGCGGTCAGGTTCCGTCCGGGTTCTCCCGCCAGCTGCCCAGCACCGTCTCGAACTGTGCGCGCGTGGTCGCCCAATCCGCCTCGGGACCGGACATGTAGATCGCGTACTCGACGCCGTCACGACTGAAGTAGGCCTGTTCCACGGCCCGGCGCGGGCCGGGCGCGGTGTCCGATCCGCCGGAGACCCAGCTGAACTCCCAGCGGGCTCCCGGCCGGTCCCGGAAGGTCTGGGGGACCAACTGCTGGCGGCTGTAGTCGGTCAGCCGGGTGAGCTGCTTCTCCAGGTCGAGCAGATGGGCGTACGGACTGTCGAAGTCGGGGCTCGGGTCGACGCCGATGCGCAGGAAGTGCTCCCCGCCGTCGGGCGTGTAGTCGATCTGCCCCCGAGTCGTCTTCCGCTGCCAGCCCTGCGGTACGGCCAGACTGAAACCCCCCGGGTCGTTGACGCGCACCCAACCGGCGGGCACCCCTTCGGCGGGCGGGGCGCTCGTACCGGCGTCGGGCGTGCTGCCCGTGGGGCCGGCCGCGGGGGTTTCGGGGCCCTTGCTGAGGGTTCCGGCCGGGGTCCCCGAGGACGCCCCCGACGGGGACGCGCTGGCGCCGGGGGCCGTCGAGCCGGTGGCGGCCGGAGCCACGCTGCGGTCCGACGCCGCGGTCCGGTCGTCCCGGCCGCCCCCGTCGACGTAGCGCAGGACCACGGCACCGCCCACGCTGAGGACGACGACGGCCACCGCCCCGGCGAGGTACGCGTACCAGCGCGGCCGACCGGCCGGCGGGGCGGGCGCCACCGTCGTGGTCGGCAGCACGACGGGGTGCGCCGGGGTGGACGGGAACGGGGCGGGCGGCAGCGGGCTCGGCGGGAGAGGGCCCTGCGGGAGAGGGGTGGACGGGGCGGGGGTGGACGTCGTCGGCGCGCCGGCCAGGGCGCTGGACGCCGCCGGGTCACCCGGCACCGGGGTCGACGTCGGCGGGGTGGGGGCCGGCGGTTCCCCGGGCGGCGGCGGGGCCGCGGCGAGCCCGGCGAGCACCTCCGGCGGGACGGGGCGGGTCGGGGTGTAGCCCGCGGCGGGACCGGTCTCGACCGGCCAACGGCCCTCGGCGGCCTCCTCCAGCATCCGCTCGACCTCCTCGGCCGCGGGGCGGGCCTCGGGGTCCTTGCGCAGCAGGGCGGTGATCACCGGGGTGAGCGGTCCGGCGTGGGCGGGCGGCGCGGGTTCCTCGTCCACCACGGCCTGGAAGGTGCCGAGCGCCGAGGGGCGACGGAACGGCGAGACGCCCTCGACGGCCGTGTACAGGGTGGCGCCGAGCGCCCACAGGTCGGAGGCGGGGCCCGGTTCACCGCCGCGCACCCGCTCCGGGGCGAGGTAGTCGACGGAACCGACGATCTCGCCGGTCCTGGTCATCCCGCTGTCCCCGTCGACCTGCGCTATCCCGAAGTCGGTCAGCAGGACCCGTCCGTCGGAGGCGAGCAGGACGTTCGCGGGCTTGACGTCCCGGTGCACCACCCCGGCGTCGTGCGCGGCCCGCAGCGCGCGCACCACCCACAGTCCGGTGCGGGCCGCCTCCTCCGCCTCGATCCTGCCGCGGTCCTGCACGGCGTCGGCGAAGGAGCCGCCGTCGATCAACTCCATCACGATCCACGGGCGTTCGTCGTGTTCCAGCACGTCGTGCACGGTGACCACGGCGGGGTGCGAGATCCGCGCCGCGGCCCGGGCTTCGGCCCGGGTGCGCTGGAGCAGGACGGGCCGGTCGCGTTCGGCCGCGTACAGGGCCGCGGTCAACTCCTTGACGGCCACGAACCGGTGGAGCACTTCGTCGCGCGCCCGCCACACCCGGCCCATGCCGCCGCGCCCTATGCACTCCTGAAGCCGGTAACGCCCGGCGAGCAGCACGCCGTTCATCTGGTTCACGTTCCCCCGTGGTGTGGTGCCGGGCACCAAGTTGACGTGCCCTCAAGTCTAGGCTCCAGGGCTCCCGGTCCGGGCCGGCGCCGGTGCGTACGCGTCGACGGCGGCAGCCACGGCCAGCAGGTCCGCTTCACGGTGCCGCCGGGCGATCAGTTGCAGCCCGACGGGTTCCCCCGCCGCGGTCGTTCCGGCGGGAAGGGTGATGGCCGGGTGGCCGGTGACGTTGAAGGCCCAGGTCAACGCGACGCTCATGACGTCGCCGGGGCCCTGGTGGCCGTGGGGCGGGTTCGGCGTGGTCGGGGTGGCGATCAGATCGACCTCGGTGAACACCCGGGCGAGTTCCCGCTCCAGGTCCGCGATGCGGCGTTTCACGACGTCCGGGCTCACGGTGCTGTCGCCACGGAGCCCCGACCAGCACGGGGCCGGGTCGGGCAGCCGGACCGGGACGTCCTGCCGGATCAGGGCCCCCGTACCGGTCAGGGCCGTGAGGAAGGCTTGCGCGGTGCTGCCGATCCGGTCGAGGGTGTCGGCGAAGCCGAGCGTCGCCGACCAGGTGACGCGCAGGGGACGCTCGGGGGGAACCGGTCGGGACCGTGCCGTGGGGTCGGTGAGGGCATCCAGGTAAGCGGCGGCGTCGGCCGCGGTACGGGCGAGCGGGCCGGCGATGGTGAGCCCCGCCCGGTCCCGGGCGGGAACCGGGCCGTTGGTGGGTTTCAGTCCGATCACCGAGCACCAGGCCGCCGGGATGCGGACGGACCCGGCGCCGTCGCTGCCGGTGGCCAGCGGAACGATGCCCGTGGCCACGGCGGCTGCCGAGCCCGCCGAGGAACCGCCCGGGCTCCAGCGGGCGTCGTGCGGATTGAGGGTGGGGCCGCGGTCGGTGGCTCCCCAGGTCTGCCAGCCGGTTCCCCGGCCGGGGGTGGAGGTCGCGCCCACGGGTACGCAGCCGGCCTGCATCAGGCGGCGGGTCTGGCGGGCGCCGATCCCTCCGGTGGCCTTGACCCCGAGGGGCACCCCGGCCAGCGGCAGCCGCTCGCCCGCGCGGACCCGGCGATCGACCTCGGCGGCCTGCGCGGCGGCGGCTTCGGGCCAGGGCTCGGTGAAGGCCCGTACGGTGTCGTGCCGGGTGATGCGGTCCAGCGCCGCCGCTGCGGTCTCGCGTGCCGACAGGGCACCCGAGCCGACCGCGGCGGCGATCTCGCAGGCGGTCATGCGGGCGTAGCCGCTGAGCGGCCCGTGCGGCCCGTCGACGTCCTTCGCCGGCGTCGGCTCGGCGGGGACCCGGGCGCCCTCCGTGCGCCGACGGCGCGCGTCCACGTCGTCCCCCTGCTCGGGATCGAACCGCAGGAGCCTGCGACCTTCGGGGAACACGCGGGTCAGCCCTTGGCCCGGTACGTCGAGGCGGCCTGCTCGTACAGTTCCGTCACCCGGTCCCGTTCGGACTCCGGGCCGCGGAGTTGGACGATGTGGTAGCGGCCGTCGACGTTGATCGCCCGGTTGCGTACGAAGAGTTCGCCGCCGCCGGTGTCCGTCCAGGTGAACTGGCCCTCGCCGCTGATCTGTCCGCCGACCTCGATGGTCCGCATGCCGCTGGACGTGGACCAGGTGGAGTCCCGGAAGGGGTCGAGTTCGCGCTGGGTCTCCCGCATGTAGACCAGCGGGTCGGAGCCGTGCGAGCTGACCGCATCCCGGCCGGGCACCACCAGCAGCTGGAACCGTCCGTCGGTGTAGACGATCTGGCCGCTGGCGTTCTTCGGCTGGCGTTCCCAGCCGTTGGGCACGGCGACGTGGAAGCCCTCGGCGTCCTTGCGGACCGTGAAGCCGTCCGGCACGGCGGGGTCGGCGGCACCGGTCCGCTCCCCCTCACCGCTCTTGCCCGGCGCAGCGGGCTTCTCGGTCTTGGCGGGCTCCTTCGGTTCGTCCGTCTTGCCCGGCCGGGTGCCCTCGCCGTTCCCGCCCGGCTCTTCGGAGCGGCCGGCGGGGGACCGTGACGAACCGTCCGGTGCGCCGCCCACGGAGCTGGCCCGTTGGCCCTCGCCCGCGTCGGTGCCGGACTCGGGCATGAAGAACATCGCGTAGGCCACCGCGCCGGAGAGCCCGAGGAGCACCAGCAGCAGCAGGGTGCGCCCCAGGCGGGCGGGGGTCGCGGGGCCGGCCTCCTTGCGGTGCCGGTGGGTGCCGCTCTGGGACCGGGAGCGGGGCTTGCGCCGGCGCAGCAGCTCCCCGCGCCGGCGGATCACCGGGAGCCGGCGCGGATCGGGCGGCGGCGCGGCGATCACGAACGTCCCGGCGTCCGGCTCGGGCGCCGAGCGGATCAGCGACCGCAGCCAGCCGCGCAGCTCTTCGAAGTCGGGCCGTTCGGTGGGGTCCTGACGCAGCAGCGACTCGACGACCGGGCGCAGCGGACCGCACTCCTCGGCGAATGCCGGCGGCTCCGCGCACACCAGCTGCACGAGTTCCGCGGTGCTGTCCTCGGGGTACGGGGCGTGCCCCTGGACCGCCCGGAAGAGCAGGGCGCCCAGCGCCCACAGGTCGGTGGACGGCCCGATCGGCGCGGCGAGTTGCCAGTTCTCGTGGACCGGACCGGCCTGTTCGGGGGCCCAGCGTTCGGTGGCGGGCCCGACGACGGCCATCCGGGCCTGCCGCGCGCGTTCGGCGGCGATCGCGGTGGCCGGGCCGCGGCGGGGGGCGCTGGGCGCATTGCCCCAGCCGCCTTCGGACGACGCGCCCGGTGCGGGGGGCGCCGTCGGGGCAGGGGGCGCCGTCGGGACGGGCGAGTGCTGTGCGGGGACCCGGGACGGGTCCGGGGCGGGCGCGGCACCGGCCCGGGGCTGGGCGCCGTGCCAGCTGCCGGACGGGGCCGGGGCGCCGGGGAGCGCGGGACGGTCGGGCGACGCGGACGGGCGACGGACCCCGTACGGGTCGGTGATCCGACCGTGCGGGGTGTCCCGGCCGGGCGGCGCCTCGTGCGCAGTGCCGGTGCCGTCGGGGTGCGGGGCGGGGGTCCCGGCCGGGCCGAGCGCCTCGGGCAGGCCCGCGGCCCGCTGCTCCTCGCTGACCCGGGCGGCGGCCTTGGCGCCGGCCCGGTAGGCGGCTATCGCTCCGGCCCGGGCGGCCCGGGCGTCGGTGCCCTCGGCGGGCAGCCGGGGGCCGCCCGCGACGGCGCCCGGTGCACCGGGCAGCGCGGGGAGCGCTGTAGTTCCCGGGGTTCCCGGAGCGGCAGCGGGCGCGGCGGGGTGCGCGGGCGCTGCCGTGGCCTCGGGCCGGGGGGCGTCGGGGTGTGCGGGGGGCCGGCCGGCGCCGGTCGCCTCGGCCCAGGTGCGGCCGGTGGTGGGGCGGCCGTCCGGGGACCGACCCTCAAAGGACCGACCCGCGGGGGACCAACCGTCCGGAGGCAGGAGGCCGTCCGGGGCGGAGGGAGTGTCCGGGGCGGGGGGAGCGTCCGGGGATGCGCCGTTCCAGGGGCCGGCGACGGTGGCGCGCCCGCTGCCGGGGGAGCTACCGAAGCCGCTGCCGTCGCCCACGTGTCCCCGGGGCGTGCCGGAGGGCGCGCCGGCGGCGGGGTCGGGGCGCGGGTCGTACCCGCACAGGGCCTCCTCGGCGGCCCCCGCGGCGAGCCCGGTCAGCATGACCCGGCCGTCGTCGAGGATCATCACCGTGCGGGCGGTGATGTTGCGGTGCACCCAGCCGTGGGCGTGCAGGGCGCGCAGCCCGGTCAGGACGTCCGCGGCGACCTCGGCCGCCCGGTAGGGCGACAGCAGTTCCTCGTCGAGGTACGCGGACAGCGGTCGGGCGGCGACGAGTTCGCTGACGATCCACAGCGAGCCGCCGTCGGCGAAGACGTCGAAGACCTGGTCGAGGCGGGGGTGATCGGGTATTTGGGCGGCGGCCTGGGCGGCCTCGATGGCGCGGCGCACGGCGGGGTCGGTGGCGCGGGCGACGGCCGCCCGGCCCGACTCGCTGAGCGCGAAGCCCTCGGGCAACCCGTCCGCGTCGAGCACCTCGGCTTCGACGATCTCCGGCAACGGCACCTGTCGGACCAGGACTTCCTGTCCGCTGTAGGTGTCGAACGCCCGCAGGTACGCCGCGTCCTCGTCGGACGGCGCGAGGGGCAGGCGATAGCGGTCGGCGAGCACGCGCCCCGCGTAGTCGTCCACGGCGCTCCCCCTGTCCGGTGGTCCGGTACGGTCGGTCGGTTCCGTCGGTTGCGCGTCCGCGTCCCGCTGCACACGGTCCGCGAGCCTTCACGATACGTGTCCTGAGCGGGGCGTCGAGCGCGGATGCCGGATCTCGTGGGACGTTCGGTGCCCGTGACCCGGCGGAGCCGCGGATTCCGGACCACCCCCCGGTGGCGGGGGCCGGGTGCGACGCGCCCGACTCCGGGCGGTGCGTCAGGACTTGGGCTGGAAGGTCTCGGTGAAGGTCCGCCAGGTCTGCTTGCGGTCGGCGCCGCTCCAGTCGGCGGCCCGGGCGGTGTACATGAGGGCGTACCCCTGACGGGAGTTGACCACGAACCCGCGGTTGGTCACCCGGTACGTGGTGCCGTCCTCGGCGTAGGTGAACTCCCAGTCCGCGGCCTCCCACCCCCGGTAGTCGACGCCCTTGATGTGCACGCGCTCGTACTGCGCGCGCCGCATGGACCGTTCCTGGTTCTTCCAGTCGGCGACCGCGTCGTCCTTGGGGGTGGTCGTCCAGCCGACGAGCAGGCGCTGACCGTTCGGTCCGGTGTAGCGGGCGCCGGCGAGGTCGGTGGAGCGGAGCTTCCAGCCCTTGGGCAGCCCGATGGAGAACCCCTGGTCGTGCCGGTGCGTGGAGGCGGCGGTGCCGGACTCCTTGCCGGGTTCCTTGCCGGAGTCGGAGTCGGGCTTCTTGTCCGCAGCGTCGTCCGGGGTGTCCTTCCCGGTGTCGCCCGTGGCCCCGCTGTCCCCGGTGTCCTGGTCAGGGTCCGTGGCGTCGTCCCCGGCCTTCTTGTCGGCGGGGTCGTCGGCGCCCGTACCGGTGTCCTCGCCGGTGTCCTTGGCGTCGCCCTCGGTGCCCTGACCGGCGGAGCCGTCACCGCCGCTGGCGCCGCTGGAGGCGACCTTGTCGCTGCCCTTGCTCTCGTCGCCGGCGGTGTCGTCCTCGCGCATCGCGAGGGCCACGATGCCCGCCACCACGGCGAGGGCCACGACCACGGCGATCACCACCAGGGTGCGGCGGGGCATCACATCGGTCAGCGCGGCCCCGGGGCCGCGGGAACCACTGCTGCGGGTCACGACCGGTGCGCCGGTCGCCGCACCGGGCGGGCCCGACTGCGGGGCGCCCGCCCGACCGTGGGCGGCTCCGATCGGTGCCGGACGCCCGGCGCCGGCCCCGGCCTTCGGCGCGACGGCCGGGGAGACGGCGCCCGGGAGGGCGCCGGTGGCGCCCGGGGCGGTCCGCGCACCGGGGCGACCCGGACGACCCGGGGGAGGCGGCGGCGCGGGGGGTGGGACCGGCGGCGCCGCGGCGGCCCGCGCGGAACCCGCACCGGCCGCCGCGGCGGACCCGGCCGCGGCAGCACCCGCGGCGCCCGGCTTGCGGGTGGACCACTTCTTGCGTTCGGCCCCCCGGCCCCGGGTGCGCTGGGCGCGCTGCTCCGCGAGGGCGGCCTCCGTCACCACGGGCATCGCGATGACGACCGTCGGGTCGGCGGGCGCGGCTGCCGGTCCGTCAGGAGCGTTGAGCACGTCGGTCAGCAGGGCGCGGGCGCCCTCGTCGTCGAGCCGCTGTTCGGGGTCCTTCGCCAACAGCCCGTAGATGACCTCCTCCAGCGGGCCCGCGTTCTGCGGCGGGTCCAGGGGTTCGGTCATGACGGCGGTGAGGGTCGCGATCGCGGAGCCCTTGTCGTACGGCGGGATGCCCTCCACCGACGCGTACAGCAGCCCGCCGAGCGACCAGAGGTCGGCGGCCGGTCCGGGGCGGTGGCCCCGGGCGCGCTCGGGCGAGATGTACGAGGGGGCGCCGACGAGCATGCCGGTCGAGGTGATGGACGGGTCGCCCTCGACCTGGGCGATGCCGAAGTCGGTGAGCACCACGCGGCCGTCGTCGGCGATGAGCACGTTGGACGGCTTCACGTCCCGGTGCAGGATGCCCTCGCCGTGCGCGGCGCGCAGCACGTTCAGCACCGCGAGGCCGACCTCGGCGGCCCGGCGGGGGGTGAGGAGGCCGTCCTCCTTGATCGCCTCGGCCAGGGACTTGCCCTCGACGAGTTCCATCACGATCCACGGGCGGTCGTCCTCGTCGACCACGTCGTAGACGGTCACCGCGCTGTTGTTGCGGATGCGGGCGATCGCCTTCGCCTCCCGCAGGGTGCGGGTGATCAGGCGGCGCTTCTCCTCCTCGTCGATGGTGTGGGGGAAGCGGAGTTCCTTGACGGCGACGGTCCGGCCGAGGGTTTCGTCCTTGGCCCGCCAGACCGTGCCCATGCCGCCCCGGCCGAGCACGTCACCGAGCCGGTACCGGCCCGCGAGCAGGCGTTCGCCGGTCGCGGTCGGGGTGGTTCGGCCGCCGCGCGCCCTGCTGCCGGCGGAGCGGTCGGCGGCTGGCGCCGACCGGTCGGCCGGTGCCCGTTCCGAGGCGGCGGGCCCGGGGTCCCCGGCGTCCCCTGCGTCTTGGGCGTCCCGCGGGGGGCTGGTCGCGCCGGCACGGGCCGCACCCCGTGCACCGGTCGAATCGCCCTGGTGCGCACCGGACTTGCCGGGCTCCCCCGCATCGGGTTCCCGGCCCGGCAGGTCCGCCGATCCGGCACCGGTTCCCTTGCGGGGCTCGGTGGCCCGGGACGTTCCCGACCGCGTGCCGGACTTCTCGTCGCTCCGCTCCCCGGTCAGGGCGGCCGTGACGTCGCGACGGGCCCCGCCCCTCTGTTCCGCGTCCGACATGCGTCCCCTCTGCAACCCGCCCTGACAGAGCCTTCATTGTCCCCCACCGGGGGATCGCCCGGTGCCCCGGGGGCGTCCGTCACCCATGACGAACGCATCGGGGGTGGCCGTCACCTGGTCCGTGTCCCGCGCCGTGCCGGCACGGCGGGAGCCGCGCCGGCGGCTTCGGAGCAGGGCAGCACACGCCCCGGCTCCGGGGAAGGTCCCGGCCCTGTGCGACAGCCTCTCCCCGTTGTCCGGTAAGGGCAAGTCCCGTATCGGCGCGGCGCCCCCACGGTGACGCTCCAGCGACCTTCCGTGCACGGCGAGTTGCCGTACGGGGCGGGAAACGCTCCGGGGTGGGCGAAGAGCGCGGGATCGTCACGCCCGCCGAGGAGAGGGCGGCGGCACGACGGGCCGCCCTCCCCTCACGGGGGGTCAGCCCCCGTGCCCCGCAGCGCCCTACGGGCCGGGGCGGTCAGCCGAGCGGGACGATGTCGGGGGCGCCGAGTCTCGCCGCGTCCGCCGTGAGGTCGTCCGGCTGGCGCTGGGACTCCCGCTCGGCCTCCACCCGCTTCTCGTAGTGCTGCACCTCGCGCTCGATCTGTCCCTCGTCCCAGCCGAGCACCGGGGCCATCAACTCCGCGGCCTCCCGGGCGCAGCGGGTGCCCCGGTCGAAGGTCTCGATGGAGATGCGGGTGCGCCGGGTGAGGACGTCGTCCAGATGGCGGGCGCCCTCGTGGGAGGCGGCGTAGACGACTTCGGCGCGCAGGTAGTCGTCGGCCCCGGTGAGGGGTGCGCCGAGGCCGGGGTCACCGGCGACGAGGTCGAGCAGTTCCTCGCTGAGCGACCCGTACCGGTTGAGCAGGTGCTCGACGCGGACCACGTGCAGGCCGGTGCGCGCGGCGGTGCGGGCACGGGCGTTCCACAGCGCCCGGTACCCCTCGGCGCCGACCAGCGGGACGTCCTCCGTGACGCAGTCGGCGACCCGCTGGTCGAGGCCGTGCACCGCCTCGTCCACCGCGTCCTTGGCCATCACCCGGTAGGTCGTGTACTTGCCGCCCGCGACGACGACCAGACCGGGCACCGGGTGGGCGACCGTGTGTTCACGGGACAGCTTGCTGGTGGCGTCCGACTCCCCGGCGAGCAGGGGGCGCAGCCCCGCGTACACGCCCTGCACGTCGTCCCGGGTGAGGGGGACGGCGAGCACCGAGTTCACGTGCTCCAGCAGGTAGTCGATGTCGGCGCTGGAGGCGGCGGGGTGGGCCTTGTCGAGGTCCCAGTCGGTGTCGGTGGTGCCGACGATCCAGTGGCGGCCCCAGGGGATGACGAACAGGACGCTCTTCTCGGTGCGCAGGATGAGGCCGGTCGTCGCGTTGATGCGGTCCTTGGGGACAACGAGGTGGATGCCCTTGGAGGCGCGGACGTGGAACTGGCCGCGCTCCCCCACCAGTGCCTGGGTGTCGTCGGTCCACACGCCCGTGGCGTTGACGACCTGTTTGGCGCGCACCTCGTACTCGCCGCCGCCCTCGACGTCCTGGACCCGCGCCCCGACGACGCGTTCGCCCTCGCGCAGGAAGCCGATGACCCGGGCGCGGTTGGCGACCTTCGCCCCGTACGCGGCGGCGGTGCGGACCAGGGTGGCCACGTAGCGGGCGTCGTCCATCTGGGCGTCGTAGTACTGGAGGGCGCCGGTGAGGGCGTCCTTCTTCAGGCAGGGGGCCACTCGGAGGGCGTGACGCCGGCTCAGGTGCCGGTGCAGCGGCAGGCCCCGGCCGTGCCCCTTGGCCATCGACATCGCGTCGTACAGGGCGACGCCCGAGCCGGCGTAGAGGCGTTCCCAGCCCTTGTGCTGGAGGGGGTAGAGGAACGGCACCGGTTTCACCAGGTGCGGGGCGAGCCGCTCCAGCAGCAGGCCGCGTTCCTTCAGCGCCTCCCGCACCAGGGCGAAGTCCAGCATCTCCAGGTAGCGCAGCCCGCCGTGGATCAGCTTGCTGGAGCGGCTGGAGGTGCCCGAGGCCCAGTCGCGGGCCTCCACCAGGCCGGTGGACAGCCCTCTGGTCACCGCGTCCAGCGCGGTGCCCGCTCCGACCACCCCGGCGCCCACGACCAGGATGTCCAACTCGCGCTCGGCCATGCCCGCGAGCGACTCGGCGCGCTCCGCCGGGCCCAGTGTCGCTGTCCTCACCGCTGCCTCCCGTCACGTCCGGGGCCGGTCCCGCACATCCGGCGGGTGCCCGTGCCCCCCGTACCGCACACCTCACGCCTACCCTCTGGTGCCATCGTCACCCCGTGCACCGATTCTCGCCGCGCGACCGCGCTTCCACCACCACCCACCGTCCACCTGTGGACAACACTCGGTGCGTCACGGCGCCCAATACCGCAAAACGGTCATATTTACTCCTAGTCTGACAGTGCGCTGGTCCACTTTGTCCACAGGGCTTGCGCGACCCTCCCGTTCCTTGCTACTGGGAAGGACGCCCCCGTCATGCCCGCAGACCTCGCCGTCATCGGCCTCGGCCCGCTCGGACTGCCCCTCGCCCAGGCCGCCGTGGCCGCCGGGATCCCCACCCTCGGCCATGACCTCCGTCCCGCCCCGGACGGCTGGCACGGGCCCGCCCCGCTGCTCGACGGCGGCGTCCTCAGCACGGCCGAGCTGCGCCGGATGCTCGCGGGGGGATTCACCCCCACCACCGACTCCAAGGGCCTCGGCCGGGTCCGCACCGCCGTGATCTGCGTGCCCGCCCCGCGCGGCGCGGACGGATCGCCCGACCTCACCCCCCTGGGTGAGGCGGCGCGCGTCCTCGCCGGTCGGCTGCGCCCGCACACCACCGTCATCCTCGAATCGCCCGTCCCACCGGGCACCACCGAGGAGTACCTGCGCCCCCTGCTGGAGGAGGGCTCCGGACTGCGCGCCGGCCGCGACTTCCACCTCGCGTACTCCCCCAGCCGGGTGGACCCCGGCAACCGCACCCACCCCTGGACCGCGATCCCCAAGGTCATCGGCGGCCTCACCCCCGCCTGCACCGAGTCGGCCGCCGCGTTCTACGGACGCCTCACCGACAAGGTGGTCCGCGCGCGCGGCACCCGGGAGGCCGAGACCGTACAGCTGCTGGAAACCAACTTCCGGCACGTCAACATCGCCCTCGTCAACGAGATGGCCGTGCTCTGTCACGACCTCGGCGTCGACCTCTGGGACGTCGTGCGCTGCGCCGAGACCAAACCCTTCGGGTTCCAGGCGTTCCGCCCCGGACCCGGAGTGGGCGGCCACGGGGTGCCGCAGGACCTCTCCGGCCCCCAGTACGCGGTCCGCCCGCTCCGGATGGTCGAACTCGCCCAGCAGGTGAACGGCCAGATGCCCCGGTACGTCATCCAGCGGGCCGCGACGCTCCTGAACGAACACGGGAAGTCGGCGCGGGGCGCCCGGGTGCTCCTGCTCGGGGTCACCTACAAGCCCGACGTCCCCGACCGGCAGGGCTCCCCCGCCCGGGAGATCGCCGTCCGCCTGATGGAACTGGGCGCCTCGGTCAGCTACCACGACCCCTACGTCCCCGCGTGGAGCGTCCTGGACCGCCCGGTTCCGCGCGCGGACTCGCTCTACGAATCCGCCGCCGACGCCGATCTCACCCTGCTCCTCCAGCACCACCGCACCTACGACCTCCAGGGCCTCGCGGTCAAGGCCCAACTGCTCCTGGACACCACGGGCGCCACCCCCACCGGAACGGCCCACCGCCTCTGACGGAGGGCCACCAGCCCTCGGCCGGAGGAGCGCGGAGACCGTCGCGAGCGAACACAGCGCACCCGCACGGACCCGCCTCCACCCGTCCCCGCCCACGAAAAAAGGGGGGTGCCCCGGACCCGTTCATCGGGCCGAAGCACCCCCACACCGCCCGGGCCGCGCACGCTCCCGGGCGGCTACCTCACCGCTTGTGCTGCGCGTCGGCCACCGTGACCTCGACCCGCTGGAACTCCTTGAGCTCGCTGTAGCCGGTCGTGGCCATGGCCCGACGCAGCGCGCCGAAGAAGTTCATGGACCCGTCGGGGATGTGCGAGGGACCGGTGAGGATCTCCTCCGTGGTCCCGACCGCCCCGAGGTCCACCAGCTTGCCGCGGGGCACGTCCTCGTGCACCGCCTCCATGCCCCAGTGCAGCCCCTTGCCGGGCGCGTCGGTGGCACGGGCCAGCGGCGAGCCGACCATCACCGCGTCGGCGCCGCAGGCGATCGCCTTCGGCAGGTCACCGGACCAGCCCACCCCGCCGTCGGCGATGACGTGCACGTACCGGCCGCCGGACTCGTCCATGTAGTCGCGACGGGCCGCGGCCACGTCGGCGACGGCCGTCGCCATCGGGACCTGGATGCCCAGCACGTTGCGGGTGGTGTGCGCGGCCCCGCCGCCGAAGCCCACGAGCACGCCCGCCGCGCCGGTCCGCATCAGGTGCAGCGCCGCCGTGTACGTGGCGCAGCCGCCGACGATGACCGGCACGTCCAGCTCGTAGATGAACTGCTTCAGGTTCAGCGGCTCCGCGGCGCCCGAGACGTGCTCGGCGGAGACGGTCGTGCCCCGGATGACGAAGATGTCGACCCCGGCGTCCACGACGGCCTTGGAGAACTGCGCGGTCCGCTGCGGGGACAGCGCGGCGGCCGTCACCACGCCGGAGTCCCGCACCTCCTTGATGCGGAGCCCGATCAGCTCTTCCTTGATCGGCTCCGCGTAGATCTCCTGGAGCCTGCGGGTCGCGGTCACCGAGTCCAGCTCGGCGATCTCGTCCAGCAGCGGCTGCGGGTCCTCGTAGCGGGTCCACAGCCCTTCGAGGTTCAGTACGCCCAGGCCGCCCAGCTCACCGATGCGGATCGCGGTCTGCGGGGAGACCACCGAATCCATGGGGGCCGCCAGGAACGGCAGCTCGAAGCGGTAGGCGTCGATCTGCCAGGCGATCGAGACCTCCTTCGGGTCGCGCGTGCGACGGCTCGGCACGACGGCGATGTCGTCGAAGGCATACGCCCTGCGCCCGCGCTTGCCGCGCCCGATCTCGATCTCAGTCACGTGTGTGGCCTCTCCCTTTGCGTTCCAGCGCCTTCCAGTATCCCCGACACGCGCGACGAGGGCGGCTCCGGAGTCTCCCGGAGCCGCCCTCGTCGGGCCGCTGCCTGCGGTGGCGGGTTACTTGCGGCTGTAGTTCGGTGCCTCGACGGTCATCTGGATGTCGTGCGGGTGGCTCTCCTTGAGCCCGGCGGAGGTGATCCGCACGAACCGGCCCTTGTCCTGGAGGTCGGGAACGGTCTGGCCGCCGACGTAGAACATGGACTGGCGCAGTCCGCCGACGAGCTGGTGGACGACCGCGGAGAGCGGACCGCGGTACGGCACCTGGCCCTCGATGCCCTCGGGCACCAGCTTCTCGTCGGAGGCGACGCCCTCCTGGAAGTAGCGGTCCTTGGAGAAGGACTGGCGGTCGCCGCGCGACTGCATCGCACCGAGCGAGCCCATGCCGCGGTACGACTTGAACTGCTTGCCGTTGATGAACAGCAGCTCGCCCGGGGACTCCTCGCACCCGGCGAGCAGCGAGCCCAGCATCACGGTGTCGGCGCCGGCGACCAGCGCCTTGGCGATGTCACCGGAGTACTGGAGGCCGCCGTCCCCGATGACCGGGACCCCGGCCGCCTTGGCCGCGAGCGACGCCTCGTAGATGGCGGTGACCTGCGGAACGCCGATGCCGGCGACCACCCGGGTCGTACAGATGGAGCCGGGGCCGACGCCGACCTTGACCGCGTCCGCGCCGGCGTCGATCAGGGCCTGCGCACCGTCACGGGTGGCGATGTTGCCGCCGATGACGTCCACGCCCGAGGAGTTCGACTTGATCTTGGCGATCATGTCGCCGACCAGCCGGGAGTGACCGTGCGCGGTGTCCACGACGATGAAGTCGACGCCGGCCTCGATCAGGGCCTGGGCACGCTCGAAGGCGTCCCCGGCGACGCCCACCGCGGCACCGACGATGAGCCGGCCCTCGGCGTCCTTGGCGGCGTTCGGGTACTTCTCGGCCTTGACGAAGTCCTTGACGGTGATGAGGCCCTTGAGCACGCCGCCGTCGTCCACCAGCGGCAGCTTCTCGATCTTGTGGCGGCGCAGCAGCTCCATCGCGTCGCCGCCGGAGATGCCGACCTTGCCGGTGACCAGCGGCATCGGGGTCATGACCTCGCGGACCTGGCGCGAGCGGTCCGTCTCGAAGGCCATGTCACGGTTGGTGACGATGCCGAGGAGCTTGCCGTTGCCGTCGGTGACGGGGACGCCGCTGATCCGGAACTTGGCACAGATCGCGTCGGCCTCGCCGAGGGTGGCGTCCGGGTGCACGGTGATCGGGTCGGTGACCATGCCCGACTCGGAGCGCTTGACGAGGTCCACCTGGTTCGCCTGGTCGGCGATCGACAGGTTGCGGTGCAGGACGCCGACGCCGCCCTGGCGGGCCATGGCGATGGCCATGCGGGACTCGGTGACCTTGTCCATCGCCGCGGAGAGCAGCGGGATGTTCACGCGGACGTTGCGGGAGATCAGCGAGGAGGTGTCGATCTGGTCCGGCGCCATGTCCGAGGCGCCCGGCAAGAGCAGCACATCGTCGTAGGTCAGCCCGAGTGTCGCGAATTTCCCGGGTACTCCGTCGACGTTGGCAGTCATGACACCTTCCAGATGGCCTTGTCCGTGCGGGATGTCCATGCTAACGGGAAGCGGACGGCTCCCATTCCCCGTTCGCGTGCGCTCGACGGAGGGTGACCGGACGTGCGCCGAGCCGGTGGACGTCCGTCGGGCGGGTCCGGCGGGACACGTGCGGGTGTCCGGGGCCGTCCGACGGAACGGGTACTACTGCTCGGCGAGGGCGCGGAGGCGACTGAGGGCGCGGTGCTGGGCGACCCGGACCGCGCCGGGGGACATCCCGAGCATCTGCCCCGTCTCCTCGGCCGTGAGCCCGACCGCGATCCGCAGCAGCAACAGCTCCCGCTGGTTCTCGGGGAGGTTGGCCAGCAGCTTCTTCGCCCAGGCCGCGTCGCTGTTCAACAGCGCGCGCTCCTCGGGTCCGAGCGAGTCGTCGGGCCGCTCGGGCATCTCGTCGGAGGGGACCGCCGTCGAACCGGGGTGCCGCATCGCGGCCCGCTGGAGGTCGGCGACCTTGTGCGCGGCGATCGCGAAGACGAACGCCTCGAAGGGCCGCCCGGTGTCCTTGTAACGCGGCAGTGCGAGGAGCACCGCCACGCAGACCTCCTGGGCGAGGTCCTCCACGAAGTGCCGTGCGTCACCGGGCAACCGGGACAACCGGGTGCGGCAGTAGCGCAGCGCCAGCGGATGCACGCGGGCGAGCAGGTCGTGCGTGGCCTGCGCGTCACCGTCGACGGCACGGTGGACGAGCGCACCGATCACCGTGGGCTCGTCTTCGCGCATCGGTCCATGGTGCCCTGCCGCTCCGCCGTCCGTGGCACCGCGTCCATTGTTGTGCACCGAAGCGTTATGAGTAGGTGCGCCGGTGCTCATATCCCGGTCCCTCCCCTTCCGCTCGGCCGACCCGTCCCCGAGGAACTCCACACCTCAAGGATGCGGCATCGGCCGCGAAACGGGGGACGCGCGTCGTACACACCGCGCGAACGGGCCCGTCCACCCCACCATATGCACCGGTTCCGACGGGCCCCGGAGGGGGCCCGTCGATGACCTTCGCCGTGGTCAGGAGGGGTCGGCGCACCACGGCGCGCCCCGCCCCGCCCGCCGTGGGCGGGCGGGGATCGCCGTACCCGTGGGGCGGCACCGATCCTCCTAGCGGACCAGGCCCCACCGGAATCCGAGCGCCACGGCGTGCGCGCGGTCCGAGGCGCCGAGCTTCTTGAACAGCCGCCGGGCGTGGGTCTTCACCGTGTCCTCGGAGAGGAACAGCTCGCGACCGATCTCCGCGTTGGAGCGGCCGTGGCTCATGCCTTCGAGCACCTGGATCTCCCGGGCGGTGAGGGTGGGCGCGGCGCCCATCTCGGCCGACCTGAGGCGCCGGGGGGCCAACCGCCAAGTGGGGTCGGCCAGTGCCTGGGTGACCGTGGCGCGCAGTTCGGCGCGCGAGGCGTCCTTGTGCAGGTAGCCGCGGGCCCCGGCGGCCACCGCGAGGGCGACCCCGTCGAGGTCCTCGGCGACCGTGAGCATGATGATCCGGGCGCCCGGGTCGGCGGAGAGCAGCCGCCGCACCGTTTCCACACCGCCCAGTCCGGGCATGCGCACGTCCATCAGAATCAGATCCGAGCGGTCGGCACCCCAGCGGCGGAGGACTTCCTCGCCGTTGGCCGCCGTCGTGACCCGCTCGACGCCGGGCACGGTCGCCACCGCACGGCGGAGTGCTTCCCGGGCGAGCGGGGAGTCGTCGCAGACGAGGACGGAAGTCATGACCGCCCTCCGCAGCTGATGCGCGTCACCTTGAGCCTCCAGGCTGGTACGAATCGTCACCTGTGCGGTTGACGCTCCCGGACGTGTGCCCGAGCGCTTGTTTGCTCAACCGCCTCCGGACCTCTCAACGATGGTCACCCGAAAGAGTTACGGGTCACTCAGCCACCTTCGGCACTCTACGTGAGGGGTCCGACACTCCCTCGGCACGGCGCGTGATGAGAAAGCTTTCGTCAAGACCGATGCCCCATTTAGCGGCTTTTCTTCACTTTCACCGGTGTCTGAGGCTAGATTCGCAAAGAGTCATATTTTCATCTTCTTCGACAGTAGTTGTAGCGTCGTGGGCGCTGTCCGCGTCGGCACGGCCACCAGCTGTACGCACGCTGAAGGGGACACGCAATGGCAGATTTCTCCCGCCTTCCCGGACCGAACGCCGATCTGTGGGACTGGCAGCTCCTCGCGGCCTGCCGCGGGGTGGACAGCTCGCTCTTCTTCCACCCGGAGGGCGAGCGCGGTGCGGCACGCAGTGCGCGCGAGAACTCGGCCAAGGAGGTCTGCATGCGCTGCCCGGTGCGGGCCGAGTGCGCCGCGCACGCGCTCCAGGTGCGCGAGCCCTACGGGGTCTGGGGCGGACTCACCGAGGACGAACGCGAGGAACTGATGGGACGGGCCCGCAACCGGCTGGTCCCGGCGAGCGCGGCGCCCGCGGCGCCCGGCGCACCCCGCCCCCACTGAGGGAACGTTTCCTCTCCACCCGGACGGGCGAGCCGGCCACCCGCCCCGGGCATCGTGCGCGCGGACGGTGGGGATGGCGCGCACGGAGGGCTCGACCCCGTACGCCGTCAGTGCCGGGCGACCCGTGCGAGGTGGTCGAGGGTGGCCGCGACCGCCGGGACCTGCGCCAGGTCCGGCAGGGTGAGCGCCACGATCTGCCGCCGTACGGCGGGCTCCACCGTCACGGTGCGCACCCCCTTGGGCCGCACCGACTCCAGGGCCAGTGCCGGGAGCACCGCCACGCCGAGCCCCGCGCCGACCAGCCCCGTCACCGCCGGGTAGTCGTCGGTGGCGAAGTCGATCCGGGGCGTGAACCCGGCGTTCTCGCACACGTCCACGAGCTGGCGGCGACAGCGCGGACACCCCGCGATCCACGGGTCGTCGGCGAACTCCTCGATCCGGACCGTCCCCGCGTCGGCGAGCGGGTGCCCTTCCGGGACCAGACCGACCAGCCGGTCCGCGAAGAGCGGCCGTACCGTCAGGTCGGTCCACTCCTGCGGCAGCCGTCCGCCGGCCCCGTCGACCGCGGCGTCCGCGCCCTCCGGTCCGGCCGGGTCCGCGTAGTGGAAGGCGAGCGCCACGTCGCAGTCGCCCTCGCGCAGCATCTCCACCGAGCGCGGCGGCTCCGCCTCCACCAGGGAGACCCGGGTGCCGGGGTGGGCGGCGCGCAGGGCGGCGAGGGCCGCCGGGACCAGGGTCGAGCTACCGCTGGGGAAGGACACCAGCCGGACCCGGCCCGCCCGCAGCCCCGCGATCGCGGCGACCTCCTCCTCGGCGGCGGTCAGCCCCGCGAGGATGCCGGCGGCGTGCCGCACCAGGGCCTCGCCGGCCTGGGTCAGCCGCATCTCACGGCCGGCGCGGACGATCAGCGGGGTGCCGGAGGACGCCTCCAGGGCCTTCATCTGCTGGCTGACGGCGGGCTGGGTGCAGCCCAGTTCGCGGGCCGCCGCGGAGAAGGAACCGGTGGCGGCGACCGCACGCAGGACACGGAGATGACGGGCCTCGATCACCCCGCCATGGTACGCGAGCATAAGCACCCCTTGGGTGTCCAGCGGAATAATGCTTCGACACTTTCAGCTCGGGGTGCCTACCGTGCGCAGCATGAAGCTTCTGTCACTGAATGCCAGCAGGCCGAAGGCCGTCCCGTACACCAAGCAGCTGGACGGGGTGACCGGCATCGACAAACGCCCGGTGACGGGTCCGCTGCGGGTGGCCGCGCCGGGGCCCAAGGGCATCGGCGGCAGCGGGCTCGCGGGGGACGCGGTGTGCGACCTCCGCCACCACGGGGGCAACGACCAGGCCGTGTACGCCTTCGCCCGCGAGGACCTCGACGACTGGGAACCCGACCTGGGCCGCGCGCTGCCCGCCGGCTGCTTCGGCGAGAACTTCACGACCGAGGGCGTCGACATCACGCACGCGCTGATCGGCGAGCGCTGGCGGGTCGGCGGGGAGCTGCTGCTGGAGGTGTCCTCGGCCCGCATACCGTGCCGGACGTTCGCGGGGTTCCTGGGGGAACGCGGCTGGGTCCGCAGGTTCACCGAGAAGGGCGCCCCGGGCACGTACCTGCGGGTGATCACCCCCGGCGAAGTCCGCGCGGGCGACCCGGTGGAGGTCGTGCACCGGCCCGACCACGACATCACCGTGCTGACGGAGTTCCGTGCCCTCACCACCCGGCGCGAACTGCTGCCCCGGGTGCTCGTCGCCGGGGACGCGCTGCACCCGGAGACCCGGGAACTGGCCCTGGCGTACCGGGAGAAGTACGCGCAGTGAAGCGGGTGGGCCACCGGGCCGGGCCGGGCGATCACTAACCTTGCCCCATGACTACGGCTCTGATCACGGGTTCGACCGCCGGTATCGGCGCGGCGTTCGCCCGCCGCCTCGCTGCGGACGGCCACGACCTGGTACTCGTGGCGCGCGACGTCGAGCGGCTGCGCGCGCAGGCCACCGAACTGCACGACCGGCACGGGGTGGAGGCCGAGGTGCTCCGCGCCGACCTCGCCACGGACGAGGGGATCGAAGCGGTGGCCGCCCGCTCGTCCCACGAACGGCGGCCGGTGGACCTGTTGGTGAACAACGCCGGCTTCGGGAACAAGGGCCGTTTCCTGGACGTGCCGGTCGCCGACGAGTTGACGATGCTCAAGGTGCACTGCGAGGCGGTGCTCAGGCTCACGGCCGCGGCGACGGGCGCGATGCGGGAGCGGGGGCGCGGGGCGGTTGTGAACGTGGCCTCCGTCGCGGCGTTCCTGCCGCGCGGCACGTACGGCGCGTCCAAGGCGTGGGTCGTGCAGTTCACCCAGGGCACGGCGAAGGACCTCGCCGGTTCGGGGGTGCGGATGATGGCGCTGTGCCCCGGGTTCGTCCGTACGGAGTTCCACGAGCGGGCGGGGATGGGCACGGACAACATCCCCGGGTGGATGTGGTTGGACGCGGACAAGGTGGTCGCTGCGGCGTTGGGCGACCTCTCCCGGGGCAAGGTCGTCTCCGTTCCCGATCCCCGGTACAAGGCGTTGATGGGGCTCGCGAAGCTGGCGCCGCGGCCCCTGCTGGGCGGGATCACCTCCTCGACCGGCCGCAAGTACGGTCCCCGTTAGTTCGCTGTCCCGTGCGGGTGCGCTGCTGTTTCGCGCAGTTCCCCGCGCCCCTGATCGGGTGCGTCCTGGCTCGGGTGCGCTGGCCCGTGCGGGTGCGCTGGTGATTTGCGCAGTTCCCCGCGCCCCTATCGGGCCCGTCCTGGCCGGGGTCCGCTGGCCTGTGCGGGTGCGCTGCTGGGCGGACGACGACGGCGAGAAGCCCCCGAGATCCAGGGGCGCGGGGAACTGCGCAACAGCGGAACGCACCCCACAGAACAACGCACCCCGGCCGGGACGGGCCCCGATAGGGGCGCGGGGAACTGCGCGAGCAACCACAGCGCACCCCGCAGGACAGCGAACCCCCGCCTGGACGCACCCGCACGGGACGACGCAGGCGGGCCCCGGGCCGGCACCCCTGGGGAGGGGGCCGGACCGGGGCCCGTCACTGTGCAGCGTCAGACTTAGTGCGAGTGGCCGTGACCACCGTGCCCAGCGTCACCCTCGTCCTCCGCCGGCTTCTCAACGACCAGCGTCTCGGTCGTGAGCAGCAGCGAAGCGATGGACGCGGCGTTCTCCAGCGCGGAGCGGGTCACCTTGACCGGGTCGATGACGCCGGCCTTGACCAGGTCGACGTACTCCTCGGTGGCCGCGTTGTAGCCGTGTCCGGCCTCCAGCTCGGCGACCTTGGAGACGATGACGTAGCCCTCCTTGCCGGCGTTCTCCGCGATCCAGCGCAGCGGCTCGACGGCGGCGCGACGGACGACGGCGACACCGGTGGCCTCGTCGCCCTCCTTGCCGAGGTTGCCCTCCAGCACCTTGGAGGCGTGGACGAGCGCGGAGCCACCACCGGAGACGATGCCCTCCTCGACCGCGGCGCGGGTCGCGGAGATGGCGTCCTCCAGACGGTGCTTCTTCTCCTTGAGCTCGACCTCGGTCGCGGCACCGACCTTGATCACGCAGACGCCGCCGGCGAGCTTGGCGAGGCGCTCCTGGAGCTTCTCGCGGTCCCAGTCGGAGTCGGTGTTCTCGATCTCGGCCTTGATCTGCGCCACGCGACCGGCGACGTCCTCGGAGTTGCCGCCACCGTCGACGATGGTGGTGTCGTCCTTGCTGACCGTCACGCGGCGGGCGGTGCCCAGCACGTCCAGGCCGACCTGGTCGAGCTTGAGGCCGACCTCCTCGGCGATGACCTGGGCACCGGTGAGGGTGGCGAGGTCGCCGAGCATCGCCTTGCGGCGGTCACCGAAGCCGGGGGCCTTCACGGCGACGGCGTTGAACGTGCCGCGGATCTTGTTGACCACCAGGGTCGACAGGGCTTCGCCCTCGACGTCCTCGGCGATGATCAGCAGCGGCCGGGAGCCACCCGCCTGGATGACCTTCTCCAGCAGCGGCAGCAGGTCCTGGATGGAGGAGACCTTGCCCTGGTTGATGAGGATGTACGGGTCTTCCAGGACGGCTTCCATGCGCTCCTGGTCCGTCACGAAGTACGGCGACAGGTAGCCCTTGTCGAAGGCCATGCCCTCGGTGAAGTCCAGTTCGAGGCCGAACGCGTTGGACTCCTCGACGGTGATGACACCGTCCTTGCCGACCTTGTCCATGGCCTCGGCGATCAGCTCGCCGACCTGCGGGTCCTGGGCGGAGAGCCCGGCGACGGCCGCGATGTCGGACTTCTCGTCGATCGGGCGCGCGGTGGCGAGCAGCTCGTCGGAGACGGCCTTGACCGCGGCGTCGATGCCCTTCTTCAGGGAGGCCGGGGAGGCACCGGCGGCAACGTTGCGCAGGCCCTCCTTGACCAGGGCCTGGGCGAGCACGGTGGCGGTGGTGGTGCCGTCACCCGCGATGTCGTTGGTCTTGGTCGCCACCTCCTTCACCAGCTGCGCGCCGAGGTTCTCGTAGGGGTCCTCGATCTCCACCTCACGGGCGATGGTGACGCCGTCGTTGGTGATGGTCGGGGCACCGAACTTCTTGTCGATGACGACGTTGCGGCCACGGGGGCCGATCGTCACCTTGACGGTGTCGGCAAGCTTGTTGACGCCGCGCTCAAGGGCGCGACGGGCGTCCTCGTCGAACTTCAGGATCTTCGCCATGGGAGCGGTTCAGCCCTCTCAGAAACTGCAGGAAAGCGGTAAACGGACCGCGCCCCCGGCACCCGGCTCAGCTTCGCGGGGGGCCAGGGGCGCAGCACACAACAAGATTCGTTGCGCTCGGTGAACTACTTCTCGATGATCGCGAGCACGTCGCGGGCCGAGAGGACGAGGTACTCCTCGCCGTTGTACTTCACCTCGGTGCCGCCGTACTTGCTGTAGAGAACGACGTCGCCGACGGCTACGTCGAGCTCGACGCGCTTGCCGTCCTCGACACGGCCCGGGCCCACGGCCAGGACGACGCCCTCCTGGGGCTTCTCCTTGGCGGTGTCCGGAATGACCAGGCCCGAAGCCGTGGTCTGCTCGGCGTCGAGCGGCTGGACCACAATGCGGTCCTCGAGCGGCTTGATGGCAACCTTGGAGCTGGTGGTCGTCACGATCCGACCTCCCCCTTCGGAGATCTCACGGGGTTAACTGTCTGAGGTGGCGACCAGGTGGATCCGTCGTCGCGGGTGCCGGACCTGCCTGTCGCTGCTGGCACTCACCAGTGGAGAGTGCCAGGGCCGAGACTATGACCGCGATTAGCACTCGGTCAAGCGGAGTGCCAACGCGCCCTCCGTCCGAGCGTCCGGAAAGCCCCCCTGAACGACCCCGGAACGACCTCGGAACGGACCTCGGAAGGCAGCCGTCGGGCCGGGTCCGCGGGGGTTCAGACGTAGTCGGTGAGCCGGGCGACGGCGAGGCCCAGGGCCTGGACGCGGCGTAGCAGCCGGAGGGTCGCGGTGGTGGCGGAGGTGCCCGCCGGGGGGTCGGCGACGAGGACGTCCCCGGGGTTCGGCCGGGCGTCCGGGGCGGGGACGGGTCGACCGGTGACCACGGCGGCCATGCCGCAGTCGGCGGCGGCCCGTAGCGTCTCGCGGTCATGGGCCCCGTGGGGCGGGCGCAGCAGGTCCGGCCGGACGCCGAAGCGGCCGTGCAGTTTGTCGCGTTGGCCGCAGATCTCGGCGCGCTGTCCGGCGTAGGGCAGGCCGGGCAGGTAGGGGTGGTCGAGGGTGTGGTTCTGCACGTCCACGCCGAAGGGCCGCAGCCGCGCCAGTTCGGCGTGGCCGGGGCCCGGGGCCCGGTCGGTGAGGAAGACGGTGACCGGGAGGCGCAGGTCCCGGACGAGTTCACCGAACCGGGGGTCCTGGCCCACGCCGTCGCCGTAGATCAGGAAGACGACCGGGTCCCGGGTGGGGACGCGGTCGATCACGGGCGCGAGGTCGGTGGCCGGGGGTGCGCCGGGGGCGCTCGCCCCGCCCGGGCGCGCGGGCCGCGGTGCGGGGGTGAGCGGGGCGGGGGTGAGCGGTGCGGTCAGCCCCCAGCGGCGGTGCGCGTCCGGCGCCGGGTTCGGTGCCGGGTCGCCCTCGCGCGAGGCGGTCCGGCGCACCCCGTCGGCCGGGTCGGCCCGGTCAGCGGGGTGCGCGCAGCCGGTGAGGGCCGGGGCGAGGGCCCCGACGACCAGCAGGGCGGCCAGCCGGCGCGGCGGAACGCGTCGCGCGGACCGCCCGCGGGCACTCACAGATAGTCCTCCAACTTCGCCACGGCGTAGCCCTGGTCGGTGATGAGCCCCAGGAACCGGCGGATGGTGTCGGGCATGGTCCCGTCCCAGTCCTTGCGACCGCGGAAGTGGGTGAGGACGATGTCGCCGGGCCGCAGGCTCTTGTCGTACTCGCGGTACTCCCAGCGGTCGACGAAGACCTCTTCGTTCCACAGCGGCACCTGGGCGATGCCGCACGCCTTCGCGGCGCGCAGGGTGTCCTCGTTGTAGTTGCCGTAGGGCGGGCGGAAGACGGTGGGGCGGGTCCCGTACTGCTTCTGGATGACGTCCTGCATCCCGCAGATCTGGTGCTTCTGCTGTGCGTAGGACAGGCCCGGCAGGTACGGGTGGGTCAGCGAGTGGTTGTTGAGGGTGACCCCGGCGTCGCGCATCTTGCGGAAGTAGCCGTAGTCCTCCTTGACCAGGTAGTCGCTGAGGAACGCGGTGTACGGGACGTCGAGTTCCTCCAGCATCTTGATCAGCGCCGGGTCCTTGTCGGCGCCGTCGTCGATGGTGAGGAAGACGACCTTGTCCTTGGTGGGGATCGTGGTGAAGACCGGCGGCAGGTCCTCGTGGCCCTCGACCTCGAAGCCGGCCCTGGTGGTGATCTTCGGCTTGACGGCGGGCGGGGGCGGCGCGGTCAGCGGGGCCTTGGCGAGTCCCCAGCGCTTGGCGGTGGCGAGCCGGGCGGCGGCGATCGTCCGTTTCCGGGCGGCGGCGGCCTCCGCGGCTTCCTTCGCCTCCTTGGCCCCCTTGGCCTGTTTGGCTTGTTTTCCCTGCTCGGCGCGTTCGCCCGGGGCGCCGCCCGCCCGGCCGGAGGCGGCGGGTTTCGTCGGCTCGGCCTCCGCGCCGCAGCCCGCGAGGGCGGTCGTGGCGACGGTGAGGGCGAGGGCGGTGACGAGGGACCGGGTGAGGGCCCCGGGGCGTGCGGACCCGCGCCCCGCGCGACCGACTCGCCCGTCCCGCTCGCCATCCCCGCGGGGATCCGGTTTCGTATTTTGTTCGTTTTGTCGTACTAGTCGCATGGGGCCGCATCCTGTCAGCGCCCCCGGCGCGCCCGGCGCCGACACCGCCCACCGGCACCGGACCGTCCACCGACTGGCCCACAATGGCCCGGTGAGCACCACCGATCCGCACCCCGCGCCCGAGGCGCAGTTCGCCGCGCTCCTCACCGACGAGGGCCGCGCCCTCCTGGAGGAGGTCCGCGACACCGAACCCGCACGGGAACTCGCCGTCGCCACCCGGCTGCGCCGCGAGCACCCCGCCGAACTGGTGAACGCCGCACTCGGTCAGGCCCGCTTGCGGCAACGGGCGGTGGCGAAGTTCGGGGCGGTCGACGCGGCGCGGATGTTCTTCACCCCGGACGGGGTCGAACAGGCCACCCGCACCAGCGTGGCCGCCTACCGGGCGCGCCGGATGCGGGAGTCGGAGGTGACCTCGGTCGCCGACCTGTGCTGCGGGATCGGCGGGGACGCGATCGCCCTGGCCCGGGCGGGCATCCGGGTCCTGGCCGTCGACCGCTCCCCGCTGACCTGCGCGGTGGCCCGCGCCAACGCCCGGGCGCTGGGGCTCACGGAGCTGATCGAGGTCCGCGAGGCGGACGTGACCGAGGTGGCAACCGACGGCTACGACGCGGTGTTCGTGGACCCGGCGCGCCGGGGCGGACGGGGCCGGATCTTCGACCCGGAGGCGTACTCGCCCCCGCTGAGCTGGGCGGTCGACGCGGTGCGGGCGGCCGGCCGCGGGGCGCTGAAGATCGCACCGGGCATCCCGCACGAGGCCGTGCCGGACGGCGTGGAGACCGAGTGGATCTCCGACCGGGGCGACCTCAAGGAGGCGGTGCTGTGGTTCGGGACGGGCGCGCCCGACTCCCGCCGCTCCACCCTGCTGCCCGGCGGCGACTCCCTCACGGCGTCCCTGGCCGCGATGCCCCCGGACCCGGCGGTGCGGGAGGTCGGACGGTACCTGTACGAGCCCGACCCCGCGGTGATCCGGGCCCGGCTCGTCGCCTCGGTGGCCACGGAGGTGTCCGGCGGCCTGCTGGACGAGACCATCGCGTACGTCACCTCCGACGTGCTGCGCCCCACGCCGTTCGCCACCGCGTACGAGGTGACCGACCATCTCCCCTTCCACGTCAAGCGGTTGAAGGCACTGCTGCGGGAACGGGGGGTGGGCGTCCTCACCGTCAAGAAGCGGGGGTCCGCCGTCGAACCCGAGGAACTGCGGCGCAAGGTGCGGCCCCAAGGTCCGCACTCGGCCACGGTGTTCCTGACCCGGGTGGCCGGCGCCCCGACGATGCTGATCGGCCACCCGGTGCCGAACGGGACGTAGACCCGGCGGGGCCGGAACCCGGTCGCTACTCGACGCCCACCGAGGTGAACCGCCACCGGTGGACGGGCCGTCGGACCAGGTCGGCCGGGGGGTCGGGCAGCTCCCCCGGCGCGCCGTCGGTGCCGTCAGCGGTGCCGTTGGCGGTGTCGGCCGGCCACCAGGTGATGACGAGGACCCGGTCGCCGGGTGCGGTGAACGTCTCGCGCCGCAGCGGGCGCCCGGCCGGGCGGGCCTCCCGGGCCCAGGCCAGGAGTTCGGCGCCGCGCCCGGTGACCGCCGCCGCCTCCCACATCAACGCGAGGGTCATGAGTACAGGTTGTCCTTCGCCAGCTCGTGCACGTGGTCGTGGTCATGGGCGTGGGCGTGCCCGCCACCGTGTCCGTGGGCGGCCGGCTGCTCCTCGTCCGCGGTCCGGCCCGGCACGTGCGGATCGGTGACCGGCAGCGAGGAGTCGGCGGACAGCTCCCAGTCGGAGGCGGCCCGGTTCCGGGAGACCATCTCCGCGCCGAGCGCGGCGACCATCGCCCCGTTGTCGGTGCACAGCTTCGGCCGGGGCACCCGCAGCCGGATGCCCGCGGCCTCGCAGCGCTCGGCGGCCAGCGCCCGCAGTCGCGTGTTGGCGGCGACCCCGCCGCCGATCATCAGATGGTCCACGCCCTCGTCCTTGCAGGCCCGCACGGCCTTGCGGGTCAGCACGTCGACCACCGCCTCCTGGAACGAGGCGGCCACGTCACGCACCGGCACGTCCTCGCCCGCGGCGCGCTTGGCCTCGATCCAGCGGGCCACCGCCGTCTTCAGCCCGGAGAACGAGAAGTCGTACGGGGCGTCCCGCGGCCCGGTCAGTCCGCGGGGGAAGGCGATGGCCTTCGGGTCGCCCTCGCGCGCGTAGCGGTCGATGACGGGGCCGCCGGGGAAACCGAGGTTCAGCACCCGGGCGATCTTGTCGAACGCCTCCCCCGCCGCGTCGTCGATGGTGGCGCCCATCGGCCGGACGTCGGAGGTGATGTCCGAGGACAGCAGCAGCGAGGAGTGGCCACCGCTGACCAGCAGGGCCATCGTCGGCTCCGGCAGCGGACCGTGTTCGAGCTGGTCGACGCAGATGTGGGAGGCGAGGTGGTTCACCCCGTACAGCGGCTTGCCGAGGGCGTAGGCGTACGCCTTGGCCGCGGACACGCCGACGAGCAGGGCGCCGGCCAGGCCGGGGCCCGCGGTGACCGCGATGCCGTCGAGGTCGCTGGCGGCGACCCCGGCCTCCTTGAGCGCGCGCTCGATGGTGGGCACCATCGCCTCCAGGTGTGCCCGGGAGGCGACCTCCGGGACGACCCCGCCGAAGCGGGCGTGCTCGTCGACGCTGGAGGCGATGGCGTCCGCGAGGAGGGTGGTGCCCCGGACGACGCCGACGCCCGTCTCGTCGCAGGAGGTCTCGATGCCGAGGACGAGGGGTTCGTCAGCCATGGGTGGTCCCGGTTCCTTCTGTTCCGTGCGGTGTTGCCGATGGGGCGGGGGCGGGGGTGCCCCGACCGGCGGGCCCCTGCATCTCCAGGCGCATCACCAGGGCGTCGACGTTGCCCGGTTGGTAGTAGCCGCGCCGCACGCCGATGGGGGCGAAGCCGAAGCGCTCGTACAGCTTCTGGGCCCGTACGTTGTCGACCCGCACCTCCAGCATCACCTCCCGGCACTCGAACGCCGTGGCGTGCTTGAGGAGGTCCGTGAGCAGCCGGGCGCCGAGCCCGGTGCCCCACTGGTCCCGGGCGACGGCGATGGTCTGCACGTCGCCCACCGCTCCATCGGCGGTGGGGCCGGCGGGGCCGGCGGCTTCGGTGCCCGGCTCGTCGGACACCCCGCCGGCCGCGGCCAGTCCCGCGTACCCGACGAGCCGTCCAAAGTCGTCTTCCGCCACCACGTAGTGGCGGGTCGCCCCGGGGCCCCGGGCGTGGGCCAGCTCGGACCAGAACATGCCCCGGGACCAGGCGTCCTCGGGGAACAGCTCGCGTTCGAGCGCGAGCACGGGGTCGATGTCCCACCAGCGCATCTCGCGCAGTGCGGCGGTCACTGGGGGGTGACCACCTTGTAGTTCTTGGGGACCTGCGCATCGGGCCGGCGCAGATAGAGGGGGCGGGGCGGATCGAGTGCCACTCCCGCCCGCAGCCGTTCGGCGGCCACCGAGGCCAGGGCCGCGGCGCTGACGTGCTCGGGGTCGCGCCCGTCGGGGAAGGCGTCGGGGTACAGCCGGGCGCCGGCGCCGACCACGGGCAGCCCGGCCAACTCGTCCGCGATGTCGGCGGGCCGGTCGACGGCGGGACCGGACACCCGGGTGCGGGGGTCCGCGTACCGGGCCCAGTAGACCTCCTTGCGGCGGGCGTCGGTCGCCACGGCGAACGGGCCGTCGAGCCCGGCCGCGTGGGCCAGTCCGTCGAGCGTGCACACTCCGTGCACGGGCACCCCGAGGGCCAGGCCCAGGGTGTCGGCGGTCATCAGCCCGACCCGCAGCCCGGTGTACGGGCCGGGGCCCGTGCCGACGACGAGCGCGGTGACGGACGGGAGCTTCACCCCGGCCTCGGCGAGCACCCGGTCGACCGCGGGAAGCAGCAGTTCCCCGTGGCGACGGGCGTCCACCTGCGAGGACGCGGCGACCACGGCGGAGCCGTCGTGGAGCGCGACGGTGACGGCGGGGGTGGCGGTATCGAGAGCGAGCAGCAGCACACAAACAGCGTACGGCTCCGGCGGCCGGGGCACGGCCGTCCCGGTCAGCTCCGCAGTTGCTGCTACGGTCGCGGTACGACCCCTCACGGACGGTGACCGTCCCGCGCGGGGCGGTGGCCCGGCCGGCTGGTGGACGAGAGGTGACGTGGTGGCAGGGAGCAGCGCGGGAATCGTGGCCGGGCTCACCGGGGTGGCGCTCACCGCGGTCGGCTTCCTCGCCTACCAGGCGTCGGCGACCGTGCCCGAGGGGCTCGCCGCCTCCTTTGACGCCTCGGCCGCCGCGACCGCGCCCGCCGTGGAGCGCGACCGCAACCGTCCGACCGCGCTGCCCTCCGGGGCGGGCACCGGGCCGCGGGTCGTCTACGCGCTGTCGGACGACCGGGTCTGGTTGGTCGGCGAGCGCGAGAAGGTGCGGCGTACGTACCGGGTGACGCCCAGCACGGTCGATCCGGAGCCCGGTTCGTACTTCGTCACGTCCCGTACGGGGAACACCGCCGGGTCGGACGGGGTGGGCATCGAGCACGTGGTGCGGTTCACCTCGCAGGACGGGGTGAGCATCGGGTTCAGCGCGGCCGTGAACGGTTCCGTCCGGCCGCCCGACCGCACCCGTCGCACCGGGGGCATCCGCTCCACGCGCCCGGACGGCGATGCGATGTGGCAGTTCGCGGTGATCAACACGCCGGTCGTGGTCATCCCCTGAGTGCGCGTCCCGCGAGCACGCACGCGGCGGCGTGCACCGGGGGCGCGGGGCGGTGTCCGTGCAACCACGGCACACCCGCGGGCGAACGCCCGACGGCCGCTCCGACGGGTCCCGACTAGGCGGCCCGGGGGCCTTCGTGACGCTCGCGCACCGGACCCGGTCGGGAGACGATCCCCGGGTCCGCGCCCGCACCCGTATCCGCAGTGGGCGGGGTGGAGACCGCACGCGCCGCGGCGCAGGCCGCGAGCAGCACGTCCATCGGCACCGCCGCGCTCGGCGGCTCGACCCGCTCGGTCGCCGACATGGGCGCCTCCTGGTGCTCCGGGGGCAAAATGGTTAGGCAGACCTAACCTCTCCGCTCCATGTGACCACGGACGGGCACCCCCGCGCAACATCTTCCCGACAGCTTGTCGGAACGTGTCAGGAACCGTCACCCACAGGTGCGACGAGCCCCTCGAACCCCGCCGCGGCCCACCGCTCCCCGTAGCCGCGCAGGGTCACCGTCCGGACCTCGTCCGTGGTGTCCCCCACCGCCCGGTCGATGAGCACGTGCAGCCGCGCCTCGGACAGTTCCTCGACCTTGCCGTCGCCCCACTCCACGACGATCACGGACTCGGGCAGCGACACGTCGAGGTCCAGGTCCTCCATCTCGTCGAGCCCGCCGCCCAGCCGGTAGGCGTCCACGTGCACCAGCGCGGGGCCACCGACCAGGCTCGGGTGCACCCGGGCGATCACGAAGGTCGGCGAGGTGACGGCGCCCCGCACGCCGAGCCCTTCGCCGATGCCGCGGGTCAGGGTGGTCTTGCCCGCGCCCAGTTCCCCGGTGAGCATCACCAGGTCTCCGGGGAGCAGCCGTCCGGCGAGCCGCAGGCCCAGCTCCCGCATGCGCTCCGGGGACGTGACGGTGATCGACGCGGTGACGGGCTCAGCCGCCGTCGGCCGTGGTCCTGCTCGGTGCGCGCTCGGTTCCATAACCGTTCACGGTAGTGCCTGCCGGCAGGGCTCCCGCGCGGACCAACAGCTCGACGATGCGGTCCGTGACCGTGCCGGGGTGCTCCAGCATCACCAGGTGACCGGCGTCGGGCACCAGGACGAGATCCGCGCCGTCGAGCCGTTCCGCGACGGCCTCGCTGTGTCCGGCGGGGGTGATGAGGTCCTGCTCGCCGGCGAGCACCAGCACCGGCAGCCCGTCCAGACCGGCGAGCGCCTCGCTCTTGTCGTGTTCGGCGAACGCCGGGTAGAAGTCCGCCACCACCTCGAAGGGCGTGGCCTCGATCATCCGCTCGGCGAACCGGGCGACGGCCGGGTCCACGTCACGGCTCGCGAAGGAGTACCGCTTGACGACCCCCGCGAAGAGGTCCGCCGTGGCGCGCCGGCCGCGTTCCACCAGTTCGGCGCGCGGCCCCAGCACCCGCAGCACCCCGGGCAGCACCCGCCGCACCGCGTTGACCCCGACCGCGGGCAGTCCGAAGCTGACCTCGGCGAGCCGTCCGGCGGACGTCCCCACGAAGGCGATCCCGGTGACCCGCTCCCGGACCAGCTCGGGGAACTCGGCGGCGAGGGCCATCACCGTCATGCCGCCCATCGAGTGGCCGACCAGGACGAGCGGGCCCTCGGGGGCGGCGGCGTCGATGACCGCCGACAGATCGCGGCCGAGCCGGTCGATGCTGACGGGTTCGCCGGCCGCCGAGGCCACCGGGCCCCGGGCGGAACGGCCGTGCCCGCGCTGGTCCCAGTAGACGGTGCGCACCAGCCCGCGCAGGGCGGCCCGCTGGAAGTGCCAGGCGTCCTGGTTGAGGCAGTAGCCGTGGCTGAACACGACCGTGGTGGGCGCGGCGGTGCGGCGCCGGAACGGTCCGCGCCGGCCCGCCCCCGGACCTGGTCCCGGTTCGCCGGTGCCGCCGAAGTCGGCGGGCTCGTCCACCTCGTAGGACAGCGCGGTGCCGTCGTCGGCGACCGCGGTCCCGGAGGTGCCCCGCAGTTCGCCGTACGGGCCGGCCGCGTCGAGGGCGGTCCTGGCCTTGCGGCGCACGCTGCGGCTCACGGTCAGCCGCTCCACGGCCACCCCGGTCGCGGCGGCTGCCGCGACCACGCCGATGGCGATGCCGGCGATGCCCGCGCCCCGGCGCCAGCTCACGGCCGACACGGCGCCCGTCACGGCCTCCGCCACGACGTCCGTCACGGCTTCCGTCACGCCGGGCGTCGCGTCGCCGCTCACTCGTCGCCCCCGGTGTCCGTCCCCGCGCCCCCGGTGTCGTGCACGCCCCGGTAGACCCGGGGCACCCGGGCGCCGATCCGGGTGACGATCTCGTACGCGATGGTGTCGGCGGCCTCGGCCCAGTCCTCGGCGGTGGGCTCGCCCCGGTCACCCGGTCCGAACAGCACGGCCTCGGCGCCCTCCTGGAGCTTCTCGCCGCCGAGGTCCACCACGAACTGGTCCATCGCGATCCGCCCCGCGGCCCGCCGCCACGCACCGCCGACCAGGACCGGGCCCCGGCCCGAGGCGTGCCGGGGGACGCCGTCGCCGTAGCCGACGGGGACCAGCCCGAGGGTGGTCTCCCGGTCGGTGACGAACCGGTGTCCGTAGCTGACGCCGTGCCCGGCCGGTACGTGCTTGACCAGGGCCACCGAGGCGCTGAACGTCATCACCGGGCGCAGCCCGAGCGCCGCGGACGTCCCCAGCTCGGGCGCGGGTGACACCCCGTACATCGCGATGCCCGTGCGGACCAGGTCGAAGTGGGCTTCCGGCAGGGTCAGCGTGGCGGGGGAGTTGGCGAGGTGCCGCACCTCGGGGCGCACCCCCTCGCCCTCCGCGTACCCGACCATCCGCCGGAACGTTTCGAGCTGTGCGGTGACCGAGGGGTGCCCCGGCTCGTCGGCACAGGCGAGGTGCGACCACAGGCCGGCGATCCGGACGGTGCCGGCGGCCTCGGCGGCGAGCGAGGCGGCGACCAGTTCCGGCCAGTCGGCGGGCTGACAGCCGTTGCGGCCGAGGCCCGTGTCGGCCTTCAGGTGGATGCGGGCGGGGCGGCCCGCCTCCCGGGCGGCGGCGGTGACCTCCGCGAGCGCCCACATCCCGCTCACCGACATGTCGAGGTCCGCTTCGATGGCCTCGCGCCACGGGTCGCCCGGGGTCCACAACCAGCACATGATCCGGCCGCCGATGCCCGCGGAGCGCAGCGCGAGCGCTTCCTGCGGGGTGGCCGTGCCGACCCAGGTCGCGCCCGCTTCGATCGCCGCGCGGGCGCAGGGGAGTGCGCCGTGACCGTAGCCGTCGGACTTCACGACGGCCATCAGGGCGGACTTGGGCGCGCGGGCGCGTAGGGCGCGGACGTTGGCGCGCAGGGCGTTCAGGTCGATCTCTGCGCGGGCTCGGCCGGGCTGCGGTGGTGTCTGAGTCATCGCGCCGATTGTCGCACCTGGCGGTGTGCGGTTCCCTGCGGGTGCGCTGCGCTGTCCCGTGTGGGTGCGGTGCGGTTTCGCGCAGTTCCCCGCGCCCCTGATCCGGTGCGTCCTGGCTCGGGTGCGCTGCCCTGTGCGGGTGCGCTGCTGTTTCGCGCAGTTCCCCGCGCCCCTATCGGGGCCCGTGCCGGCCGGGGTGTGCTGGGCTGTGCGGGTGCGTGGTGGGATTTGCGCAGTTCCCCGCGCCCCTGTCGGGGCTGACTGGTCGGGGCCTGTCTGCGGCTTCTCCGGCGCGGGAACTCACGGACGTCTCCGCCGGCGGGGACCGGGTGCTGGCGGAGGTCACCGCGGCGCGGGTTACGGCGGGCGTACGGGTGCGGGGCGGACGACGGCGGCGAGGAGCGCCCGAGATCCAGGGGCGCGGGGAACTGCGCAACAGCGGGACGCACCCCACAGAACAGCGCACCACCAGATGAACGCACCCGATCAGGGGCGCGGGGAACTGCGCAAACCACCAGCGCACCCGCACGGGACAGCGCACCCCGGCCAGGACGGACCCCGATAGGGGCGCGGGGAACTGCGCAACAGCGGGACGCACCCCGCAGAACAGCGCACCGCCAGGTGGACGCACCGGATAGGGGCGCGGGGAACTGCGCGAAACCGCAGCGCACCCGCACGGGACAGCGCACCGCAGGGGACAGTGGGGCCGAGCGAACCCGCAGGGTCACATGGGAGTCGCGATGACGTGGGCCCAGGCGACGGGCAACGCCTCCGCGACCTCGAACGCGGTGAGCGGAACCCCCCGAGCCGCCACCCCCCGCGCAGCCAACCCATGCAGATAGGCCGCAACGGCCCCCGCATCCAGCGGCCCCAACCCCGCGGCCAGCAACGACCCGGCGAGCCCGGACAACACGTCACCGCTGCCCGCCGTGGCCAGCCAGGGCGTCCCCATCGGGTTCACCCGCACCGGCCGCCCGGGATCGGGGTCCGCGACCAACGTCGTCGACCCCTTGAGCAGCACCGTCGCACCGAACCGGGAAGCCAGCTCCCGCACGGACGCGAGCCGAGCCGCCTCCACCCGCCCCCGGGGCACCCCGAGCATCGCCGCCGCCTCCCCGGCATGCGGAGTGAGCAGCGTCGGCGCCCCCCGGTCCCGCACCACGGCCGGGTCCAACGCCCGCAGCCCGTCCGCGTCCACCAGCACCGGCACGTCCGCGTCCAGCACCTCGTGGACCACGTCCGTGCTGCCCGTGCCGCCCGTGCGGTCGGAGTCGTCGCCGATCCCCGGCCCGACCACCCACGCCTGCACCCGCCCCGCCCGGGTCGGCGGCCCCTCGTGGACCAGCGCCTCGGGGAACCGGGCGATCACCGCATCGGTCCCCCGCCCCACGTACCGCACCGCGCCGGCCCCGCCCCGCAGCGCCCCGGCCACCGCGAGCACCGCCGCCCCCGGGTAGCGGGCGGACCCGGCGACCACCCCGACGACCCCGCGCCGGTACTTGTCGCTCTCCCCGACGGGCACCGGCAACAGTCGTGCCACGTCCGGGTGTTGGAGCGCCTCCAGCGGGGGCACGGAGGGCAGGTGCGGGCCCAGCCCGATGTCCACCAGCCGTACGGTGCCGGCCTGCTCGTGGGCGGGGTCGATCAACAACGCCGGCTTGTACGTCCCGAAGGTGACCGTCGCGTCGGCGCGCAGCACCTCGCCGCGCACCTCGCCGCTGTCGGACTCGACGCCGCTCGGCAGGTCGACGGCGACGACCACCGCGTTCGAACCGCGCGCCGCCCGCGCCAGCGGAACCGCGTCGGGGCGCAGCCCGCCCTTGCCGCCGATGCCGGTGATCCCGTCGAGGACGAGGTCGGCCGCGGCGAGCACCTCGAACGGGTCCTCGGCGACCCGGCCGCCCGCCCCGGTGAACGCGCGGAGCCCGCCCGGGTGGGTGCGCCCGGGGGCGAGCAGCACGGCACTGACGCCCGCGCCCCGACGGGCCAACCGGGCCCCCGCGTAGAGGGCGTCCCCGCCGTTGTCACCGCTGCCGACGAGCAGGACGACCCGGGCCCCGTAGACCCGGCCGAGCAGATCGGCGCAGGCAGCGGCGAGCCCGGTGGCGGCCCGCCGCATCAGTTCCCCGGCCGGGAGCCGCGCCATCAGCGCGGCCTCGGCGTTCCTGACGGTCTCCACGTGGTGAGCGGTGCGCATGCGGTCGAGTCTGCCGCAGCGGACGGCGGTCGGACGGGGGAACTGCGCCGCATGGCCGCGTGGAGGGCGGGACCGGGCCCGCCACGGACCGGTCTTGACGCACACACGCCGTCAGCCCTCCGCGACGACCACCGCGGAGGCCACGCCCGCGTCATGGCTCAGCGAGACGTGCCACGCACGGACCCCCAGGGCCTCGGCGCGGGCGGCGACCGTACCGGACACCCGCAGCCGGGGCCGACCGCTGTCCTCCACCCACACCTCGGCGTCCGTCCAGTTCAGGCCCGGCGGCGCGCCCAACGCCTTCGCCAGGGCCTCCTTCGCCGCGAACCGGGCCGCCAGCGAGGCGACCCCGCGGCGGTCCCCGCTGGGCAGCAACAGTTCCCCGGGTACGAACAGGCGCTGCGCGAGCCCCGGCGTCCGCTCCAGCGACGCGGCGAACCGGTCGATCTCCGCCACGTCGATCCCCACCCCGATGATCACCCGGTCACCGTACCCAGCCACCACGGCCCCGACGGCCCCGCGCACCCCACGCTCACGTCCATGCGGCGCAGCCTACGCGCGGGTTCGAGGTGGACGAATGCGACCATGCGGCCATTCGGGCAGGCCCGGGGTGACGCACCCCACCCTCCACACCGGCCACACAGCCGCAACAATTGCAGGGTGATCTCTCCGGTCTCCTCGCCGCCGCACGGTCCCCGGTCCCGACCGGAGGCCAGCCCGTACCTCGACCTCACCCGAGCCGAGTGGAGCGCGCTGCGCGACAAGACCCCGCTGCCGCTGAGCGCGGCGGAGGTGGAGGGGCTGCGCGGCCTCGGCGACGTCATCGACCTGGACGAGGTGCGGGACGTCTATCTGCCGCTGTCCCGGCTGCTGAACCTGTACGTGGGCGCCACCGACGGGCTGCGGGGCGCGCTGAACACCTTCCTCGGGGAGCAGGGCTCGCAGTCCGGCACGCCCTTCGTCATAGGGGTCGCCGGTTCGGTCGCCGTCGGCAAGTCGACCGTCGCCCGCCTGTTGCAGGCACTGCTGGCCCGCTGGCCGGAGCACCCGCGCGTCGAGCTGGTCACCACCGACGGGTTCCTGCTGCCGATGCGCGAGCTGCGGGCCCGCGGGCTGACCTCCCGCAAGGGGTTCCCCGAGTCGTACGACCGGCGGGCGCTCACCCGGTTCGTGGCCGACGTCAAGGCGGGCAAGGCCGAGGTCACCGCGCCGGTGTACTCCCACCTCATCTACGACATCGTGCCCGGGGAACGGCTGGTCGTGCGCCGCCCGGACGTGCTGATCGTGGAGGGCCTGAACGTGCTCCAGCCCGCGCTGCCCGGTCGGGACGGGCGGACCAGGGTCGGGCTCGCCGACTACTTCGACTTCAGCGTGTACGTCGACGCCCGGGTGGAGGACATCGAGCGCTGGTACCTCGACCGGTTCCGCACCCTGCGGGCGACCGCGTTCCAGGACCCGTCCTCGTACTTCCGCAAGTACACCCAGGTGTCCGAGACGGAGGCCCTTCAGTACGCGGCCACCACCTGGCGGACCATCAACAAGCCCAACCTGGTGGAGAACGTGGCGCCCACCCGGGGCCGGGCGACCCTGATCCTGCGCAAGGGCCCCGACCACAAGGTGCAGCGGCTCAGCCTGCGGAAGTTGTGACCCGAGCGCACTGAAGGGGCGCCTGGTTAGGGTGGGGCATGCTCCATCTGCGACTGATCACCCCGGCCGACCGCACCGACGAGGTGGTCAAGCTGATCGAGGGCACCGTCGGCACCGCCCACCTGGCCGTGGTCAAGGGCGCCGCCCGCGACCCCGAGGGCGATGTGGTGATGTGCGACGTCGCCCGGGAGGCCGGGGACGAACTGATCGGTGCGCTGCGCGCGGCCGGCATCGACGACTGCGGCTCGATCGCCGTGGAGACGATCGACCTGTCCCTGTCCAAGCGGGCCGACCGCGCGGAGGACGACGCACCCGGTGAGGGCGCCGACGCGGTGCTCTGGGAACAGCTGACCGACCTGACCCACGAGGAGTCGACGCTCACCGTCACCTATGTGGCGTTCCTGTCCGTGGCGACGATGATCGCGGCCTGCGGGGTGATGCTGGACAACGCCATCCTCATCGTGGGCGCGATGGCCGTGGGCCCCGAGTTCGGGCCGCTCGCCGGGGTGTCCACGGCGCTGGTGCAGCGCGCTCCCCGGCTCGTGGCGCGCTCCCTGTGGGCACTGCTCGCGGGCTTCGCCCTCGCGATGGTCGCCACCGCCGGGTTCGCCTGGCTGATGGACGCCTTCGGGCTCTTCACCGAGGACATGATCGAAGCGCCCCGGCCCAACACCGCGTTCATCTGGCAACCGGACTGGATGTCCTTCGTGGTCGCCTTCCTCGCCGGGATCGCCGGCACCCTCTCGCTGACCTCGGCGAAGTCGGGTGCGCTGATCGGGGTCGCGATCTCCGTCACCACGGTGCCCGCGGCGGCGAACGCGGCGGTGGCCTTGAGCTACCGGGACTTCGGCCAGACCAGCGGCTCGGCGCTGCAACTGCTCGCCAACCTCGGCGGGATCGTCCTCGCCGGCAGCCTCACCCTGATCGCGCAGAGGTCCTTCCTGGCCTGGCAGCGCCACCGGGCGCTCGGCCCGCGCTGAACCGCCCCGCCCCGTCTGGCCCCGCCCCGGACGACGAAGGGCGCGGGAGCCGCACGGCCCCCGCGCCCACTAGCTCACCGGCTCACCGGCTCACCCGTGACTACCGCCACCAGGCCCGGGAGACGTCCCGCAGCACGTTCGTGCCGCAGTGCACCTCCCCGCCCCACAGGTGGTACGAGTAGTAGTCGTCGATGTAGGCGGTGGTGAAGCCGGCGCCGGCGTAGGCCCGCCGCACCGCCTCACCGAACAGGTCCTTGCCACCGATCACGGGCCCCCACTGCTGGGGCGCGAGGTACCGGTCGTTGCTGAGGACGACACCGTTCACGGCCCCGGGCAGGTACGCGATGGTGCGCGGCGGCGCCCCGGGCGCGAACGCGCCGGGCCCCTCGTTCGTGCCGAGTCCGGGCCGCACCAACGGCGAATCGCCCTGGCCGAGCCGGCTCAGACCCGCCCGCACACCGATGCCCTCGGGCATCTCGTACTGCGCGAACAGCGCCGGCACCCGGACGATCTCCGCGTCGGTGATGCCCGTCTCGCGCTTGAGCACCCGGAGGTTCTCGTCGATCTTCGCGGCGGCCCGCTCGTTGCCGGCGAGGAACTTCGGGTCGGCGAGCACCTTGTTGATGGTGGTCCGGGACACCTTGATGCCCAGCCGGTCGGGCGCCGAGAACAGTCGCTTGGCCCCGTTGCCCGCGGCCTTCGCGTCCTTCAGCAACTGCACGCCGGCCGTGGGGTCCGCGAGCCCGAGGCGCCAGCCGCGCGGGGTGTCCGCGGGCAGGAACTGGACGAACTCGTCGACGTGGCCGACCTCAAGCCACGAGGTGTCCAGCATGAGGGGCGACTGCTGGCCCTGCGACTTCAGGAACGTGGTCATCGACTTCGCGGGGCGCGCGTTCACATCGGGCCGGTGCCCCATGATGATCCGCCCCGCCGGGTACGAGGTGCCGCCGTGGGTGTACGGCGGGATGGTCTCCAGGTTGCCCATGGAGTTCAGGGTCCACTCGTCGCCCGCGGCGGGCCGCGCCACCTCGACGACCCCAATGCCCGGGCCGCGCAGCTTCGCGTACAGCTCTCGTCCCGCGTCACGGTCGGGCTGCGCGGAGCGGATCATCACCCGCAGGGCGTGGGCGCGGCCGTTCGACCCGGTCATGCTGACGTACCCGGGCTCCACGAAGTCCTGTGCCCACACGTCGTCGGTGTCGAACTTGCGCACCGGCTTGGTGATCCCGGCCGCCTTCACCTCGCGTTCGAGCCGCGCGATGAACTTGTGCTGCTCCGCCACCATGCCGGGCATGAAGGCTTCCCTGGTCTTGGAGACCAACACCTCCTTGGCCTTCTGGAGGTGGTGGTGGGTCAGCACGGGCGCGGTGCGCAGCATGACGTGATCGCTGGCGCTGGCGCCGCCCCCGCTGAGGGCGAACCGCACGCGTACCGTGCCGTCCCAGCGGGCGGCGTCGCGCACCACGTCGGTGGCCTCGACGCCGAGTTCGACCCCGCGCCGCAGTTCCGCGGCGGTGAGCTTGGTGGTGGGCTTGAGGTGCTTCCAGCCGTTCGACCGCTTGACGAACAGCCGGGCGCGGGAGGCGTCGCCCCGTACGGTGACCGTGCCGGTGGTGGCGTCGGCCACCCCGGGCTGGGGCACGGTCCGCAGCCGGGCGAGGTCGTCGGCGTCGCGGGCCCCGTTCAGCACGGTGTCCGCGGCGTCGTGACAGGCCGCCAGCTTGGCGTCCGGCAGGGGGCGGCCCTGACCGTCGCGCAGCTTGCAACGACGGTCGTCGTCGTCGACGTTCGGCAGGACGACCGCGCCACGGGCCCGGGTCCAGGTGTTCTCGCCCGGGACGTCCGAGTCGCCCCCGACGTCCACCGTGCCGTCCCGGTTGACGTCCGCCCGCAGGTCGGCGCGCGGTGCCGGCTCCGCGGGCGCCGCGACCGCCTGGGTGTTCATGGTCCCCAGCAGTGCCCCGGCAACTCCGGTGGCCACGGCCGTGGTTCTCCAGCGTCGAGTACCCAAGAGGGCCCCTCCTTGTTCGCGTTCTTTCCCTGGCCTTCAGGGGAAAAGAGTGCGTGGAGGGGCCCTGGGGTTGAGAGCGGTGACGGAGTGGTTCCGGATCGAAGCCGACGGACGGACCGCCACCGCGACGAGGGGTGCCGGAAGTCGTACCTTCCGGCGGCGGGGTTCAGCCCAAGGAGGACTTGACGACGTCCGCGAGTCGGCCTCCGACCGAACGCGCCTGGTCGATGTCGGCGGCCTCGACCATCACCCGCACCAGCGGCTCGGTGCCCGAGGGGCGCAGCAACACCCGTCCGGTGCTGCCCAGTTCGCGTTCCGCCTCGGCGACCGCGGAGGCCAGTTCGGCGGAGGTGCCGACCCGGGACTTGTCGACGTCCGGCACGTTGATGAGGACCTGCGGCAGGCGCTCCATGACGGCGGCGAGGTCCGCGAGGGTGCGCCCGGTGCTGGCGATCCGCGCGGCGAGCATCAGACCGGTCAGGGTGCCGTCCCCGGTGGTCGCGTGGTCGAGGATGATGACGTGCCCGGACTGCTCGCCGCCGAGGGCGTAGCCGTGCTCCTTCATGGCTTCCAGGACGTAGCGGTCGCCGACCGCGGTCTGGACGAACTCCAGCCCTTCGCGTTCCATGGCGAGCTTGAAGCCGAGGTTCGACATGACGGTGGCCACGACCGTGTCGGAGCGCAGCGCGCCCCGCTCCCGCATCGCCAGCGCGAGCACGGCGAGGATCTGGTCCCCGTCCACCTCGGCGCCCGTGTGGTCGACGGCCAGGCAGCGGTCGGCGTCCCCGTCGTGGGCGATGCCCAGGTCGGCGCCGTGCTGGACGACGGCGGCCCGCAGCAGCCCGAGGTGGGTGGAGCCGCAGCCGTCGTTGATGTTGAGCCCGTCGGGTTCGGCGCCGATGGTGACGACCTCGGCACCGGCCCGGGCGAACGCCTCCGGGGAGACCCGGGCGGCGGCGCCGTGCGCCTCGTCCAGGACGACCTTCAGCCCGTCCAGCCGGTTGGGCAGCACCCCGATCAGATGCGCCACGTACTGGTCGAAGCCCTCGTCGTAGCTGCGCACCCGGCCGACTCCGGCCCCGGTCGGCCGCGCCCAGCCGGCGCCCTCCCCGCGCTCCCCGGCACAGGCCGCGTACGCCGTGTACTCGGTGTAACGGGCCTCGATGGCGTTCTCCAGCTCGTCGGCGAGCTTGTGCCCGCCACGGGCGAAGAACTTGATGCCGTTGTCGGGCATGGCGTTGTGGCTGGCGGAGAGCATCACCCCGAGGTCGGCGCCGAGCACCCCCGTCAGATACGCGACGGCGGGCGTGGGCAGCACCCCGACCCGCAGCACGTCGACTCCCGCGCTGGCGAGACCGGCGACGACGGCGGCCTCCAGGAACTCCCCGGACGCCCGCGGGTCCCTACCGACCACCGCGACCGGGCGATGGCCCTCGAACCCGCCCGCTTCGCCGAGCACGTGCGCCGCGGCGACGGAGAGTCCGAGCGCGAGCTCGGCCGTCAGATCCGCGTTGGCGACGCCGCGCACGCCGTCCGTGCCGAAGAGTCGTCCCACTGGTGTCCTCCGAACATTCGCGCCCCTCACCCAAGAGGCACCGGAAATCATCCGAACATACAAACCCTGGGCGCAGCGGACGTCTGCCCCGCACCCCACACCGCACGCACCACCCGGGCCGCCGGGACGAACCGGAGAAAGCGTGTGCGCACATCCGAACACACGGAGCCGCCGGTACGTTTATCGGCCCGGAGTTCCCGACACCTGTATACGCCCGAAACGGCCGTAAAACGAACGCCCCGGCTGCACAGAGGCGTGCCGCCGGGGCGAACGGGTGGTGCGAGCGGATGGCTCCGCCGGGGTCTAGCGCTTGCTGTACTGCGGAGCCTTGCGGGCCTTCTTCAGACCGGCCTTCTTCCGCTCGACCGCGCGGTCGTCGCGACGCAGGAAGCCGGCCTTCTTGAGGGCGCCGCGGTTGTTGTCCACGTCGGCCTCGTTCAGCGCACGGGCCACGCCGAGGCGCAGGGCACCGGCCTGACCGGAGACACCGCCGCCGGAGATGCGGGCGACGACGTCGTAGCGGTCGTCCAGCTCCAGAACCTTGAACGGCTCGTTGACTTCCTGCTGGTGCACCTTGTTGGGGAAGTAGTCCTCAAGGGTGCGACCGTTGATCTTCCACTTGCCGGTGCCCGGAACGATCCGGACGCGGGCGATGGCGTTCTTGCGACGGCCCAGGCCCGCAGCCGGCTGCGGGTCGCCGAAGCGGCCCGCCAGGCTCTCGGACGTGTAGTCGCCCTCGACGGGGATCTCCGTCTCGGTGGTGTACTGCTCTACGTCAACAACCTCGGTCTCGTCGAGAGGCTGCTCAACGGTGGTCTCGGCCACGATTCTCCTCAGATTCTGTTCAGTCTTAGGGGTGGCCGGAACTACTGCGCGACCTGGGTGATCTCGAACGGCACCGGCTGCTGGGCAGCGTGCGGGTGCTGGTCGCCCGAGTAGACCTTCAGCTTCGAGAGCATCTGACGGCCGAGGGTGTTCTTCGGCAGCATGCCCTTGACGGCCTTCTCGACGGCCTTCTCGGGGTTCTTGGCGAGCAGCTCGTCGTAACGGACGGAGCGCAGACCACCCGGGTAGCCAGAGTGGCGGTACGCCATCTTCTGGGTCTTCTTGTTGCCGGACAGGTGCACCTTGTCCGCGTTGATGATGATGACGAAGTCACCGGTGTCGACGTGGGGCGCGTAGATCGGCTTGTGCTTGCCCCGGAGAAGGGACGCGGCGGTCGACGCCAGACGGCCCAGGACGATGTCCTGGGCATCGATGACGTGCCACTGGCGGGTGACATCGCCGGGCTTGGGGCTGTACGTACGCACGGTTCGTAGCCTTCGCTTCTTCAGTGAGTGGGTCCTGACAAGGCCACCGAAAACGATCACGACAGCCATGGCCGCACATCGGTGACGCAACCGAGTGCTTGCCGCTGGTCATCAGCCCGGTGGACCGGTGTAAGGGCCCCTCACGTGAGAATGAGCAAGCCAATACACATAACGAAGCAGAAGAATACCCACCCCCACCCGGACGGGTCAAAACGATCGTGGTCGATGACCGTCCCGGACGGCCCGGACGGCCCCCGAATCCCGCCAGTACACTGCGGCCCATGAGTTTTGGGCAGGGGCAGGGGGGACCCTCGTGGGACTCCGGCAACCCGAACACACCACAGCAACCGGACACCCCGGACTGGGCGGCCCTCGCGGACGCCTCCGCCAGCCGCAACCGCCGCAAGCGCCTGCTCCTCGTGGGCGGCGCGGTCCTCGCCACCCTGGCGGTCGGCGCGGCCGTCGCGGCGGCGGTCGTGAACGCGGACGGGGACGACACGGGTGACGCGCGCCCCAGCTCGCTGCCGCCCTCCGTCTCCGATCCGGCGAGCGACAGCAGCGGCCCCGGCCCCTCCTTCGAGGCGACCACGCCCCCGCCCCCGCCGGACCCCAAGGACTTCATCTCCAGCGCGGACAAGGACAAGGCACCGATCAGCGCGGACACCCTCTTCCCCGACTCCCGGCTGACCGTGGGGCCCCTGGTCTACGAGAAGGGTGCCACCAGCAGCACCGACAGCTGCGCCAGCGTCACCCGCGGTGACCTCGGCAAGGTCCTCACCGGCAACGGCTGCACCCGGCTGATGCGGGCCACCTACACCAGGGACGGCATGGCCGTCACCGTCGGTGTCGCCCTGTTCGAGGACACGGCGAAGGCGACCAGGGCCAAGGACCAGACCGACCGGGGCAACCTGCTCTCCCTCAGCGGCTCCGGCGTCTCCGGCTTCTGCAACACCACGATCTGCCGGACGACCGTGAACGCGTACGGCCGGTACGCGTACTTCACGGTCGCCGGGTACACCAGCGGCAAGAACGTGACCCCGCAGGACCGCGCGGTCTACCGCACCGGCGACGACCTCGCCGAGTTCGCCTTCCGGCAGATCATCCGCCGCGGGGAGGCCCAGGCGTCCGCCGCCGCCGAGAAGCCGCTGTGACGCACCGCCGCGGGGTCAGCAGCACCCCGCGGCGCCCGCACCCGGCAGCGTCCGCTTGTTGCGGGCCTCCCGACTGCGTGCGGCGAGCAGGTCGTCAGCGGGGTAGGCGACCTCCTCCAGGGTCAGCCCGTGCGGACGGACCACGTGCACCGCGGAGTCCCGCACCCCGGCCGCCAGCACCTTCGCGGGCCACTCGGGGCCCCGGTGCCCGTCCCCGACGAACAGCAGCGCCCCGATCAGCGAGCGCACCATGTTGTGACAGAACGCATCGGCCCGCACCGTCGCGGTGACGATGCCCTCGGCGTCCCGTTCCAAGTGCAGCTCCTGGAGGGTGCGGATGGTGGTGGCCCCCTCACGCCGCTTGCAGTACGCGGCGAAGTCGTGCTCCCCGACGAGTCCGCGGGCCGCCTCGTTCATCGCCTCGACGTCCAGCGGCCAGTCGTGCCACAGCACGTGCCCGCGCAGCAGCGGGTCCACCCCGCCCGGGTGATCGGTCACCCGGTACGCGTACCGCCGCCAGATCGCCGAGAACCGGGCGTTGAACCCGGCGGGGGCCGGCGCGACCCGCCACACCCGCACGTCCTTCGGGAGCCGCCCGGCGAGCCGCTTCAGCAGCTTCTCGCGGTGCTCCTCCCACACCCCGACCGGCAGGTCCACGTGGGCGACCTGGCCCCGCGCGTGCACCCCGGCGTCGGTACGGCCGGCGACGGTCAGCTCGTAGGAGGCGTCCCCCGACCGGGTAACGGTCCGCAGGGCGTCCTCGACGACGCCCTGTACGGTGCGCCGCCCGCCGGCCTGCTTGGCCCACCCCGAGAACTCCGCACCGTCGTACGACAGGTCCAGCCGCACCCGGACGAACCCGGGCTCCACCTCGTCACTCACACCCTCATCCTCCCAGCTCACAGGGGTACGAACGGAAGACAGACGAAAGCGGGCCCGCCCCGGGAAAGGGGCGGACCCGCTCAGGCACGCATCAGCGTCAGGCGTCCTTGGACTCGCCCTCGGCGGGCTTGGCGTCCTCGACGACCTCGACGGTCTCGTCGGCCTTCGTCTCGGCGACGTCCTTCTTCAGGGCGTCCTCCTTGACGGCGCGCTTGGTCGCGGCCTCGGCCTCACCGGTGGCCTCCTGCGCCACGGTCAGCGCCTCCACCAGCTCGATGACCGCCATGGGCGCGTTGTCGCCCCGACGGTTGCCGATCTTGGTGATACGGGTGTAGCCACCCGGGCGGTTCTCGTAACGCGGGCCGATCTCCGTGAAGAGCGTGTGCACGATGCTCTTGTCGGTGATCACCTGGAGCACCTGGCGGCGGTTGTGAAGGTCACCCTTCTTCGCCTTGGTGACCAGACGCTCGGCGTAGGGCCGCAGACGGCGGGCCTTCGCCTCGGTGGTGGTGATGCGGCCGTGCTCGAAGAGCGACTTGGCGAGGTTCGCCAGCAGCAGCTTCTCGTGCGCGGCGCTGCCGCCCAGACGGGCACCCTTGGCGGGCTTCGGCATGGTGTTTCTCCTTGTGTGCTGCACCGGCCGTGTCAGGTACCGATGACAGTTCCCGCGAGGCGGCCGCCCCACGGAAGCGTGGTGGTGTGTTCCAGCCCGTCCGGCGCTTGAGGACAAGGCCGCAGGCCGGGCCGGAACAGAACCACCCACCGGCGGAAAGCCCGAGTACCCCCGGGCCCCGCCGGACGGCGACTAGTACTGCTCGGTCTCCACGAACCCGGCATCCGCGTCGTCGTCCGCGCCGAACGCGTCCGCAGCGGCGGTCGGGTCGAATCCGGGCGGGCTGTCCTTGAGCGCCAGGCCCATGCCGGCCAGCTTCGCCTTGACCTCGTCGATGGACTTCGCACCGAAGTTGCGGATGTCCAGCAGGTCCGCCTCGGACCGGGCGACGAGCTCACCCACGGAGTGGATGCCCTCGCGCTTGAGGCAGTTGTAGGAGCGGACGGTGAGTTCCAGCTCCTCGATCGGCAGCGCGAGGTCGGCGGCCAGGGCGGCGTCCGTGGGGGACGGGCCCATGTCGATGCCCTCGGCGTCGATGTTCAGCTCGCGGGCGAGACCGAACAGCTCGACCAGGGTCTTGCCGGCCGACGCCATGGCGTCACGGGGACGCATGGCCTGCTTGGTCTCGACGTCGACGATCAGCTTGTCGAAGTCGGTGCGCTGCTCGACTCGGGTGGCCTCGACCTTGTACGTGACCTTGAGGACCGGCGAGTAGATCGAGTCGACCGGGATGCGGCCGATCTCCTGGCCGACCTGCTTGTTCTGCACGGCGGAGACGTAGCCGCGACCGCGCTCGACGGTCAGCTCCATCTCCAGCTTGCCCTTGCCGTTGAGCGTGGCGAGGACGAGGTCGGGGTTGTGGACCTCGACACCGGCCGGGGGCGCGATGTCGGCGGCGGTGACCAGGCCCGGGCCCTGCTTGCGCAGGTACATCACGACCGGCTCGTCGTGCTCCGAGGAGACGACCAGCTGCTTGATGTTGAGGATCAGGTCGGTGACGTCCTCCTTGACGCCCGGCACGGTGGTGAACTCGTGCAGGACCCCGTCGATCCGGATGGACGTGACCGCCGCACCGGGGATCGAGGAGAGGAGCGTACGGCGCAGGGAGTTGCCGAGGGTGTAACCGAAGCCCGGCTCCAGCGGCTCGATCACGAACCGGGAACGGAACTCGTCGACGACCTCTTCGGTCAACGAGGGACGCTGAGCGATCAGCATGGGGTGATCAGATCCTTCTGTCGTGGACGCCCGCTATTTGACGTCCGACGGTTACTGCGTAGAACAAGGGTACGGGCGGCACGCCCCAGGAAGGCAGCGTGTCGCCCGAAGTCCTCACCAACCACAGATGCGTGACGCACCTGAGGTCAGACGCGCCTCCGCTTGGGCGGACGGCAGCCGTTGTGCGGAGTCGGGGTGACGTCCTGGATGGAGCCGACCTCAAGACCGGTGGCCTGGAGCGAACGGATCGCGGTCTCACGGCCGGAGCCGGGACCCTTGACGAACACGTCCACCTTGCGCATGCCGTGCTCCTGCGCGCGGCGGGCGGCCGACTCGGCGGCCATCTGCGCGGCGAACGGAGTCGACTTGCGGGAGCCCTTGAAGCCGACGTGGCCGGCGGAGGCCCAGGAGATCACGTTGCCCGTGGGGTCCGTGATCGAGACGATCGTGTTGTTGAACGTGCTCTTGATGTGCGCGTGGCCGTGAGCGACGTTCTTCTTTTCCTTGCGGCGCACCTTCTTGGCGGCACCCTGACGACCCTTGGGGGGCATCTGTTTCTCCTACGGGAGGTGGTCGGTCCTACAGCGAAGACCGCTGACTAGCGTCCGCTGAGGACTACTTCTTGCCCGGCTTCTTCTTACCGGCAATGGCGCGACGCGGGCCCTTGCGGGTGCGGGCGTTGGTGCTGGTGCGCTGTCCGTGGACGGGCAGGCCGCGACGGTGACGGAGACCCTGGTAGCAGCCGATCTCGACCTTGCGGCGGATGTCCGCCTGGATCTCGCGACGGAGGTCACCCTCGGTCTTGAGGTGGTTGTCCACGTACTCGCGGATCTTGACCAGCTCTTCTTCGGAGAGGTCGCGAACGCGGGTGTTCGGGTTCACACCGGTCTCGGCCAGCGTCTGCTGGGAAAGGGTCCGGCCGATGCCGAACACGTAGGTGAGGGCAACCTCCACGCGCTTTTCGCGCGGGATGTCAACACCGGAAACGCGTGCCATTCAATGGCTCCAGTTGATATTCGGAGGTCTTCCGCAGGACCGGTCCCCTCCGCCGACCCCTTCGGGTGGTACGGAGCGGGTCCCCGGCCTCCGACCGGGGGTGTCGGACCGCTGACGGCCCGGGTCCTGCGTATGTACATGTCTGCTGCGTCGCGCGAGTTCTGCGGGTGCAGAAGGTGCGGTCGTGCGTCAGCCCTGGCGCTGCTTGTGGCGCGGGTTGTCGCAGATGACCATGACCCGACCGTGACGGCGGATCACCCTGCACTTGTCGCAGATCTTCTTGACGCTCGGCTTGACCTTCATGGGTGTGAGGTTCTCCGGGTCAGTGCCATCACCCCGAACGCGGACCGAACGGTCCGATCCCGGGGGTAGGGCAAGATCTACTTGTAGCGGTAGACGATCCGGCCACGCGTCAGGTCGTACGGAGACAACTCCACCACGACCCGGTCGTCAGGGAGGATGCGGATGTAGTGCATGCGCATCTTGCCGCTGATGTGTGCCAGGACCTGGTGGCCGTTCTGGAGCTCGACCTTGAACATGGCGTTCGGAAGAGACTCGACGACAGTGCCCTCGATCTCGATGGCACCTTGCTTCTTGGCCACGCTTCGCCCTTCGAATCGACTACCTTGGCCGGCCCCACTTCCCCCGGCGACCACATGCGGACATGCAGACATGCGGGTACAAGAGGGCCGACGAGTCAGTCTACGTCAGCGCCCCAGGAAAGACGAATCGAGGAATGATGCCCCACGACGGAGATCCTTAAGCGAACCGACACGGGGCCACCACTCCCGTGGACGTGCACGTCACGACCCCCGCGGGGCCGGGCCGGGCGGTCAGGCCAGCGGGTCCGGGGCGGCCGTGATCCCGTATTCGGCGAGCTTCGCCCGTCCGCAGTCGGGGGCGGTGAGCACCAGCGGACCCTCCTCGGTCAGCGCCACGGAGTGCTCCCAGTGCGAGGACCAGGTGCCATCGGTGGACACCACCGTCCACTCGTCCTCCAGCACCGCGGTCTTCGGCGTGCCGAGCGACACCATGGGCTCGATGGCCAGGCAGAACCCGGGCACCAGCTTGGGCCCCTTGCCCCGGCGGCGCTCCACGTAGTTCAGCAGGTGCGGGTCCATGTGCATCTCGGTGCCGATGCCGTGCCCGCCGTAGTCCTGGACGATGCCGTACTTGCCGCCGCCGACCCGCGGCTGGCGGCGGATGTACGTCTCGATCGCCCGGGAGATGTCCACCAGGCGGTTCCCCGCCTTCATCGCGGCGATCCCGGCCCACATGGACTCCTCGGTCACCCGGGACAGCTCGACCAGCTCCGGAGCGTGTCCGGACCCGACGAACGCGGTGAACGCGGCGTCGCCGTGCCAGCCGTCCACGATCGCCCCCGCGTCGATCGAGATCAGGTCGCCGTCCTTCAGGACCACCTCGTCGCTCGGGATGCCGTGGACGACGACCTCGTTGACCGAGGTGCAGATGGTGGCCGGGAAGCCGCCGTAGCCGAGGAAGTTCGAGGTGGCCCCGTGCTCGGCGATGACCTTGCGGGCCACCTGGTCCAGGTCCTTGGTGGTGGCCCCGGGGACCGCGGCCTCACGCGTGGCCGCGTGCACCGCGGCTACGACCAGGCCCGCCGCCCTCATCTTGGCGATCTGGTCGGGGGTCTTGATCTGCACCATGGCGGCAGGGGCCTTTCTGCAACGGTTCTCGGTCCCTCCCCACGATAGTTCCCTCCGGGGGGCTCGTCGGCGGGTGCGCTGTGGTGACCCGCGCCGTTCCCCGCGCCCCCTCCGGTACCTCCACCTGGCGGTGCGCTGTCCCCTGCGGGTGCGCTGTGCTTGCTCGCGCAGTTCCCCGCGCCCCTATCGGGACCCGACCCGGCGCGGGTCCGCTGTCCCCTGCGGGTGCGTGGGGGTTGCTCGCGCAGTTCCCCGCGCCCCTATCGGGGCCCGACCCAGCGCGGGTGCGCTGTCCCCTGCGGGTGCGTGGGGGTTGCTCGCGCAGTTCCCCGCGCCCCTGTCGGGGCCCAACCTGCGGACGACGGCGGCGGGAAGGAGCGCCCCTTCAGGGGCGCGGGGAACTGCGCGAATCGCACCGCGCACGTGAGCCGAACCACGCACGGGATCCGGACGCACCCGACAAGGGGCGCGGGGAACTGCGCGACAGCGGGACGCACCCCGCAGAACAGCGCACAGGCAACCGCAGCGGGAACGGAACGGGCCCCGGTGGGGGAACCTGGGAGGGTTCCCGCGCCGGGGCCCGGACGGAGCAAACGTCAACGCATTACCGCGAGGTCAACGCGGACATCGCCCGCGCAGTGACCTCCTCGACCTTCCCGAGCGCGGAGATGGTCACGACCAACCCCTGCTCCCGGTAGTAGTCGATGATCGGCTCGGTCTGCGTGTGGTAGACCTCCAGCCGCTTGCGCACGGTGGTCTCGCTGTCGTCCTCACGCTGGTACAACTCCCCGCCGCAGACGTCGCAGACGCCCTCGGTCGCGGGCTGCTTGTACGTCACGTGGAAGACGTGGCTGGAGTCCTTGCGGCAGATGCGCCGCCCGGCGATCCGCTTGACCACCTCGTCCTCGGGGACCTCAAGGTCCAGGACCGCGTCCAGCTTCATGGACTCGGCCGCGAGGGTCTCGTCCAGCGCCTCGGCCTGCGAGACGTTCCGCGGGAACCCGTCCAGCAGGAAGCCGCGTTCGGCGTCCGGCTGCTCCATGCGGTCCTTGGCCATCCCGATGGTGACTTCGTCCGGAACCAGGTTGCCCGCGTCCATGTACGACTTGGCCTGCTTGCCGAGCTCCGTGCCCTGGCTGATGTTGGCACGGAAGAGGTCGCCCGTGGAGATGTGCGGGATCGACAGGTCCTTGGCGAGGAACGCAGCCTGCGTACCCTTGCCTGCACCGGGCGGCCCGACGAGGACGATTCGCATCAGCGGAGGAACCCTTCGTAATTGCGCTGCTGGAGCTGGCTCTCGATCTGCTTCACCGTCTCGAGGCCCACGCCGACGATGATCAGGATGCTGGTGCCACCGAACGGGAAGTTCTGATTGGCACCGAAGCCCGCCAACGCCATTGTTGGCACCAGAGCGATCAGCCCCAGATACAGCGAACCCGGCCAGGTGATCCGGTTGAGTACGTAGCTCAGATACTCAGCGGTCGGTCGGCCAGCCCGGATGCCCGGGATGAAGCCACCATACTTCTTCATGTTGTCCGCGACTTCCTCGGGGTTAAACGAGATCGCGACATAGAAGAAGGCGAAGAAGACGATCAGCAGGAAGTACGTGGTGATGTACATCGGAGAGTCCATCTCCGCGAGGTTCCGCTCGATCCAGGTCTTCCAACCCGACGTGCCGCCCGCGAACTGGGCCACGAGTGCCGGGATGTACAGCAGTGACGAGGCGAAGATGACCGGGATCACACCCGCCTGGTTGACCTTCAGCGGAATGTATGTGGAGGTGCCGCCGTAGGACCGGCGGCCGATCATCCGCTTCGCGTACTGCACCGGGATGCGGCGTTGGGCCTGCTCGACGAAGACCACGAGGGCCACCATCACCAGGCCGACCAGGATGACGACGCCGAACTCGATCCAGCCGTCGGCCAGCTTGCCCTGCTCCTTGATCGTCCACAGCGCCCCGGGGAAGGTCGCGGCGATCGAGATGAACATGAGGATCGACATGCCGTTGCCGATGCCGCGGTCGGTGATGAGCTCACCGAGCCACATGACGACGGCCGTTCCGGCGGTCATCACGATGACCATCGTGACGGTGGTGAAGATCGACTGGTCGGGGACGATGTCCCCGGCGACGGCACAACCCTGGAACAGGGTGCCAGTGCGCGCGGTGGCGACGAGTCCGGTGCCCTGGAGGACGGCCAGAGCCATCGTCAGGTACCGGGTGTACTGCGTGATCTTCGCCGTACCGGCCTGGCCCTCCTTCTTGAGGGCTTCCAGCCGCGGGATGACCACGGTCAGCAGCTGGAGGATGATGCTCGCCGTGATGTACGGCATGATGCCTAGCGCGAAGACCGTGATCTGCAGCAGCGCGCCGCCACTGAGCATATTGACCAGTCCGAAAAGGCCCTGGCTGGATTTGGCCTGGTCTACACAGATCTGGACACTCTGATAGTCGACGCCGGGAATTGGCACGTGTGTACCAATCCGGTAGATGACGATGATGCCGAGCGTGAAGAGCAGCTTCTTGCGCAGGTCGGGCGTCTTGAACGCCCGGGAGAACGCGCTGAGCACGGTGCCTCCTGCGACCCCCGCGCACGTGCGTCAGAGGTGACGGTCTTGAGGTTTCGACGTATGGGTAAGGAACAGATAGACAACAACGCTCGCCACCTTACCGGCGACCGCACGCCCCTTGGAACGACCAACCGGGGATACCCCTTTTGTGGGGTATCCCCGGTCGGGATCGATCAGGTCATCGTGGCTCAGACGAGCTCGGTGACGGTACCGCCGGCAGCGGTGATCTTCTCCTTGGCGGATCCGGAGACGGCGTCAACCGTCACCGTCAGCGCCACGGAGACCTCGCCCTGTCCGAGGACCTTGACGAGACTGTTCTTACGGACGGCACCCTTGGCGACCAGGTCGGCAACGGTGACCTCCCCACCCTCGGGGTAGAGGGCGGCGAGCTTGTCCAGGTTCACGACCTGGTACTCGGTCCGGAAGGGGTTCTTGAAGCCCTTGAGCTTCGGGAGACGCATGTGGAGGGGCATCTGGCCACCCTCGAAGCGCTCCGGAACCTGGTAACGGGCCTTGGTGCCCTTGGTACCACGACCGGCCGTCTTACCCTTCGACGCCTCACCACGACCGACACGGGTCTTCGTGGTCTTGGCGCCGGGGGCGGGACGGAGGTTGTGGAGCCGCAGCGGGTTCTGCTCCGCCATGATCAGTCGACCTCCTCGACCGTCACGAGGTGGCGGACGGTCTGCACCATGCCGCGGAACTCGGGACGATCATCCTTGACGACCACGTCGTTCAGGCGCTTGAGCCCGAGCGAACGCAGGGTGTCACGGTGGTTCTGCTTGCTACCGATGTACGACTTCGTCTGCGTGATCTTGAGGCGAGCCATTACGCACCCGCTCCCGCACGTGCACGCAGCAGGGCCGCGGGGGCCACGTCCTCGAGGGGCAGACCGCGGCGGGCCGCGATCTCCTCGGGACGCTGGAGGCCCTTGAGGGCCGCCACGGTGGCGTGCACGATGTTGATCGCGTTGTCGGAGCCGAGCGACTTCGACAGGATGTCGTGGACGCCGGCGCACTCGAGCACCGCGCGCACCGGGCCACCGGCGATAACGCCCGTACCGGGGGAAGCAGGCTTGAGCAGGACGACGCCCGCAGCCTTCTCGCCCTGGATCGGGTGGGGGATGGTGCCCTGGATGCGGGGGACCTTGAAGAAGTGCTTCTTGGCCTCCTCAACGCCCTTGGCGATGGCGGCCGGCACCTCCTTGGCCTTGCCGTATCCGACACCCACGGTGCCGTCACCATCGCCCACCACGACCAACGCGGTGAAGCTGAAGCGACGACCACCCTTCACAACCTTGGCGACGCGGTTGATCGCGACGACGCGCTCAACGTACGCGGTCTTCTCGGCGGCAGCTGCGCCGCCGTCACGGCCCTTCCGGTCCCGCCGCTCGCCGCCACCGGCACCGCCACCGCGGCGCTGGGGTCCAGCCATTGGAATTACCTCTCTCTGTTTCCGCTAGCTACGAGGGCTGGCTAGAACTTCAGCCCGGCCTCGCGGGCGGCGTCGGCCAGGGCGGCGATGCGCCCGGCGTACTGGTTGCCGCCGCGGTCGAACACGACGGTCTCAACGCCGGCGGCCTTGGCGCGCTCGGCGACCAGGGAACCGACCTGCTTGGCCTGCGCCGACTTGTCACCCTCGCCACCACGAATGCTGGTGTCCAGGGTCGACGCGGACGCAAGGGTGTGACCCTTGAGGTCGTCGATGACCTGAGCGATGATGTGACGGTTCGAGCGCGTCACGACCAGGCGAGGACGCTCGGCCGTACCGGAAACCTTCTTGCGAATCCGGATGTGACGGCGCTTGATCGCGGCGCGCTTGTAGGCGTCGCCCTTGGCGATCTTCGTTCCGTATGCCATGGCTTACTTACCCGCCTTTCCGACCTTGCGGCGGATGACTTCGCCCTCGTACTTGACGCCCTTGGCCTTGTACGGGTCGGGCTTGCGAAGCTTGCGGATGTTGGCCGCGACCTCGCCGACCTTCTGCTTGTCGATGCCCTCGACCGAGAGACGGGTCGGGGACTCCACCTTGAAGGTGATGCCCTCGGGCGCCTCGACCGTGATCGGGTGGCTGTATCCCAGCGCGAACTCCAAGTTGGAGCCCTTCGCCTGGACGCGGTAACCGACACCGCTGATTTCGAGCTTCTTCACGTAGCCCTGGGTCACGCCGGTGATCATGTTCGCCACCAGCGTGCGGGACAGGCCGTGGAGGGCCTTGTTCTGCCGCTCATCGTTGGGGCGGGTCACCTGGAGGGTGCCGTCTTCGCCCTTTTCGATCGCGATCGGGGCCACAACGGTGTGGGTCAGGGAACCCTTGGGGCCCTTCACCTGAACCGTGGGACCGTCGATGGTGACGTCCACGCCGGCGGGAACCGTGATGGGGAGCTTGCCAATACGCGACATAGCTGTTTCCTCCGTTCCCTTCCGCTACCAGACGTAGGCGAGGACTTCCCCACCCACGCCCTTCTTGCCGGCCTGCTTGTCGGTGAGGAGCCCGTGCGACGTGGAGATGATGGCCACGCCCAGGCCGCCGAGCACCTTCGGCAGGTTGGTGGACTTCGCGTACACCCGGAGTCCGGGCTTGGAGATCCGCTTGATGCCCGCGATGGAGCGCTCACGGTTGGGGCCGAACTTCAGCTCCAGGACGAGGTTCTTGCCGACCTCGGCGTCCTCGACCTTCCAGCCCGTGATGAAGCCCTCCTGCTGGAGGATCTCCGCGATGTGAGACTTGATCTTGCTGTGCGGCATGCCCACGGAGTCGTGGTACGCCGAGTTCGCGTTACGCAGACGCGTCAACATGTCTGCGATCGGATCAGTCATGGTCATGAATTGGCCTTCGGCCTCTCTCGCCGGGGTTTCCTGTATGCGCCATCCCTCTCCCCACACAGGGGCGGGACGGGTGCGGCGCGGGGACCTACGGCGTAGTAAGCGTTGTCAGCGGGCCGTGAGGCCCGCGTGTGTACGGGCGGCAGACGCCCAACCCTCCTAGCCTAAGCCATGGAGGGCCGGGCCCCTGCCTGCCCTATGCCTACCGAGAGCGTCCGGTCGTTCCCCGAAGGGGGAACTACCAGCTGCTCTTGGTCACGCCCGGCAGCTCGCCGCGGTGAGCCATCTCACGAAGGCACACGCGGCAGAGGCCGAACTTGCGGTAGACGGAGTGCGGACGACCGCAGCGCTGGCAGCGCGTGTAGCCACGCACACCGAACTTGGGCTTGCGGGCGGCCTTGGCAATCAGAGCCTTCTTCGCCATCTCGCTCACGCCTCCTTGAAGGGGAAGCCGAGGTGACGGAGGAGCGCGCGGCCCTCAGCGTCGTTGGTCGCCGTGGTGACCACGGTGATGTCCATACCCCGGACGCGGTCGATCTTGTCCTGGTCGATCTCGTGGAACATGACCTGCTCCGTGAGACCGAAGGTGTAGTTGCCGCGGCCGTCGAACTGCTTCGGCGACAGGCCACGGAAGTCGCGGATGCGCGGGAGCGCGAGCGACAGGGTGCGGTCCAGGAACTCCCACATGCGGTCACCACGGAGGGTGACGTGGGCGCCGATCGGCTGACCCTCACGCAGCTTGAACTGCGCGATGGACTTGCGGGCCTTGGTCACGGCGGGCTTCTGACCGGTGATCGTGGTGAGGTCCTTGATGGCACCCTCGATCAGCTTGGAGTCGCGGGCGGCGTCGCCCACACCCATGTTGACCACGATCTTGACGAGGCCCGGCACCTGCATGACGTTCTCGTGCGAGAACTCCTCACGCAGCTTGCCGATGATCTCCTCGCGGTACTTCGTCTTGAGACGCGGGATGGTGGTGGTCGTCATCAGATGTCCTCACCCGTCCGCTTGGCAACGCGGATCTTGTTGCCCTCGTCGTCGAAGCGGTACCCGACGCGGGTGACGACCTTCGTGCCGTCCTTCTCCACGACGAGCTGAACGTTGCTCACGTGAATCGGGGCCTCGGTGGTCACGATGCCGCCGGCCTGGGAGCCGCGGGCCGTCGGACCGGCCTTGGTGTGCTTCTTGACCCGGTTGACACCCTCGACCAGGACGCGGTCCTCGCGGGGGAAGGCCGCGATGACCTTGCCCTGCTTGCCCTTGTCCTTACCGGTGATGACCTGTACCAGGTCGCCCTTCTTGATCTTCATGCTTACAGCACCTCCGGCGCGAGCGAGATGATCTTCATGAACTTCTTCTCGCGCAGCTCACGGCCGACCGGGCCGAAGATACGGGTGCCGCGGGGGTCGCCGTCGTTCTTCAGAATGACGGCGGCGTTCTCGTCGAAGCGAATGTACGAGCCGTCGGGACGGCGGCGCTCCTTGACGGTGCGAACGATGACGGCCTTGACGACGTCACCCTTCTTCACGTTGCCACCGGGGATCGCGTCCTTGACGGTGGCGACGATGACGTCACCGATGCCCGCGTAGCGACGACCCGAGCCACCGAGAACACGAATGCAAAGGATTTCCTTCGCGCCCGTGTTGTCGGCGACGCGCAGTCGCGACTCCTGCTGGATCACGTCTATCTCCTGTTTGTCTGCCGGTTCCCGGCGAGCTCCGTAAAACGTTCTACGGAGCTCGCCGAGCCTGGCGGAACGGTACTCGTGGGGTTACCCCCGACGAGTTGTTTACTTGGCCTTCTCGAGGATCTCGACGATGCGCCAGCGCTTCGTCGCGGACAGCGGCCGGGTCTCCATCAGGAGGACACGGTCGCCGACACCCGCGGCGTTCTGCTCGTCGTGCGCCTTGAGCTTGTTCGTACGGCGGATGACCTTGCCGTACAGGGCGTGCTTCACGCGGTCCTCGACGGCGACGACGACGGTCTTGTCCATCTTGTCGCTGACGACAAGACCCTCACGGGTCTTGCGGAAGCCGCGGGCGGCGTTCTCTTCAGTCACGTTCTTCTCGCTCATCAGGCGTTCTCCACCGTCTCGATGCCGAGCTCACGCTCACGCATGAGGGTGTAGATCCGGGCGATGTCCTTGCGGACGGCCTTGAGCCGGCCGTGGTTCTCGAGCTGGCCCGTCGCCGCCTGGAAGCGGAGGTTGAACAGCTCTTCCTTGGCCTCGCGGAGCTTGTTGAGGAGCTCCTCGTTGCCCAGCTCGCGCAGCTCGGACGCCTTGGTACCGGCCGACATCACGCTTCACCTGCCTCGCGCCGGACAATGCGGCACTTCATCGGAAGCTTGTGAGCAGCGCGGGTAAGCGCCTCACGCGCAATCTTCTCGTTCGGGTAGGACAGCTCGAACATCACCCGGCCGGGGTGAACGTTCGCGACCCACCACTCGGGCGAACCCTTACCGGAACCCATGCGGGTCTCGGCGGGCTTCTTCGTCAGCGGGCGGTCCGGGTAGATGTTGATCCAGACCTTGCCGCCACGCTTGATGTGACGGGTCATCGCGATACGAGCGGCCTCGATCTGACGGTTCGTCACGTAGGCCGGGGTAAGCGCCTGAATGCCGTACTCGCCGAACGCGACCGTCGTCCCGCCCTTGGCCTGACCACGCCGCTTGGGGTGGTGCTGCTTGCGGTGCTTGACCCTACGGGGGATCAGCATGGGTCAGCCCTCCGTTCCGGTGCTCTCAGCGGCCGGAGCGGCGGTCTCGGCGGGAGCCTCGGCCTTGGGAGCCTCGGCAGCCCCACCGGACTGCTGCTGCGGCCGACGGCCACGGCCGCCGCGCTCGCCACCGCGGCCACCACGGCCACCGGCGGGACGGTCGGCACCGCCACGGGCCGGGCGGTTGCCGGCACGGGCGGCGGCGTTCTCGGCGCGGACCTCGGCGATGTTCTTGACGTCGCCCTTGTAGATCCACACCTTGACGCCGATGCGACCGAAGGTGGTCTTGGCCTCGAAGAAGCCGTAGTCCACGTTCGCACGGAGCGTGTGCAGGGGCACGCGGCCCTCGCGGTAGAACTCCGAGCGGGACATCTCGGCGCCGCCGAGACGGCCACCGCACTGGATCTTGATGCCCTTGGCGCCCGCCTTCATCGCCGACTGCATGCTCTTACGCATGGCACGGCGGAAGGAGACGCGGGAGGACAGCTGCTCGGCGACGGCCTGGGCCACCAGCTGAGCGTCCGTCTCCGGGTTCTTGACCTCGAGGATGTTCAGCTGGACCTGCTTGCCGGTCAGCTTCTCCAGGTCGCCGCGGATACGGTCGGCCTCGGCGCCGCGGCGGCCGATGACGATGCCCGGACGCGCGGTGTGGATGTCGACGCGGACGCGGTCACGGGTGCGCTCGATCTCCACCTTCGAGATGCCGGCGCGCTCCATGCCGGACGTCATCATCCGACGGATGGCGACGTCTTCCTTGACGTAGTCCTTGTACAGCTTGTCGGCGTACCAACGGGACTTGAAGTCCGTGGTGATGCCGAGCCGGAACCCATGCGGGTTAACCTTCTGGCCCATTACCGGGTTCCTTCCTTGCTGCTGACGACCACGGTGATGTGGCTGGTCCGCTTGCGGATCCGGTAGGCACGGCCCTGAGCACGCGGACGGAACCGCTTCAGGGTCGGGCCCTCGTCGACGTACGCTTCGCTCACGACGAGCGAAGTGGCGTCCGTGTGGTCGTAGTTGTGCGCGGCGTTGGCAATGGCGCTGTCCAGCACCTTGCCCACCGGCGCACTCGCGGCCTGCGGGGCGAAACGCAGGACCGCCTGAGCCTCCGTGGCGTCCATGCCACGGATCAGGTCCACCACTCGGCGGGCCTTCATGGGCGTGACGCGGATGTACCGCGCCTGGGCCCTGGCTTCCATGGTTGTCCCTTCAGTGTCTGACACGTTCGTCATAGGTCGTTCACCCGCTGTTAGCGGCGCTTCGACTTCCGGTCGTCCTTGACGTGACCCCGGAAGGTGCGCGTCGGCGAGAACTCGCCGAGCTTGTGGCCGACCATCGACTCGGTGACGAACACCGGGATGTGGGTCTTGCCGTTGTGCACCGCGATCGTGTGGCCGAGCATGGCCGGGACGATCATCGAGCGACGGGACCAGGTCTTGATGACGTTCTTGGTGCCGGCTTCGTTCTGTACGTCCACCTTCTTGATCAGGTGGTCGTCGACGAAGGGCCCCTTCTTGAGACTGCGCGGCATCTGAACCCGCTCCTAGCGCTTCTTGTTCGTCTTGCGGCGGCGGACGATGTACTTGCTCGACGCCTTCTTGGGCGAGCGAGTACGACCCTCCTTCTGACCCCACGGGGAGACCGGGTGGCGACCACCGGAGGTCTTACCCTCACCACCACCGTGCGGGTGGTCAACCGGGTTCATCGCCACACCGCGGACGGTCGGGCGAACGCCCAACCAGCGCTTACGACCGGCCTTGCCCCAGTTGATGTTCGACTGCTCGGCGTTGCCGACCTCGCCGACGGTGGCGCGGCAGCGCACGTCGACCAGGCGGATCTCTCCGGACGGCATGCGGAGGTGGGCCATAGCGCCCTCCTTCGCCAGCAGCTGCACGGAGGCACCGGCGGAGCGGGCGAACTTGGCGCCGCCGCCCGGACGCAGCTCGATCGCGTGGATCGTGGTACCGACCGGGATGTTGCGCAGGGCAAGGTTGTTGCCCGGCTTGATGTCGGCCCCGGGACCGTTCTCGACGCGGTCACCCTGCGACAGGTTGCGGGGGGCGAGGATGTAACGCTTCTCGCCGTCCGCGTAGTGCAGCAGCGCGATGCGCGCGGTGCGGTTGGGGTCGTACTCGATGTGCGCGACCTTCGCCGGCACGCCGTCCTTGTCGTGCCGACGGAAGTCGATGACGCGGTAGGCGCGCTTGTGTCCGCCACCCTGGTGGCGAACGGTCACACGACCGGCGTTGTTACGGCCGCCCTTGCTGTGCAGGGGGCGGACCAGCGACTTCTCCGGCGTGGACCGCGTGATCTCGACGAAGTCGGCGACGCTGGAGCCACGACGGCCCGGAGTCGTCGGCTTGTACTTGCGGATACCCATTTCTCAGTCCTCGTCCGATATCGGACCAGGGCGCTCCGTTAGGAGGCCTGGCCGAAGATGTCGATACGGTCGCCCTCGGCGAGGGTCACGATGGCGCGCTTGGTGTCCGCGCGCTTGCCGAAACCGGTGCGGGTGCGCTTGCGCTTGCCCTGGCGGTTGATCGTGTTGACCCCGGTGACCTTGACCTCGAAGACCGCCTGGACGGCCTGCTTGATCTGGGTCTTGTTGGCCCGCGTGTCAACGACGAACGTGTACTTGTTCTCGTCGAGCAGCGCGTAGCTCTTCTCCGAGACGACCGGCTTGATCAGCACGTCACGGGGGTCCGTGAACGACTTGCTCAGCGGGGTCTCGACGGTGTTCTTGCCCTCGGTGGCGTGACGCTTCGCCTTGGCGATGCGCGCGGCCTTGGCGGCCTTGGCCGCCTTGGGGGCGATGCTCGGGTGACGCGTGGCCATCAGGCGTCACTCCCTTCGGTCTCAGTGGCCGTGGCGGGGCCGGACACGAAGGACTCGAAGGCGGCCTGGGTGAAGACCACGTCCTCGGAGCGGATCACGTCGTACGTGTTCAGCTGGCCCGGCTCCAGGAGGTGAACCTGGGGCAGGTTGCGGGCGGACAGCCACGCGGCCTCGTCGGCACGGTCGACGACCAGGAGCACGTTCTTGCGCTCGCTGATCTTGCCGAACAGCGTCCGGGCGGCCTTCGTGGAGGGGTTGTCGCCCTCGATCACGCCGGTGACGACGTGGATGCGGTTGTTGCGGGCCCGGTCGGTGAGGGCACCGCGCAGGGCGGCGGCCTTCATCTTCTTCGGGGTCCGCTGCGAGTAGTCACGCGGCACGGGACCGTGCACGACGCCACCACCGGCGAACTGCGGAGCGCGGGTCGAACCCTGGCGGGCGCGGCCGGTGCCCTTCTGGCGGTACGGCTTGCGGCCACCGCCGCGGACCTCGCCGCGCGTCTTCGTCTTGTGCGTGCCCTGACGGGCAGCGGCCAGCTGAGCGACGACGACCTGGTGGATCAGCGGAATGCTGACCTTCGCGTCGAAGATCTCCGAGGGGAGTTCGACGGTCCCGGCCTTGTCGCCCGCGGGCGAAAGGATGTCAATGGTGCTCATCGTTACCTCAGGCCCCCTTGGCCGCAGTGCGGACCAGGACGAGGCCGCCGTTCGGACCAGGAACCGCGCCCTTGATGAGGAGCAGGCCCTTCTCCGCGTCAACGGCGTGGACGGTCAGGTTCTGGGTGGTGACCCGCTCGTTGCCCATGCGGCCCGCCATGCGCAGGCCCTTGAACACGCGACCCGGGGTGGCGCAGCCACCGATGGAGCCGGGCGAGCGGTGCTTGCGCTGGGTGCCGTGTCCGGCGCCGAGGCCCCGGAAGTTGTGGCGCTTCATGACACCGGCGAAGCCCTTGCCCTTGCTCTTGCCGGTGACGTCAACCTTGACGCCCGACTCGAAGGTCTCGGCAGTGAGCTCCTGGCCGAGGACGTACTCGCTGGCGTCAGCGGTACGGATCTCGACGAGGTGGCGGCGGGGGGTGACGTCGGCCTTGGTGAAGTGGCCCTTGAGGGGCTTGTTCACCTTGCGCGGGTCGATCTCGCCGAAGGCGATCTGGACCGACTCGTAGCCGTCGACGTCATTCGTACGGACCTGGGTCACGACGCAGGGTCCGGCCTTGACCACGGTCACCGGGACGACACGGTTGTTCTCGTCCCAGACCTGGGTCATGCCGAGCTTCTCGCCCAGGATGCCCTTGATCTGCTTGGTCATCTCGTTACACCGACCCCTCAGAGCTTGATCTCGATGTCGACGCCGGCCGGAAGGTCGAGTCGCATCAAAGAGTCAACGGTCTTGGGCGTCGGGTCGAGGATGTCGATCAGGCGCTTGTGCGTGCGCATCTCGAAGTGCTCGCGCGAGTCCTTGTACTTGTGCGGCGACTTGATGACGCAGTACACGTTCTTCTCAGTGGGAAGCGGCACCGGGCCCGCGACCGACGCACCAGTGCGAGTCACCGTCTCGACGATCTTCTTCGCCGAAGAGTCGATGACCTCGTGGTCGTAGGCCTTGAGCCGGATGCGGATCTTCTGTCCCGCCATGGCTACTTCGTAGTCCTGTCTATGGGGAAACGCTCTGGTACCCGGAGAGCCGTTCCGGTTCCCTCCGCCGACCCACGCGGTCGGGCGTGTCGCGGTCCCGCTGACATGAATGTCCCTTGGGGGGACGTCCCTGCGAGGGGATCGCGGTCACAGACCGCGGGCCGGGGATGAAACACCCGCCGGGTGCCTGGCTGGTACCCCGCTCACACTTCCCGAAAGATTCCCGTACGTCCGCCCCAGCGCTGCCTGACGACAGATAAGGGCGACGAGTACTGTGGGACTCGCTTCCAGTCCTCCCGGCGGGAGGCGTGCAGCATCGATACTCAACCGAGCAACCCCGACAGTCTGCCATACGGGGCGCGACCCTGGCCAATCGAGCCGTAGAGCGTACCCCAGGCCACTCTGGGCTACACACAGGTGCCGCTCCGACACCACGGCGATCCCCCGAAACCCCGGCCGACCTCCCCGTTCACCCGGTCGGCGGGGCCCTCCGGCTGGCCGCTCGAACGGCTGCCCCGCTTAGCGTTCTGACGCGTACGCGACGAAATTGGCCCACGCTGCGGGGGCGAACCCTAGGCGGGGGCTCTGGGCGGTCTTCGAGTCCCGCACGAGAACGGCACCCGGGGCGTCCGCCACCTCTACGCAGTCGCTCGGGTTGCTGCTGTCGCTGTGGCTGCTCTTGAACCACGCCGGCTCGGGGCGGGGCTCGCTAATCACGACGCGGCGGTGTGCGTGACGAAGTGAGCCCACGCCTCCGAGTCGAAGCCCAGGTGACCGCCGCCGACGTTCTTGGAGTCCCGCACCAGCACCGAGCCCGGGGCCACAGCGACCTCGACGCACTCGCTGCCGTTGCTGCTGTCGCTGTGACTGCTCTTGAACCACACCAGCTCGGAAGTGGCCCCGTAAGTGGATTTGCGGCTCATGTCACTCCCAGCAGATCGCGGATGTAGACCATGGACTCCCAAGGCTTGAGAGCCTGGGATCGGATCATGCCATACCTCAGTTCAAGGATCCTGAGCTGCTTCGGATCGCTCACAGGGCGGCCGTTGTACGCACCCTCTGAACGGCCGACGGCGGAGCCATCCGGGAACTTGAGCACTTGGATGCCTCCGTCGATGCCTGCGTGCTCTTCCGTGTCGGTCGGCATCACCTGGATGGTGACGTTGCACAACTCGCCTACTTCCAACAGACGTTCGAGCTGCTGGCGCAGTACCAGTCTGCCCCCGAGGGGGCGCCTGAGCGTCACCTCTTCCAAGACAAAGCTGAGCGTCGGCGCCGGAGAACGTTCGAAGATCCCGTGCCTGGCGATGCGGGCAGCCACTCCGCGCTCCACCTCATCCATCGGATAGGCGGGCTGCCTCATCGAGATCAGGGCGTGAGCGTACTGTTTCGTCTGCAAGAGGCCGTGCAGGTCATGGCTCCCATAGAAGAGGATCTCCACAGCCTGCGCTTCCATCCTGGCGAGGTCCCGAACCTTCTTCGGGTACCGGGCCTCCGCGAGCTCCTTCTTCAGGGCGGCGATCTTGCCGCCCGCACCCAGCGCCTTGTCCGCCTTGTCCAGGTACTCGGGCCTGGCGATGCGCGCCCCGCGTTCGACCTTGTGGACCAGGTCCTCGCCGTAGCCGATCAGGGCGCCGAACTCCCCGGCCCTCAGCCCCGCGCCCACGCGCCAAGCCTTCAACTGGCCGCCGGCCATCTCCACGACCGACGCGATCTCGTCGTCCGGGGCGACGTCCCAGCCGTCCTCGTCGCACCCGTCCGTCGTCCCGGCTGCGTCCGCCGTCGTCTCCGTCGTCACGCTGTCCACCCCAGGCCACCTCCGCACATTCCGGCCCCGCTCCTCGGCCCGACGCACTCCCCCGCCCGCGGGGGCGACCGCACAGTCACCGTGCGTGCGACCCATGTCACTAACAGGCTAATCATCACCAGTGACAGTGAGTGAGCGGAACCGAGAAATCCCCGAACCTAGTCCATATGGCCAGAGCAGCCCATGTTCCGTATGGCAACGATGTGTTCGGCCGCCTCGCAGACGTTTTGCCGACGGCGGCTGGCTTCCGGAACTATGGCCGCATGGCCTCCTTGAAGCAGTTCGACCCCGCGTCCGGGACCCGGGACTTCCTTGCCGCCGAGTTCGAGCGTCGTGAGCACGCGTTCGCAACCATCCGTACCGTGTTCTCCCGCTACGGCTTCCAGCCGCTCCAGACACCCGCCTTCGAGCGGCTTGACGTACTCACCGGGAAGTACGGCGACGAGGGCGACAAGCTCATCTTCAAGATTCTCCGCCGCGGTGAACACGAGGCCACAGGAGAGGCCGACCTCGCCCTCCGCTACGACCTGACCGTTCCCCTGGCCCGCGCGGCGGCGGCCTACGGCAGCCAGCTCCCCTCGCCGTACAAGCGGTACGCCATCGCTCCCGTGTGGCGGGCGGACCGGCCCGGCAAGGGGCGGTTCCGCGAGTTCGTCCAGTGCGACCTGGACATCGTCGGATCGTCGTCGCCGCTGTCGGACGCCGAGGTCGTCCTCGCCCTGCACGACGCCCTGGAGGCGCTGGGTGTACCCGGGTTCCGCTTCCTGGTGAACTCCCGCCAGGTGCTGTTCGGGCTTCTGGAGGCGTACGGCGTACCGGACGATCTCGGCTCCGGCGCGCTGATCACGCTGGACAAGCTCGACAAGCTGTCCCCTGAAGCCGTCGTGACCGAGCTCGTGGACAGCCGTGGGCTCGACCCTGAGGTGGCACGGGGGTTGGTGGATGACCTCACCGCCCCCGACGCCGTCACACGTATCAGGGGTGAGCTGAAGGCCAGCGAGGCCGGGCAGGCCGGACTGGACGAGGTGGACCGGCTGCTTGAGCTCACCAGTGGTGCGATTCCGACCGAGCGCATCGGATTCGCGCCCAACCTCGTGCGAGGGCTGGACTACTACACCGGAATCATCTTCGAGGTGGTCGCACCGGGCATGCCCGGTTCCATCGCGTCCGGCGGCCGGTACGACGGGCTCATCGGTCGGCTCGGCGGCAAGGACTCCCCCGCCTGCGGCGGCTCCCTGGGCATCGAACGCATCCTGCCCCTCATCTCGCAGACCGACGAGGCCGCCTACTCACAGATCGACGTGGCCGTCACGATCATGGGCGAGGAGCAGGCCACAGACAGCTTCCGCCTCGCGGCTGAGATCCGCCGCGCAGGAATCCGTACCGGTGTCTACCTCGGGGCTAGTGGGAAGTTCGCCAAGCAGATGAAGTGGGCCAGCGACCAAGGGGCCCGATTCTGCGTGATTTACGGCGCTGCCGAACGAGAAGCCGGTACGGTCACACTGCGGGACATGGAGAGCGGTGAACAAGTCCAGGTCCCGTTCGAGCAGGGCGCCGCGGAACTCGCGCGGCGGTGCGCACCATCCAGTTGACGCAGCGGACCCATTCCGCTGCCGACCTGTTCCGAGGAGGAGCGGATGGGAACGCAAGGCGATCGCATCTTCGAGATCACCGCTGAACGGGGGTTTCCGGACCCCTGGCTCAGCTTCGGAGACTCCCTCTGTGACGAGGCAGCCCTCAGTACGGAACTGACCCGGGCCATCGTCAAGGCCCGCAAGGAACCCGCAGACGAGAGCCGCGCAGAGGCTGCCCGGGTCTTCGAAGCCAAGGAGGCAAACCTCCGCCGCTGCGTGGGCATTCTGGACCAGGTGCTCAGCGACTACGACGACACCGGCATGTGGAGTGTCCTGGACGAACGAGCTTCGAGGCTCGACGTCCAGGATGTGTTGGAGACATGGGGCCGTACACAGGCGCTCCATCCCTTTCCCGTCGTGCTCAAGAGCCTTGAGTTCAACTGGGGCTACATGAAAGAACACGGCGTGCGCGCGTTCTATGAGATGACGCGTGGCTACGTCACACGGCTCCAGGAGAACACCGAACGGTGGCAGCGCGCGTGGAACAGTGAAATCGCCACCGGAGTCGTCGATCGCATCACGTCCATCGAGTGTGACCTGGCCAGCATCGAGGCTCCGATGCACTGTGACGTGTGCAAGAAGACGATCACGGCGCTCCTGTACCTAGATGGCTAGTCCCCACTGACCCAGTTGGGCACGCGACGCCCCGCTCCAACTCCTGCCCGAACAAGGACAGATCAGTTGGGGCGGAGGCAGCCCGTCGTGGAGCGACCGGGAAGCAACGATCGCCTGGGTTCAGCCGAGCACTGCCAGGACCCCCACCGACTCCACGAGCAGGACGAGGGACCCGTATCCGAGGATCTGGCCGACGGACCACACCCGGCGACCCGCGTCCGTACGCACGACCGCACCGTGCGCGGCCAGTACCGCCGGTGTGCAGATGACGTAGAAGGCTGACGCGTACAGCAACCAGTCGAGGGCGTCCCGCCACGAACCGACACCGGGGCCCCGCCCGTAAGCTGCCGTGGCCAGCAGCAACGAACCCCCTACGAGGAGCAGCGCGGCTGCGGTCATGGGCCACCACCAGCGCGGTCCGCTGCCCCGCCGCGCTCCCAGCCAGTGCCCGAGGGCGACGGAAGGCAGTACGAAGGCGGCAGAGACCAGTGCGGCGCTGAAGAGCAACGCCAGTACCAGCAGGGGCAGCACGAACACTGACCTCGCCTCCGGTGTCACACCGAAGAGCGGCAGTGCCAGAAGCAGGCCGAAGCCCTCCACCCACAGCACGGCCATCGAGACCGACGATGGTGCCGTGGCCCGTTCCTTCCGAAGGTCGGCGATCAAGTCACGATCACCGTGAAGGCTTCGCGGTCCAGCGCGGGCAGCCCCAGGTGGTCGCAGATCAGCTGCGTCAGCCGCTCGTCGTGGTCCTCGTACTCACCCTCGTGCTCGTGCTCGTTGCCCAGCCCAGCCGCGGCGATGAGGGGAGCCATCTCGTTGGGCCAGTACTGCCCGACGTGGTCCGGGTCCTCGTAGTCGATGCAGGAGGAGGTCCGGCCGTCCTTGTAGTGGTACGCCTTGGGGCCGTGGGCCTTGGCCAGGCACGGGTTGGGTACGAACACCATCAGCTCGGCGCCCTGGGGGCACAGCCTGCGGTGGTCGATGGGGTCGAAGTCGTCGCGTTCCAGGTTGTGCAGGTGGTGGACGATCGCGCCCCAGCCGCCGGGCTCCGCGTCGTTGCCATGAGCGAGCGGCGGTCGGTGCTGTGCGAGCAGCCCCTCGGTCATCGCCGCCAAACGGGTGCCCTTGAAGAACACGAGGACGGACTCGTCGTCGAGGTAGCGGCCCTCGATCCATGCCAGGACGCCCCGGTCGATCCACTTGGTCATGCACGGAACGGTAGCCAGCACCACTGACATCGACCGGACGGCCGCGGAATCGACCGGACGTCCGCGGGCGGGGCGCCGGCCCAAGACGTCAACCTCGGGGATATCCATGATCCGTTCGGGGAAAGGATTCCCGGGTCCGGAGATCGACGGCCCGCCGGACCCGATCGGACGACCGACGCACGCGTACGACACAGAGCACGTCCTTGCCGGCCCCCACCGACCGAAAGGCAACCTCTCCCTTGCGCGCACAGACTCCGACCCCCGTCCGCGAGCCCGCCCCCACCCTGCTCGAACGTTTCCCCGTCTTACAGCGCGGACTCGAACGGCTGGAGCGCAACCCCACCGCCTACGGACTGGCGTTGTGGGCCAGCGGTCACCTCAAGCCGGTCTTCCTGGACCATGTGGTCACCCCCCGACCCCGCGCCGAACTCGGTCCGGTGCGGGAGGTGTTGGAGGCGGGCCGTGAGGCGTACGCGGAGCGGCTGACCGGGTTCCTGGCCCATGCCGACCACCTCGCCCGCATCCCCGTCGAGGGGAAGGAGCGGGGTTCCACCCCGTACTGGGGCAACAGCTGGCTGTCGCCGCTGGACGCGCTCGGGCTGTACGGCATGCTCGCCGAGCACCGGCCGGCCCGCTACCTGGAGATCGGCTCCGGCAACTCCACCAAGTTCGTGCGCCGGGCCGTCACGGACCTCGGTCTGAAGACCCGGGTCACATCGATCGACCCGCAGCCCAGGGCCACCATCGACCACCTCTGCGACGAGGTGGTCCGGGTGCCGCTCCAGGACGCGAGCCATGCGGTGTTCGAGGAGTTGGAGGCGGGCGACATCGTCTTCCTCGACGGTTCGCACCGGCTCCACATGGGGTCGGACGTCATGGTCTTCTTCTTCGAGTTGCTGCCCCGGCTGAAGCCCGGCGTGCTGATCCAGGTGCACGACATCATGCTTCCGGGGGACTACCCGGAGTCCTGGCGGTGGCGGCTCTATTCCGAGCAGTACCTGTTGGCGGCGATGCTGACGGCGGCGCCGGAGCGGTTCGACGTCCAGTTGCCGAACGCATTCATCCACGGCGATCCGGAACTGAGCGGAATCCTCCGGCCGCTCTGGCAGCGGCTCGGGGTCACCCGGCACTTCGACCCCGGTTCCTTCTGGTGGCGCCACCAGGGCTGACGCACCCCCGCGCCCTTCCGCCCGCCCCCGTACAGCCGGGACACCGCCGCGCGCGGACCGGACAGTCACCGCACGCAAGCGTCGTATCGCTCAACAGGGCGGGCGGAAGTGGCGACATTGAGGGACGTGAACCGAGAAACCTCTGAACTCCGCGCCCCCGTCCGGGCCTTCGAGCCCGAGCTGTCCTCCACCCGGGTGGGGGCGCGGCTCGCCCGGCTACTCGCGGAGAGTCGACTCCGTTCCTGGGGCCTCTCCCTCGACGGCGCCCCGCTCGTCGTGGCCGAACTGGCGGCGAACGCGGCGCTGCACGGGAGCAGCGAACGCCAGGGCTTCCGTCTCGCCCTCACAGTCACGGCGTCGGCCCTGCGGATCGAGGTCACCGACACCGCGGGCCACCGGATGCCGGGAACCCGGGAGCCGGACGAGGACGCGGAGTCGGGGCGGGGGCTCCTGCTGGTGGAGGCCCTGGCGGACCACTGGGGTGTCACGTCGGGCCCTCCACCAGGCAAAACGGTGTGGGCGGAACTGTTCCTCCCGGACCGCTGACCCCGATCCACCGCCGGAGGCCGGCTCCCCGGCCTTCGGCGGCACCGGCGCTAAACCCCCCATGGCTGAGGTCAGTTGGAGAAGGATTCCTACCCCACCGCACCCCACCAGACAACAACCGACCCCGGCGTCGCTCGTCCGGGTGACAGGTCGGTGAGAAGTTCGCGCCGGGTCCGATTTTCGGAGAGGGTTCCTTCGACCGAACGGCCAAGCGACCACACAGGCACGCGGCCACACGGCCACTCGCCCAAACGACCGCACGGCGCACGTGCATCCGTACATGCGTCGGCCCCCGGCCGGGACTGGCATCCCGAACGAGGGCCTCACCACACGAGAAAACAACCCTTTTCCCTATGGCTGACATGCAGCTTAGTGCCCTCCCCGCACCCACACCGCGCATTCCGGAAACCCCACTCGGAATCGCCAAAGTCTCCGCCGCCCGATCACGCGATGGCGTGCACCTGGGGCACCACCTCACCCGGCACCGAACCCTGTCGTGCACCGCGATCGGGCTCGCGGCGCACCTGCTGTCGCTGCCGGACGGCAGCCCCGCGGACATCCGCAGCCTCGCCGCCCGCCTCCCCGAGGGCCGCGACCGCATCGCTTCGGCGCTGCGCGAGTTGGAGAAGCACGGCTACCTGGAACGGGTGCGCAAGAACCTCCCCAACGGGACCTGGGTGACGCTCACCTACGTGTACGAGGACCCGGCGGCGGCCCGTACCGCACCGGAGCCCGCCCCGGAGGTCACCGCACCGCCCACGCCGAAGCCCACGGCACCCGGCGCACCCGCCGCTCCGACCGAACGACCCCCGCCGCCCACGCTGCCCTCCCCCACCACCCACGCCCCGCACCTGCACGACCAGGCAGCGGAGTTGTTGGCCTCCCTGCGCACCGCGGACCCACGGCTCACCCTCGCGGAGCGGGACGTACGACGGCTCGCCCCGGCCGTCGCGACCTGGCTGGAACGCGGCACGCACCCCGACGCCGTCCGCACCGCCCTGACCACCGGCCTGCCCGCGGAACGGCTCCACCACCCGGGCGGATTCGTCGCGTACCGCCTCGCGGCCCTGTTACCCCCGCCCCTCCCCCGACACCGCACCGGTCCCCCGGCACCGCCCCCGCTCCAGAACTGCGAGGGCTGCGACCTCGCCTTCCGCGCCCCCGAACCGGGCCGCTGCCCGCACTGCCGCTCCAAGTCGTCGCCCGCACTCCACCCACAGGGAGCAGAACCATGAGGCACGCCGGCACGTACTTCCCAGGCCGGGGGACGATCGTCGAGGAGTCCTTCCTCGACGGCTACGCGGCTGGTTGCCGGGAGGCCTTCGGTGCGGGCTACGAGATCGTGCTGACCGTCGCCGTCCTCCGCGTACTGGCGGAGCGGGGCCTGGTGGCCTCGGGCGAAACCAAGGCCCTCATCGCCTCCACCATGGATGCCGCCGCCTTCACCGGGTGGATGGTCAGAGCCCGTGGAGCCACCCGGGAAGCCGACCTCCTCCGGGGCGCGCCTCCGTTCCACGGGACCGGGGACGAGCCGTAGGCCCTACCCCCCGACCCCGTCCCCCGAAGACGCCCCGTTCAAGTAGCGCCCCGGCGACGTGCCGACCGTGCGGCGGAAAGCTGCGAGGAAGGCGCTCGGGGTCGCGTACCCGACGGCGTGCGCGACCCGGGAGACCGGCTGGCCCTCGGCGAGCAGGGGCAGCGCGGCGCGCAGCCGCGCATGGGTGCGCCAGCGGTCGAAGGCCATGCCGGTGTCCCGGACGAACAGCCGGGACAGGGTGCGCCGGCTCACCCCGACCGCCCGGGCGTGGGCCTCCAGGCCGCGCGGGTCCGCCGGATCGTCCAGCAGCGCGCCGGCCACCGCGCGCACCCGGTCGTCGGTCGGGACCGGCACGTCGATGGGCGTGACGGGCAGCGGGTGCAGCAGGTCCAGGACGACGGCTTCGCCCCGCAGCCTGGCGTCGTCGGACAGGTCGTCCCGGGAGAGGTGGACCATCAGCTGGGCCAACAGTCCGTCGACGCCGACCGCGGTCGGTTCCGTCCAGTCGAGCGCGCACCGCTCCCGTACGAAGTAGAGGCTGCACAGCACCGCGTCCCGGGTGGCGCCGGTGCGGTGCACGACCCCCGCGGGGAGCCATAGTGCCCGGGTGCGGGGCAGCACCCACGAGGTGTCGTCCACGGCGACGCCGAGCACCCCGCGCCGCGCCCACGCGAGTTGGTGGTGGTGCGGGTGGCGGTGCGGGACGAACCACTGGCCCGACACCAGGGGGAAGTGTCCGACGACGATGGCGCCCGCCCCGGCGGGAACGGTCCCGAACACGTCTTCGCTCATACCGCCCCAGGGTAAGTCCCCAGTGCGCTATCACCTGGCCCCGTAACGCATCGCGGCCAACCGGGGTCGCTCCGTAGCGTCGTGGGCATGACGATCAACCACTCCCCGGGCACCCGTAAGGACCTCGGCACCCGTGACGACCTCGGCACCCGTAGCGACCTCGGCGCCACCGGGCCGCCCGCCCGCCGCGGCACCGCCCTGCTCGTGCTGTGCTTCGTACAGTTCATGCTCGTCCTGGACGACAACGTGGTCAGCGTGGCGCTCCCCAGCCTCCGCGACGAGCTCGGGTTCAGCACCGCGGGGCTGGCCTGGGTGGTCAACGCGTACTTCGTCGCCTTCGGCGGACTGCTGCTGCTGTTCGGGCGGATGGCCGACCTGCTGGGCCGCCGGCGGGTCTTCCTGACGGGCGTCGCCCTGTTCGGCGCGGCGAGCCTGGTCTGCGGGCTCGCCCAGGAGCCCTGGCAGCTGGTGACCGGACGGTTCGTCCAGGGCGCGGGGGCGGCGATGGCCAGCCCGGCCGCCCTGGCGTTGATCGCGCTGCTGTACCCGGGGCCGGCGGAACGGGCCCGGGCGTTCGGCATCTGGGGCGGGATCGCGGGGCTCGGCGGCACCATGGGCCTGGTGGTCTCCGGGGCGCTGACCGGCCTCGCGTCCTGGCGCTGGATCTTCCTGGTCAACCTGCCGGTGGCCCTCGCGACCGTGCTGCTGCTGCCGCGGCTGGTGCCCGAGAGCCGGGCCGAACGGGGGGTGCGCCTGGACGTGCCCGGTGCGGTGCTGGGCACGGGCGCCGTGGTGTCGCTGGTCTACGGGCTGCTCCGGGCCGGGGAGTCGGGCTGGGGCGATCCGACCGCGGTGGCCTCACTGCTGCTGGCCTCGGTGCTGGCCGTCGCGTTCGTGGTGTGCGAGGCGCGGGCCGCCGCGCCCCTGGTGCCGCTGTCGTTCCTGTCGTTCCGCTTCCGGGCCGTGGCCAACGGGGCGACCCTGCTGTTCTCCGCCGCCCTGTACGCGATGGCCTTCCTGCTGATGCTGCACCTCCAGACCGTGCTGGGTTACGACCCCCTCGCCGCCGGGATCGCGTACCTGCCGTTCGGCGGCGGCATCCTGCTGGGCATGTGGCTGTCCGCCCGGGCGGTGGTCCGTCTCGGGGTGCGTCCCGCGCTGGTGGTGTCGTTCCTGATCACCGCGGGCGGGTTGCTGTTGCTGTCCGGGGTGGGGCCGGGCGACGCGTACGCCCCGGGGGTGCTGCCCGGGCTGCTGGTCACCAGCCTCGGGTGCGGGCTGAGCCTGCCCACGCTGACCGTCGCCGCGCTCACCGGCACCACCGAGGAGGACGCCGGCCTCGGCTCGGCCGTCCTGAGCTCCGTGCAGCAGGTCGGGGGCGCCGTGGGGCTGGCCGTGCTGGTGGCGCTGGCCGCACGACACGGCGACGAGGGGAGTACGGGGGCCGCGGCGACGGAGGGCTTCTCCTTCGCCCTGAGCGTGGCCGCGGGAATCCTGGTGCTCGGTGCCGTGCTGATCGGCGCCCTGCTGCGGGACGCCCCGGTGCGCGAGGGGGACCGTACGTAACCGGGCGTGCCCCGTGCGAACGCTCCGGAAGACGCGCCCCGCACGAACGCTCCGGAAAAAACAGAGGACCCGTACGACCACTCGGGTCGTACGGGTCCTCCGCGAATGCGCTGACGCGCGTCAGGTCACTTGTTGATCTTGACGACCTGGCCGGCGCCGACGGTCCGGCCACCCTCACGGATGGCGAACTTCAGGCCCTCTTCCATGGCGACGGGCTGGATGAGCGACACCGTCATCTGGGTGTTGTCGCCCGGCATGACCATCTCGGTGCCCTCGGGGAGGGTCACGACGCCGGTCACGTCCGTCGTACGGAAGTAGAACTGCGGGCGGTAGTTGTTGAAGAACGGGGTGTGACGGCCACCCTCGTCCTTCGACAGGATGTACGCCTGCGCCTCGAACTCGGTGTGCGGAGTGACCGAGCCCGGCTTGATGATGACCTGGCCGCGCTCGACGTCCTCGCGCTTGATGCCGCGGAGCAGCAGACCGACGTTCTCACCGGCCTGGCCCTCGTCGAGCAGCTTGCGGAACATCTCGATGCCGGTGACCGTGGTGGTGGTCTTCTCGGTCTTGATGCCGACGATGTCGACGGTCTCGTTGACCTTGAGGATGCCACGCTCGATACGACCGGTGACGACGGTGCCACGACCGGTGATCGTGAAGACGTCCTCGATCGGCATCAGGAACGGCTTGTCGACGTCACGCTCGGGCTGCGGGATGGACTCGTCGACGGCCTTCATCAGGTCGAGGACGGTCTGGCCCCACTCCTTGTCGCCCTCAAGGGCCTTGAGCGCCGAGACCTTGACGACCGGAAGGTCGTCGCCCGGGAACTCGTACTCGGAGAGCAGCTCGCGGACCTCGAGCTCGACGAGCTCCAGGATCTCCTCGTCGTCCACCATGTCGGCCTTGTTCAGGGCAACGACGATGTACGGAACGCCGACCTGGCGGGCCAGGAGCACGTGCTCCTTGGTCTGCGGCATCGGGCCGTCGGTGGCGGCGACCACGAGGATGGCGCCGTCCATCTGCGCGGCACCCGTGATCATGTTCTTGATGTAGTCCGCGTGACCGGGGCAGTCAACGTGGGCGTAGTGACGCGTCTCGGTCTGGTACTCGACGTGCGCGATCGAGATGGTGATACCGCGCTGACGCTCCTCGGGCGCCTTGTCGATCTGGTCGAAGGCCGAAGCCTCGTTCAGGTCCGGGTACGCGTCGTGCAGCACCTTGGTAATGGCGGCCGTGAGGGTCGTCTTACCGTGGTCGATGTGACCGATGGTGCCGATGTTGACGTGCGGCTTAGTCCGCTCGAACTTCGCCTTCGCCACTGGGGTCCTCCTGGGAGTGGTTCTGTACGCCTTACTTCATCGGCGCCAGGTGATCTTTGCTGGATAGCCGGGGGCCGGGGGGCGCCCGCCATGGCTGTGGCGGGCACCCCGGTGGCTCCGGAGTCAAGCCTAAAGCGTGTACTCGGTTGAGTTACTCGCCCTTGGCCTTCGCGATGATCTCCTCGGCGACGTTCCGCGGAACCTCGGCGTAGGAGTCGAACTGCATCGAGTAGCTCGCGCGACCCGACGTCTTGCTGCGGAGGTCGCCGACGTAGCCGAACATCTCCGACAGCGGGACCAGGCCCGTGACGAGCTTGGCACCGTGGCGGTCTTCCATCGACTGGATCTGACCGCGACGGGAGTTGATGTCACCGATGACGTCACCCATGTAGTCCTCGGGCGTCGTCACCTCGACCTTCATCATCGGCTCGAGCAGGGCCGGGCTGGCCTTGCGGGCGGCCTCCTTGAAGGCCATCGAACCGGCGATCTTGAAGGCCATCTCGGAGGAGTCGACCTCGTGGTAGGCACCGTCGAGCAGGATGACCCGGACACCCGTGAGCGGGTAGCCGGCGAGCACGCCGAACTCCATGGCCTCCTGGCAGCCCGCGTCCACGGACGGGATGTACTCCCGCGGGATGCGGCCACCGGTGACCTTGTTGACGAACTCGTAGCCGTCGCCCTCAAGCGGCTCCAGTGCGATCTGCACCTTCGCGAACTGACCGGAGCCACCGGTCTGCTTCTTGTGGGTGTAGTCGAGCCGCTCGACCTGCTTGCGCAGGGTCTCGCGGTACGCCACCTGCGGCTTGCCGACGTTGGCCTCGACCTTGAACTCGCGGCGCATGCGGTCGACCAGCACGTCGAGGTGCAGCTCGCCCATGCCGGCGATGATGGTCTGGCCCGTCTCCTCGTTGGTCTTCACACGGAAGGACGGGTCTTCCTCGGCCAGGCGCTGGATGGCGACACCCAGCTTCTCCTGGTCGCCCTTGGACTTCGGCTCGATCGCGACCTCGATGACCGGGGCCGGGAAGTCCATGGACTCGAGGATGACCGGGTTCGCCGGGTCGGCGAGGGTCTCACCGGTGGTGGTCTGCTTCAGACCCATGACGGCGACGATGTCACCGGCACCCACCGACTCGATCTCCTCACGCTTGTTGGCGTGCATCCGGTAGATCTTGCCGATGCGCTCCTTGCGGCCCTTGACCGAGTTCTGCACCTGAGAACCCGACTCCATGCGGCCGGAGTACACCCGGACGAACGTGAGCTTGCCGAGGTGCGGGTCGCTCGCGATCTTGAACGCCAGGGCGGCCAGCGGCTCGTCCTCGGAGGGCTTGCGCTTGATGATCTCGTCCGGGTTGGACACCGACTGGCCTTCGATGGCCTCGATGTCCAGCGGGGACGGGAGGTAGCGCACGACCGCGTCGAGCAGGGGCTGGACGCCCTTGTTCTTGAACGCGGTACCGCAGAACACCGGGGTGATGGTGGTGCCCTCACTCTTGCCGGAGGCAATCGTGATGCGACGGACGGCCGCGTAGAGCTGCTCCTCGGTGGGCTCGGTGCCCTCCAGGTACAGCTCCATCATGGCGTCGTCGTTCTCGGCGACGGTCTCCAGCAGCTTGCCGCGCCACTCGGCCGCGGCCTCGACGTGGGTCTCGGGAATCTCGACGACGTCGTAAGCCTCACCGAGCGCGGTCTCGGCGGACCACACGAAGGCCTTCATCCGGACCAGGTCCACGACGCCCTGGAAGTCGGCCTCGGCACCGATCGGGAGCTGCATCACGATCGGGGTGGCGCCGAGGCGGTCCACGATCATGTCGACACAGCGGTGGAACTCGGCACCCGTGCGGTCGAGCTTGTTGACGAAGCAGATGCGCGGAACGCCGTAACGGTCCGCCTGACGCCAAACGGTCTCGGACTGGGGCTCGACACCCGCAACACCGTCGAACACCGTCACGGCACCGTCGAGGACGCGCAGCGAGCGCTCTACCTCGACGGTGAAGTCCACGTGACCCGGGGTGTCGATGATGTTGATCGTGTGGTCGACGTCCTCAAGCGGCCAGTGACAGGTGGTGGCAGCAGAGGTGATCGTGATGCCACGCTCCTGCTCCTGCTCCATCCAGTCCATGGTGGCAGCACCGTCGTGGACCTCACCGATCTTGTACGAGACACCGGTGTAGTACAGGATGCGCTCGGTGGTCGTCGTCTTGCCCGCGTCGATGTGAGCCATGATGCCGATGTTGCGCACCTTGGCCAGGTCAAGCGAAGTGGTAGCCATAAGGCTCAGTCTTCTCTCGGTTCTCGATGGGGTAAGCGACTACCAGCGGTAGTGCGCGAAGGCCTTGTTGGACTCGGCCATCTTGTGCGTGTCCTCACGCTTCTTCACCGCGGCACCGAGGCCGTTCGAGGCGTCGAGGAGCTCGTTGAGGAGACGCTCGGTCATCGTCTTCTCCCGGCGGGCGCGGGAGTAGCCGACGAGCCAGCGCAGCGCCAGGGTGTTGGCACGACCGGGCTTGACCTCGATCGGAACCTGGTAGGTCGCGCCACCGACACGGCGGGACTTGACCTCGAGGGTCGGCTTGATGTTCTCCAGCGCGCGCTTGAGCGTGATGACCGGGTCGTTACCGGTCTTGTCGCGCAGGCCCTCCATGGCGCCGTACACGATCCGCTCGGCGGTGGAGCGCTTGCCGTTCAGCAGCACCTTGTTGATGAGGGAGGTCACCAGAGGAGAGCCGTAGACCGGGTCGATGATGACCGGGCGCTTCGGGGCGGGGCCCTTACGAGGCATTCTTACTTCTCCTTCTTGGCGCCGTAGCGGCTGCGGGCCTGCTTGCGGTTCTTGACGCCCTGGGTGTCCAGGGAACCACGGATGATCTTGTAGCGAACACCCGGCAGGTCCTTCACACGGCCACCACGCACGAGCACGATGGAGTGCTCCTGCAGGTTGTGTCCCTCACCCGGGATGTAGGCCGTGACCTCGATGCCCGAGGTCAGACGCACACGCGCGACCTTACGGAGGGCCGAGTTCGGCTTCTTCGGGGTGGTCGTGAACACACGCGTGCAGACGCCACGGCGCTGGGGCGAACCGTCCAGAGCGGGCGTCTTGTTCTTCTCGACCTTGTCCTGCCGGCCCTTACGGACCAGCTGCTGGATCGTAGGCACTACTTCTCCGGTTTCTGTGTGCCGATCATGAAGCTAACCTGGAACGTCGCCGACCCACGCGGTCGGGTGTGTCGAACGCCGTGATTCCGTCCACTCGGGACGGGAGGGCACGGATACGGTGGCCACGATCGGCCACCCGTACGGTTGAGGACACGCACGGGGGCCAGGGCACACCCCAGGCACAAGGTATGAGCGTACCGACCGCACCCAGCGTGGTCAAAATGATATTGGTCCGGCCGTTTGCGAAGCCCCCTCCCGGGGGGACGGAAAAGGGCCGCCGACGCCCGGAGGGCGGGCATCCCAGGGATGCCCGCCCTCCGGCCTGACTGCTGCGCGTGCGCGCGGTACGACTACTGGTTGTAGGGCCCGTAGTCGTAGTCCTCCAGGGGAACGGCCTGGCCGGACCCCGTACCGAACGGAGAGTAGTCGATGTCGTCGTACCCGACGGCCGAGTACATCGCGGCCTTCGCCTCTTCGGTCGGCTCGACCCGGATGTTGCGGTAACGGGCGAGACCCGTACCGGCCGGGATGAGCTTACCGATGATGACGTTCTCCTTGAGGCCGATCAGGGAGTCGGACTTGGCGTTGATCGCCGCGTCCGTCAGGACCCTGGTCGTCTCCTGGAAGGAGGCCGCGGACAGCCACGACTCGGTCGCGAGCGACGCCTTGGTGATACCCATGAGCTGCGGGCGACCGGAGGCCGGGTGACCGCCCTCCTGCACCACGCGGCGGTTCTCGGTCTCGAACTTCGACCGCTCCACCAGCTCACCGGGCAGCAGCTCGGCGTCACCGGACTCGATGATCGTCACACGGCGGAGCATCTGCCGGATGATGATCTCGATGTGCTTGTCGTGGATCGACACGCCCTGCGAGTTGTAGACCTTCTGGACCTCGCCGACCAGGTGGACCTGCACGGCCCGCTGACCGAGGATGCGCAGCACGTCGTGCGGGTTGGTCGCACCGAAGGTGAGCTTCTGGCCCACCTCGACGTGGTCGCCCTCACGGACCAGGACCTTGGCACGCTTCGAGATCGGGAAGGCCGTCTCGTCGCTGCCGTCGTCCGGGGTGACGACGATCTTCTTGGTCTTCTCGGTCTCCTCGATCCGGACGCGGCCGGCCGCCTCCGAGATCGGGGCGACACCCTTGGGCGTACGGGCCTCGAAGAGCTCGACGACACGCGGCAGACCCTGGGTGATGTCGTCACCGGCCACACCACCGGTGTGGAAGGTACGCATCGTCAGCTGGGTGCCGGGCTCACCGATGGACTGGGCGGCGATGATGCCGACCGCCTCACCGATGTCGACCAGCTTGCCGGTGGCCAGCGAGCGGCCGTAGCACATGGCGCAGGTGCCGACGGCGGACTCGCAGGTCAGGATCGAGCGGGTCTTGACCTCTTCGACCCCGTGGTGGACGAGCTGGTCGATCAGCACGTCACCGAGGTCGACGTTGGCCGGCGCGATGACCTTGCCGTCGATGACGACGTCCTCGGCCAGCATGCGGGCGTAGACGCTGGTCTCGACGTCCTCGGTCTTGCGCAGCGTGCCGTCCGCACCGCGCTCGGCGATCCGCAGCTTGAGACCGCGCTCGGTGCCGCAGTCCTCCTCGCGGATGATGACGTCCTGCGAGACGTCCACCAGACGACGGGTGAGGTAACCCGAGTCGGCGGTACGCAGGGCGGTGTCCGCCAGACCCTTACGGGCACCGTGGGTGGAGATGAAGTACTCCAGCACGGACAGACCCTCACGGAACGACGCCTTGATGGGCCGCGGGATGGTCTCGTTCTTGGCGTTCGACACCAGACCACGCATACCGGCGATCTGACGCATCTGCATCATGTTTCCGCGCGCGCCCGAGTTCACCATCATGAAGATCGGGTTCGTCTTCGGGAAGTTGTCGTTCATCGCCTCGGCGACCTGGTTGGTCGCCTGGGTCCAGATCTTGATGAGCTCCTGAGTGCGCTCTTCCTTGGTGATCAGACCGCGCTCGTACTGCTTCTGGACCTTCTCGTCCTTGGCCTCGTACCCGGCGACGATCTCCTTCTTCGCCTCGGGCACGACCACGTCGGAGATGGCGACGGTGACGCCGGAGCGGGTCGCCCAGTAGAAGCCGGCCGCCTTCAGGTTGTCGAGCGTCGCCGCCACGATGACCTTGGGGTAGCGCTCGGCGAGGTCGTTGACGATCTCGGAGAGCTGCTTCTTGCCGACCTCGTAGTCGACGAACGGGTAGTCCTCGGGCAGCAGCTCGTTGAAGAGCGCGCGACCCAGGGTCGTCCGCAGACGGAAGGTGTCACCCTGCTGCCACTCGCCGCCGAACCCGTCGGGGCCGGCCTCGTCGGCGGGCGGGGTCCAGCCGCGCGGCGGGATGGTGCCCACCGGGAAGCGGATGTCCACCCGGGACTGGAGGGACAGCTCGCCGGCGTCGAAGGCCATGATCGCCTCGGCCACGGAAGCGAAGACACGGTCCTCGCCCTTGACGCTGCGCATCTCGCCGTCGGTGGTCAGGAAGAACAGACCGAGGACCATGTCCTGGGTCGGCATCGTGACCGGGCGGCCGTCGGCGGGCTTGAGGATGTTGTTCGAGGACAGCATCAGGATGCGGGCCTCGGCCTGCGCCTCCGCGGAGAGCGGCAGGTGCACGGCCATCTGGTCACCGTCGAAGTCCGCGTTGAACGCGGTGCAGACGAGCGGGTGGATCTGGATGGCCTTGCCCTCGACGAGCTGCGGCTCGAACGCCTGGATGCCCAGACGGTGCAGGGTCGGTGCACGGTTCAGCAGCACCGGGTGCTCGGCGATGACCTCTTCGAGGACGTCGTACACCACGGTGCGACCGCGCTCGACCATGCGCTTGGCCGACTTGATGTTCTGCGCGTGGTTCAGGTCCACCAGGCGCTTCATCACGAACGGCTTGAACAGCTCCAGCGCCATGGCCTTCGGCAGACCGCACTGGTGCAGCTTCAGCTGGGGGCCGACGACGATGACGGAACGGGCCGAGTAGTCGACGCGCTTGCCGAGGAGGTTCTGACGGAAGCGGCCCTGCTTGCCCTTGAGCATGTCGGACAGCGACTTCAGCGGACGGTTGCCCGGTCCGGTGACCGGACGGCCGCGGCGGCCGTTGTCGAACAGCGCGTCGACGGCCTCCTGGAGCATCCGCTTCTCGTTGTTCACGATGATCTCGGGGGCACCGAGGTCAAGGAGACGCTTGAGGCGGTTGTTCCGGTTGATGACCCGGCGGTACAGGTCGTTCAGGTCGGAGGTCGCGAAGCGGCCACCGTCCAACTGCACCATCGGACGCAGGTCCGGCGGGATGACCGGGACGCAGTCCAGGACCATGCCCTTGGGGCTGTTGCTGGTCTGGAGGAACGCCGAGACGACCTTCAGCCGCTTGAGGGCACGGGTCTTCTTCTGGCCCTTGCCGGTGCGGATGATCTCGCGGAGGCGCTCGGCCTCCTCGTCGAGGTCGAAGGACTCCAGGCGCTTCTGGAGCGCGGCGGCGCCCATCGAACCGTCGAAGTAGGTGCCGAAGCGGTCGCGGAGCTCGCGGTAGAGGAGCTCGTCGCCCTCCAGGTCCTGGACCTTGAGGTTCTTGAAGCGCGTCCACACCTCGTCGAGGCGGTCGATCTCGCGCTGGGCGCGGTCGCGGAGCTGCTTCATCTCGCGCTCGGCGCCCTCGCGCACCTTGCGGCGCACATCGGCCTTGGCGCCCTCGGCCTCCAGCTCGGAGAGGTCGGTCTCCAGCTTCTTGGCGCGGGCTTCGAGGTCGGCGTCACGCCGGTTCTCGACCTGCTGGCGCTCGACGGAGACGTGGGCCTCCAGCGACGGCAGGTCGCGGGTACGACGCTCGTCGTCCACGTACGTGATCATGTACGCGGCGAAGTAGATGACCTTTTCCAGGTCCTTCGGCGCGAGGTCCAGGAGGTAGCCCAGGCGTGAGGGAACGCCCTTGAAGTACCAGATGTGGGTGACCGGGGCGGCCAGCTCGATGTGGCCCATCCGCTCACGACGCACCTTGGCGCGCGTGACCTCCACGCCGCAGCGCTCACAGATGATGCCCTTGAACCGGACACGCTTGTACTTGCCGCAGTAGCACTCCCAGTCCCGGGTCGGACCGAAGATCTTCTCGCAGAAGAGTCCGTCCTTTTCGGGCTTCAGGGTGCGGTAGTTAATCGTTTCGGGCTTCTTGACCTCGCCGTGGCTCCACTGGCGGATGTCATCCGCGGTGGCGAGGCCGATCCGAAGCTCGTCGAAGAAGTTGACGTCGAGCACTATGCGTCAATCCCTCTCAGGGTTGTGTCTCTCGTGGTCTGTACGGGGTCCGGGGCTGCGGCCGGGATCACCTGGTGGTGATCCCGGCCGGACCCGTCAGACCTCTTCGACGCTGCTCGGCTCGCGCCGGGACAGGTCGATGCCGAGTTCTTCCGCCGCGCGGAAGACGTCCTCGTCGGTGTCGCGCATCTCGATGGACATGCCGTCCGAGGACAGCACCTCCACGTTGAGGCACAGGGACTGCATCTCCTTGATGAGCACCTTGAAGGACTCGGGGATGCCGGGCTCGGGGATGTTCTCGCCCTTGACGATGGCCTCGTAGACCTTCACGCGGCCGGTGACGTCATCGGACTTGATGGTCAGCAGCTCCTGGAGGGCGTACGCGGCGCCATAAGCCTCCAGCGCCCACACCTCCATCTCACCGAAGCGCTGGCCACCGAACTGGGCCTTACCACCCAGCGGCTGCTGGGTGATCATCGAGTACGGGCCGGTCGACCGGGCGTGCAGCTTGTCGTCGACCAGGTGGTGGAGCTTGAGGATGTACATGTAGCCGACCGAGATCGGCTCCGGGAACGGCTCGCCGGAGCGGCCGTCGTACATCTGGGCCTTGCCGGACGGGAGGACCATGCGGTCGCCGTCGCGGTTGGGAACGGTGTGCTCCAGCAGGCCGGCCAGCTCGTCCTCACGGGCACCGTCGAAGACGGGCGTGGCGACGTTGGTGCGCGGGGCGACCCGGTCGGCCTCGATGGCCTGGAGGCGCTGCGCCCAGTCGTCGCCGAGGCCGGAGACGTCCCAGCCCTGGCTGGCGAGCCAGCCGAGGTGGATCTCCAGGACCTGTCCCGGGTTCATTCGGGACGGGACGCCGAGCGGGTTGAGGATGATGTCGACGGGGGTGCCGTCCTCCAGGAACGGCATGTCCTCGATCGGGAGGATCTTGGAGATGACGCCCTTGTTGCCGTGGCGTCCGGCGAGCTTGTCGCCGTCCGTGATCTTCCGCTTCTGGGCGACGTACACCCGGACGAGCTGGTTGACGCCGGGCGGCAGCTCGTCGCCCTCCTCGCGGTCGAAGACGCGGACGCCGATGACCTTGCCGGTCTCGCCGTGCGGGACCTTCAGCGAGGTGTCGCGGACCTCACGGGCCTTCTCACCGAAGATCGCGCGGAGCAGGCGCTCCTCGGGGGTCAGCTCGGTCTCGCCCTTGGGCGTGACCTTGCCGACGAGGATGTCACCGGCGATGACCTCGGCACCGATGCGGATGATGCCGCGCTCGTCGAGGTCGGCGAGGACCTCCTCGGAGACGTTCGGGATGTCCCGGGTGATCTCCTCGGGGCCGAGCTTGGTGTCACGGGCGTCGACCTCGTGCTCCTCGATGTGGATCGAGGAGAGGACGTCGTCCTGCACGAGGCGCTGCGACAGGATGATCGCGTCCTCGTAGTTGTGGCCCTCCCACGGCATGAACGCGACGAGCAGGTTCTTGCCGAGCGCCATCTCACCGTTCTCGGTGGCGGGACCGTCGGCGAGGACCTGGCCCTCGATGACGCGGTCGCCCTCGGAGACGATGACCTTCTGGTTGACGGAGGTGCCCTGGTTCGAGCGGGAGAACTTGGCGACCCGGTACGTGTTGTACGTGCCGTCGTCGTTGGTGACGGTGACGTAGTCGGCCGAGACCTCCTGGACGACACCGTCCTTCTCCGCCTTGATGACGTCACCGGCGTCGGTGGCGCAGCGGTACTCCATGCCGGTGCCGACGAGCGGCGCCTCCGCCTTGATGAGCGGAACGGCCTGGCGCATCATGTTCGCGCCCATGAGGGCACGGTTGGCGTCGTCGTGCTCCAGGAACGGGATCATCGCGGTGGCGACGGACACCATCTGGCGCGGCGAGACGTCCATGTAGTCGACTTCGGTGCCGGGCACGTAGTCGACCTCGCCGCCGCGGCGGCGCACCAGGACGCGGTTCTCGGCGAACCGGAGGTCGTCGGTGAGCTGCGCGTTGGCCTGCGCGATGACGAAGCGGTCCTCTTCGTCGGCGGTCAGGTAGTCGACCTCGTCGGTGACCTGGCCGTCGACGACCTTGCGGTACGGGGTCTCGACGAAGCCGAACGCGTTGACGCGGCCGTAGGAGGCGAGCGAGCCGATCAGACCGATGTTCGGGCCTTCGGGCGTCTCGATCGGGCACATGCGGCCGTAGTGCGAGGGGTGCACGTCACGGACCTCGAAGCCCGCCCGCTCACGGGAGAGACCACCCGGGCCGAGCGCCGACAGACGGCGCTTGTGGGTGAGCCCCGACAGCGGGTTGTTCTGGTCCATGAACTGCGACAGCTGGCTGGTGCCGAAGAACTCCTTGATGGAGGCGACGACCGGCCGGATGTTGATCAGGGTCTGCGGCGTGATCGCCTCGACGTCCTGAGTGGTCATGCGCTCGCGCACGACGCGCTCCATACGGGCGAGACCCGTACGGACCTGGTTCTGGATCAGCTCGCCGACGTTGCGCAGGCGACGGTTGCCGAAGTGGTCGATGTCGTCGGTCTCGACGACGATCGTGCGGCCGGACTCGCCGACCGTCTCGATCTCACCGGCGTGCAGCTTGACCAGGTACTTGATGGTCGCGATGACGTCGTCGGTGGTGAGCACGCCGGCGTCCAGCGGCTCGTCGGCGCCGAGCTTCTTGTTGACCTTGTAACGGCCGACCTTGGCCAGGTCGTAGCGCTTCGGGTTGAAGTAGAGGTTCTCCAGCAGGGTCTGGGCGGCCTCACGCGTGGGGGGCTCGCCCGGACGCAGCTTGCGGTAGATGTCGATCAGCGCGTCGTCCTGGCCCTGGGTGTGGTCCTTCTCCAGGGTGGCGCGCATGGACTCGTACTCGCCGAACTCCTCCAGGATCTGGTCGGTGGTCCAACCGAGGGCCTTGAGGAGGACGGTGACGGACTGCTTGCGCTTGCGGTCGATGCGGACGCCGACCATGTCGCGCTTGTCGATCTCCATCTCCAGCCAGGCACCCCGGGACGGGATGATCTTGGCCGAGAAGATGTCCTTGTCGGACGTCTTGTCGATGGAGGAGTCGAAGTAGACACCGGGGGAACGGACGAGCTGCGACACGACGACACGCTCGGTGCCGTTGATGACGAAGGTGCCCTTGTTGGTCATGAGCGGGAAGTCGCCCATGAAGACCGTCTGGGACTTGATCTCGCCGGTCTCGTTGTTGGTGAACTCGGCGGTGACGAAGAGCGGGGCGGCGAAGGTGAAGTCGCGCTCCTTGCACTCGTCGATGGAGTTCTTCGGCGGCTCGAAGCGGTGGTCGCGGAAGGTCAGGGACATCGACCCGGAGAAGTCCTCGATCGGGGAGATCTCCTCGAAGATCTCCTCCAGACCGGACTTGGTGGGGACGTCCTGTCCGCTGTCCAGTGCCGCCTCTACACGAGCCTTCCACGCGTCGTTGCCGAGCAGCCAGTCAAAGCTCTCGGTTTGCAGCGCAAGAAGGTTCGGAACCTCAAGGGGCTCCTTGATCTTTGCGAAGGAGATGCGCAGCGGGGCGGTGCTGGCGCCGTTGTTCGTATTCGCGGTCGAGGCAGTGCGCGAGGCGGCCAAGAGGGGGTCCTTCCGAGGGCTCGGACTCACTACGCGCGTACCGGTCCCCCGCCTGGACACCACAAGACGTCGACACGAAATCCCAGGTCAGGGCCGGTTTTCGACTCGGTGCTCAAGCATGGGCATGCCCCTGGTGACGGGCAGGAGGCAGCTAACAGGCAGCGCAAAGGGTCAGTGTAGCCACAAGGCTCACTGATGTCCAGTGCGGGTTCACTGCCACCCTTTGTCCGCTCCACACCTGCTGTCCGTCACTGCCCTCGACGCACATCGATACTGCCCTCTTCGTCGCCGATCCATGCCTCGGAGTCGGATCGTTGTGACGACGCGTCCTGAGAATTGCGCGCTGCGTGCGGTTCGTCAAGGCCCCCTAGCCCGAACCGAGTGCCGCGATCGTCACTGATCACCGCCGTGGGCGGGCCGTCACCAGGGCCGCCGCGGGCACAACGAAGATCACCATACTCGTCGGCACGGACCGCGCAAGCAGCCCGTCGGCGGCGCCACGAACGCCGAACGGCGACCACCCACTTGGGTGATCGCCGTACGGTGCGTCCGCGTTACAGCGGCAGGGTACGAGAGGGTGCCGCGAGGACACCGCGCTCGTGCGGGAGTCGGCTGGACTCCCGTCGGGTCACTTGACCTCGACGGAGGCGCCGGCGCCCTTGAGGGCCTCGGCGGCCTTCTCGGCGGCGTCCTTGGCGACCTTCTCGAGAACCGGCTTCGGGGTGCCGTCCACGAGGTCCTTGGCCTCCTTGAGACCCAGGGAGGTCAGCTCACGCACGACCTTGATGACCTGGATCTTCTTCTCGCCGGCGCCGAGGAGGATGACGTCGAACTCGTCCTGCTCCTCGACGGCCTCGACGGCCGGGGCACCCGGGCCGCCAGCGGCAACGGCGACCGGGGCGGCGGCGGTGACGTCGAAACGGTCCTCGAACGCCTTCACGAACTCGGAGAGCTCGATGAGGGTCATCTCGTCGAACTGGGCAAGCAGGTCGTCCTGGCTGAGCTTCGCCATGATGGGCGATCCTTCCACTAATTCGGCAGGTGCCGGATGTACATGTCAGGCGGGCGTACGTCGAGCCCGCGGTGACCGTCTCCGCGCCGGGGCGCGTGCCTCAGGCGGCGACGGTCAAAGTGCGAGCCGAATTACTCGGCACCGCCCTGCTCGCCCTCGGCCTTCTTGGCACGAAGCGCCTCCGCGGTGCGGACGAACTTCGAGGGAAGCGCCTGGAAGAGCGCGGCAGCCTGGGACTGCTTGCCCTTCATGGCACCCGCCAGCTTGGCGAGCAGAACCTCGCGGGACTCAAGGTCCGCGAGCTTCTTGATCTCGTCGGCGGACAGCGCCTTGCCGTCAAGGACACCGCCCTTGATGACGAGATTGGGGTTGTCCTTGGCGAAGTCACGAAGACCCTTCGCCGACTCCACCGGGTCACCGGTGACGAAGGCAACCGCCGTCGGACCGTTGAACAGGTCGTCGAGCGTCGAGATCCCGGCCTCATTGGCAGCGATCTTGGTCAGCGTGTTCTTCACCACGGCGTACTGGGCGTTCTCACCGAGCGAACGGCGCAGCTGCTTGAGCTGTGCCACGGTGAGACCGCGGTACTCGGTCAGCACGGCGGCGTTCGAGCTGCGGAACTTGTCCGTCAGCTCGGCAACCGCGTCAGCCTTGTCGGGCCTCGCCATGAGCCTCGGCCTCCTTCCGGGTGATTCGGACCGCGCGGACCCGAAGGAGGACTGAGGAAAAGAAAACGCCCCGGCGCAGGCGCACGGGGCTCAGCTCTACCGGGCGGAAATCCGTCCAGGAGCAATTCCACGGTCACCTACGCGGGTCGTCCGCAGTTCAGCGGATCCTTCGGCCGCCGCGACTCGGATGAGCACGCGGCAACGACCAGCGGTCTTTGGCTTCTCGGGAAGCGTACGGGAACGGGCGTGCGCCAGGCAAATCGGCCACCTCGGGCGGTTCCCCCGAGGTGGCCGAACTGCCGATACCGGCCGGGTAACGACCGGGAACAACCGGAAAGCACCCTCAGGCGGCCGGTTCCGCTTCGACGTCCTTCATCATCTCCGCCAGGTCCATGACCTCGGAGGCGGGCGGGGCCTTCACCGTGACGGGCTTGTTCACGTCACCGAAGGTCATCGTCACGTCGAGCTTGCCCTGCCCGGTGTCGCCCTGCATGCGGAACTGCTTGGTGCGGTCTTCCTCGGTGATCCAGATGTCCATGGTGAGGTTCTTCACACCGAGGTCCTCGTACTGCTTGAGGCTCTTCTCGCGCTGCTTGCGGGTCTCGGCCTTCTCGTCCTTCAAGGAGGCGCGCAGGTCCTTGACGGCGACCGTGCCCCGGTACTGGGTGGTCTTCTCGCCCTCGACGGTCGCGGTGCCGATCTTCTTCACGTCGTCGGCACCGTCGAGGAAACCGGACTCCGCGGCCGGGTTCTGTCCGACCTGCCCGGGGACCTTGCCCGGACCGCCGGCAGCGCCCTTCCCGGCCTGGTCGAGGCCGGAGAGGTCCATCTTCAGGAACCGCTTGCCGCCCATTTCCTCGGCCGCTTCCGGGGTCCCGCCGAGGTACATGGCCTCGTCGACCATGATGATCTCGACCTCGCCCGGCTGGCCGGGGGTGTCCGTCGTGAGCTTCATGCTCATCGCCGCCGGCTTCACGCTCATCTGCGCGGCGCCCTCGACCTTGCCCTGACCCGGGTAGGTGCCCTTGATCTTGTAGCTGAGCGAAGTGATCTTCTCGTTCTTCTCGGACGCCGCCTTGACCGCCGCGGCGGGCGACATGTCCGAGGAGTCCGAGTCGGACCCGCAGGCGGCGGTGCCGCCCGCGAGGATCGCCACGACGAACGCGCCGGCAGCGGCCCTCGACTTCTTGTTGATGTGCATTCCCCACCCCTGAACAAACGTGAACTGCGTGTTGCGTAGTGCGTTGGTCAGGGACAGTACCCGACCTCACCGACAACAGCCGTTTCATTAAGTACCACCAGTAACCGCCGAACCGTTGCCCAGCAGCGCCTGGTAGTCCACGGTGTCCTCGGCCGGCGGCGCCGGCCTGGCGAGCACCCGGGCCCCGAAGTCGCGGTAGTGCGCAGTGCTGAGCAGGGTTCCAGCGGCCGTCCGGCTGCGCTCGCTGCGCTTCACCAACCGGCCGCCGGCGTCGATCCACACGTCGATCCGCTCCTCGACGATCCCGGCGGCCGTCAGCTGCTCCCGCAGTTCGGCGGCACGCCCGGCGCCCGGTCCCCGGGTGGGCAACTCGGCCGTGCGCACGGTGCCCGCGTAGTGCGTCGCCGTGGTGCCGCGGACCTCCTCGCGTCCCACCCGGCGCAGGTCACGGGCGAAGAGCAGCAGGTCGACGGAGCGTGAGGGGGTGACGTCCGCCGAGGTGTCGTGGCCGTGTCGGATCCAGTGCCGCCCGCCCGCCCGGTCCGCGAAGGCCTCGCCCATCCGTGCGTAGTACACCCCGTCCACGAACCGGGCCTCGGTGGTGCGGGTGCCCAGCTCGCGCAGGGTCTTCGCGAGCTCGCCGCGGTAGCGGATGGTGAGGGTGCCGCTGAGTCCGTCGCTCCAGCCGAGCACCCCGCCGGCCTCGGTGGACACCTTCCCGTCCAGCTCCATCACGGCACTGACCCGCGCGGAGCCCGCCGCCCGGGTCCGCTCCGCGGCGCTGCGCAGGGCCCGCAGGACGTCGGCGGAGACGGTGGCCGTGGGCCGGGGGTCCGCCGCCCCGTCCTCCCCGGGGGAACAGGCGGTCAGGGCGAAGAGGCCGCAGCCGGTGCCCAGGAGCAGCGGCGCGAGGGAGAGCGCGCACCACGGGAGCAGTCCGCGGCGGCGACGGAGGGCCGGCCCCCGTACCCGTCTCCGCAGCGGCCCGCGAGCCCGCCGCGTGCCGTCCGACCCGGCCGGTGCCGTGAACCACCTGCGTCCCATGTCCCGCTCCCCCGTACGCGTGTCACTGTTCGCACGCTAGCGCAGGGCGGGCGCGGGCGGGTCGGGCAACGGCCCGGCCGGGAACGCGGACGGGCCCCCGTGCCGCCGGGGGAACCGGACGGCACGGGGGCCCGTGAGGTCACGCTGACGCGTACCCGATCGCTCAGACGGCGGCCGGGTCCTCCTCGGTGAGGAGGTTGCGGGTGCGGTTGGAGTCGATCGGGACGCCGGGGCCCATCGTGGTGCTGATGACGGCCTTCTTGATGTAGCGACCCTTCGCGGCGGACGGCTTGAGACGGAGGATCTCCTCCAGCGCGGCGCCGTAGTTCTCCACGAGCTGGGTGTCGTCGAAGGACACCTTGCCGATGATGAAGTGGAGGTTCGAGTGCTTGTCGACGCGGAACTCGATCTTGCCGCCCTTGATCTCGGTCACGGCCTTGGCCACGTCCGGGGTCACGGTGCCGGTCTTCGGGTTCGGCATCAGACCACGCGGGCCGAGGACGCGGCCGAGACGACCGACCTTGCCCATGAGGTCCGGGGTGGCGACGACGGCGTCGAACTCGTTGAGGCGCTGGCCCTTGGAGATCTCGTCGATCAGCTCGTCGGAACCGACGATGTCGGCGCCCGCGGCACGCGCGGCCTCGGCACGGTCACCGGTCGCGAAGACCAGGACCCGGGCGGTCTTGCCGGTGCCGTGCGGGAGGTTCACGGTGCCACGGACCATCTGGTCCGCCTTGCGGGGGTCGACGCCGAGTCGGAAGGCGACCTCGACGGTGCCGTCGAACTTGGACGTGGAGGTGTCCTTGGCGAGACGCACGGCCTCGAGCGGGGCGTAGAGCTTGTCCCGGTCGACCTTGGCGTCAGCGGCGCGGAGAGACTTGCTGCGCTTCACTTCTGCTCCTGTACAGAGTTTCGTCGGGCGGGGGTGCCGCCGGACGGGAATGGAGTCGTGGTGCGGGCCGGCGCTGGCCCTGCCACTTGATGCACGTTCGCACTCGCCCGCGCACGGGGCACGAGCGGGTACGGGGAGGGGGTCAGCCCTCGACCGTGACACCCATGGACCGGGCGGTGCCCGCGATGATCTTCGCGGCGGCGTCCAGGTCGTTGGCGTTGAGGTCGGGCATCTTGGTGGTGGCGATCTCGCGGACCTGCGCCTGGGTGATCTTGGCGACCTTGGTCTTGTGCGGCTCGCCGGAGCCCTTCTCCACGCCCGCGGCCTTGAGGATCATCTTCGCGGCCGGCGGGGTCTTGGTGATGAAGGTGAAGGAACGGTCTTCGTAGACCGTGATCTCCACCGGGATGACCCAACCGCGCTGCGACTCGGTCGCGGCGTTGTAGGCCTTGCAGAACTCCATGATGTTGACGCCGTGCTGGCCCAGCGCAGGGCCGACGGGCGGGGCCGGGTTAGCGGCACCGGCCTGGATCTGGAGCTTGATAAGCCCCGTGACCTTCTTCTTCTTGGGAGGCATGTGCTCTCTCCGGGTCCTAGTGAGAGGTGAGCACTCCAGCCGATCATCCGGATGGAGGCATACCGCACAACGATAACGGGTATTGCCGCGCGGATAAAAACCGACAGGTCAGAGCGGTCACCGGGTGACCGTTCTGACCTGATCGGAAGCTTGGTGGGGAATCCCGGCGCGATCTTCCGCGCCGGGAGACCGCTAGTTCTTCTGGATCTGGTCGAAGCTCAGCTCGACCGGGGTCTCGCGGCCGAAGATCTCGACGAGGCCCTTGACCTTCTTCGAGTCGGCGTTGATCTCGTTGATCGTGGCCTGGAGCGTGGCGAAGGGGCCGTCGGTGACGGTGACCGAGTCGCCCACCTCGAAGTCGAGCACCTGGACCTCGACCTTGCGCTGCGGCGCCGGGCGGCCCTCGGCGTCGGCGGCCTCGCGGGCGGCCTTCTCCTCGGCCTCCGGGGCGAGCATCTTGACGATCTCGTCCAGCGTCAGCGGGTACGGGTCGTAGGCGTTGCCGACGAAGCCGGTGACACCGGGGGTGTTGCGGACGACGCCCCAGGACTCGTTGGTGAGGTCCATCCGGACCAGGACGTAACCGGGAAGCTTGTTCTGGCGGACGTTCTTGCGCTCGCCGTTCTTGATCTGGACGATCTCTTCCTCGGGCACTTCGGCCTGGTAGATGAACTCCTCGACGTTCAGCGAGACGGCGCGCTGCTCCAGGTTGGCCTTCACGCGCTTCTCGTAGCCCGCGTAGGTGTGGATGACGTACCACTCGCCGGGCAGGGTGCGCAGCTCCTCGCGGAGCGCGGCGACGGGGTCCACCGGCTCGGCGGCCTCGACCTCGTCCTCTTCCTCGGCGGCGTCCTCGTCCTCGTCGGCCTCGGCGTCCTCAACGGCTTCGGCGTCGTCAGCCTCGGCGTCGTCGTCAGCCTCAGCGGCGTCGGCCTCGTCGCCGTCGGCCTCGCCGGCCTCGTCGTCAGCGGCCTCGGCGCCGGTCTCGTCGGCGTCGTCAGCCTCCTCGACGTGGAGCGCGGCTTCCTCGGCAGCTTCGGCGTCAGCCTCGTCCTGGCCCGCGGCGTCCTCAGCACTCACGGAGTCCGCGCCCTCGACGATGTCGAGCTGGTCCTCGACGGACTCCGCAGCGACCTCATCGGACTCGACGGCGTCGTTCAGGTTCGGGTCAGACACGGTGGCTGCTTCTTCCTGGTTACAGAGGGGTGGAACAACGCGAAAGGGACGCCGACGTCGGCGTCCTTCGCTTCGGGCTGTGCTTTCGGCATCAGCCGAAGATGTACTTCGCGACTCGGTCGAGACCCAAGTCGAGCACGGTGACGATGCCAATCATGATCACTACGAAGATGATCACGACGGTCGTGTACGTGGTGAGCTCGGAGCGATTCGGCCAGACGACCTTGCGCAGCTCAGCGACGATCTGGCGGTAGAAGAGCGCGAGACGGCCGAAGGGGCCCTTCTTGCCGCGCTTGCCGCCCTTGCGCGACTTCTTCTGCGTGTCCGGCGCATCGTCTTGAGCATCAGGCATGTCGATGGAGCCCACGGCGTCCGTCACTCGTCCTCACCTGATTCCCGGGTCGGCCGTGCCGCGCCCGGTTGAGCCGCACGACGGTGCATTGCGGTACGTACTTCGCATACATCCACACATCCGGAAGGGGAAGTGTGTCTTGCAGGGCCGGAGGGACTTGAACCCCCAACCGCTGGTTTTGGAGACCAGTGCTCTACCAATTGAGCTACGACCCTTTGGTTCGCCCCAACGTACCGCATCCGGACGGCCGCAGGGTGTGCGGTCGACGGGTGCGGCCGGTGTCGGCCAACGAGGAGAGAGTGTACGTGTTCCCGGGGCCGACGTCGAACAGAAAGCGTCGAGGCGGCTGGTGGCCGTGCCGTCCCCGTCCGTCGCCTGCCCGGTGCCCACTGGGTGAAACCCGTGTGCCGGGGCGGTTTCCGGTCTGGAACCATGGGGCCCATGAGCGCTGCTACCTCTCCGACCGATCGCCGAGTATCCGCCCGGGTGGGCGCGATCTCCGAGTCCGCGACCCTCGCCGTCGACGCCAAGGCCAAGGCCCTCAAGGCCGCCGGACGTCCGGTGATCGGTTTCGGTGCCGGGGAACCCGACTTCCCCACCCCGGACTACATCGTCGAAGCCGCCATCGAAGCGTGCAAGAACCCGAAGTTCCACCGCTACACCCCCGCTGGCGGGCTTCCGGAGCTGAAGGCGGCCATCGCCGCGAAGACGCTCCGCGACTCCGGCTACGAGGTCGAGGCGGCGCAGGTCCTGGTGACCAACGGCGGCAAGCAGGCGATCTACGAGGCGTTCGCCGCGATCCTCGACCCGGGCGACGAGGTCATCGTCCCGGCCCCGTACTGGACGACCTACCCCGAGTCGATCCGACTCGCCGGCGGGGTCCCGGTCGAGGTGGTCACCGACGAGACCAGCGGCTACCGGGTGACGGTCGAGCAGCTGGAGGCGGCCCGCACCGAGCGGACCAAGGTGCTGCTGTTCGTCTCGCCCTCGAACCCGACCGGCGCGGTCTACGGCGCCGAGGACACCGAGGCGATCGGCCGCTGGGCCGTCGAACACGGGCTGTGGGTGCTCACGGACGAGATCTACGAGCACCTGGTGTACGGCGACGCGACCTTCACCTCGCTGCCGACCGTGGTGCCGGAGCTGCGCGACAAGTGCATCGTCGTCAACGGGGTGGCGAAGACGTACGCCATGACCGGCTGGCGGGTGGGCTGGCTCATCGGCCCCAAGGACGTGGTCAAGGCCGCGACCAACCTCCAGTCGCACGCCACCTCCAACGTCTCCAACGTCGCCCAGGCCGCCGCGCTCGCGGCCGTGTCCGGCGACCTGACGGCGGTGGCCGAGATGCGCGAGGCGTTCGACCGGCGCCGCCAGACGATCGTGCGCATGCTCAACGAGATCGACGGCGTGCTCTGCCCGGAGCCGGAGGGCGCGTTCTACGTGTACCCCTCGGTGAAGGCGCTGATCGGCAAGGAGATCCGGGGCAAGCGTCCGCGCAGCAGTGTGGAGCTGGCCGCGCTGATCCTGGACGAGGTCGAGGTCGCGGTGGTGCCCGGCGAGGCGTTCGGCACGCCCGGGTACCTGCGGCTGTCGTACGCGCTCGGTGACGAGGACCTGGTCGAGGGCGTCTCGCGGATCCAGAAGCTCCTGGCGGAAGCCACCGACTGAGTCATCGCTCACGTCACCGGCTGAGTCACCGGCTGAGGTCGTCGACCGGCGGGCGGGTCGCGCCACGCGCGGTGTGGCGCGTCACACGGAAGCGGGTTCCCACCTGGTGGGGGCCCGCTTCTTCGTTCGAGCAAGCACCCGAACGGGGAAAGCCGGTGCCGGTGGGCCGCCGGTTGCGGCAAGATCCTGGGATGGAGCACGTTCGAGACCTCGGCGCCCTGCCGAAGGCGCATCTGCATCTGCACTTCACGGGTTCGATGCGGCCCGGCACCCTGTTGGAGCTGGCCGACAAGTACGGGGTGCACCTGCCCGCCGCACTGTCCGGGGCCGAGCCGCCGGACCTGCGGGCCACCGACGAGCGCGGCTGGTTCCGCTTCCAACGCCTCTACGACATGGCCCGGTCCTGCCTGCGCGAACCGGAGGACATCCGGCGACTGGTGCGGGAGGCCGCCGAGGAGGACATCCGGGCCGGCTCGCGCTGGCTGGAGATCCAGGTCGACCCGACCTCGTACGCGCCCCGCCTCGGGGGGCTGATCCCCGCGCTGGAGATCATCCTCGACGCGGTGGACGGCGCGTCGAGGGACACCGGGCTCGGAATGCGGGTCCTGGTCGCCGCGAACCGGATGAAGCACCCGCTGGACGCCCGGACGCTGGCCCGGCTCGCCGTGCGCTACGCGGACCGCGGGGTCGTCGGGTTCGGGCTCTCCAACGACGAGCGCCGGGGCATGGCCCGCGACTTCGACCGGGCGTTCGCCATCGCCCGGGAGGGGGGCCTGCTGTCCGCCCCGCACGGCGGTGAGCTGACCGGCCCCGCCTCGGTGCGGGACTGCCTGGACGACCTGCACGCCGACCGGGTCGGCCACGGGGTGCGGGCCGCCGAGGACCCGAGGCTGCTGAAACGGCTCGCGGACCGGGGCGTGACCTGCGAGGTCTGCCCCACCTCCAATGTGGCGCTCGGGGTCTACGACAAGGCGGCGGACGTACCGCTGCGCACCATGTTCGACGCGGGGGTGCCATTGGCCCTCGGCGCGGACGACCCGCTGCTGTTCGGGGCGCGGCTCAACGAGCAGTACGAGCTGGCCCGGACCGTCCACGGCTTCTCCGACCCGGAGCTCGCGGAGCTCGCCCGGCAGTCGATCCGGGCCTCGGCGGCGCCCCGGGAGGAGAAGGAGCGGCTGCTCGGGGAGGTCAACACCTGGCTGACCTCCGTTCCCGCGGTGCCCGTCTAGCGCCGCCGGGCCGGGGGCGCCCGGGTCAGCCGAGGCCCGCGAGCAGGGTGCGGGCCGCGGCGCGGGCGAACTCGTCCAGCGACTGCGGCGAACGGCCGGCCTCGGTGGCGTCGTAGGCGAAGGCGCGCTGGCAGCAGGCGCCCATCAGCAGTGCGGCGCCGGTGAAGGCGTCGGCCCGTGCCCGGATGCGGCCGGCCCGCTGTTCGGCGCGCAGGTAGTCCGCCAACCCCTCGATGGGCAGGTGCGGGCCGGCGCCGATCTGCCGCTGCGCGTCCTCGTGGCGCAGCTTGAGCTGGGTCTCGGCGTAGAGCGAGGCGGCGATCGGGAAGCTCTGCTCGTAGAACAGGGCGGCGACGCGCGCGATCTCGGTGAGGTTGTCCTCGACGCTGCGGGTGCCCGGGTCCCGCGCCAGGCGTTCCATCAGCGGGCCCAGCCGGGGCAGCCGCTCGCCCAGCACGGCGACGAAGAGCTCCTGCTTGCTCGCGAAGTACTTGTACAGGGCGGCCTCGGAGCAGTCGGCGGCGCGGGCGATCTCCTTGGTGGTGGTCCGGGCCATCCCGACCGACAGCATCAGTTCGTGCGCGGAGTCGAGGATGCGGGCCCGGGTCGGTCGCCGGGCGGTGGGGTCTTCGGTGGGCACGGGCGCTCCGCTTGACGGGTGGGTGAGTGCTTACTCATTCTATGGGTGAGTGAATACTTACCCACCCAGGAGGGGTTCATGAGGATCACGGTGTTCGGTGCGACCGGCGGGGTCGGCCAGGAGATCGTCCGGCAGGGGCTGACGGACGGCCACTGGGTCACCGCCGTAGTGCGGGACCCGGCCCGGCTGACCGTGACGGGGGACGGACTCGACGTGGTGCGTAGCGACCTCACCGCCCCCGAGGAGGTACGGGCGGCGGTCGCCGGCCGGGGCGCGGTGTTCTCCGCGCTCGGACCGCGCAGCCGCAAGGACGGGGACGTCACCGCCCGACTGACCCGCGCGGTGCTCATCGCGATGGCCGCCGAGGACGTCCGGCGACTGCTGGTGGTGAGCGCCTCGCCGCTCGCCGCCGCCCCGCCCGGCGAGCCGCTGTCCGACCGGCTCATGGGGGCCGTGGTGAACCGCGTCTTCCGGTACGCGTACGACGATCTGCGCCTGATGGAGGCCGCGCTCGCCGCGAGCAGCGCGGACTGGACCGCCGTCCGGCCGCCCCGGCTGCTGGACGGCCCCGTGACCGGGCGCTACCGCTCGACGGTCGGCGGGAACCCGCCGTCCGCCCGGAGCATCCGCCGTGCCGACGTCGCCCATGCCATGCTGGCGCTGATCGACGACCGGAGCACGGTCGGACGGGCGGTGGGGGTGGCCGAGTGAGTACGACGACCGGGGGGCCGGCCGCGCCGCTGATCGCCCTGCGGACCCTGACCGCAGCAGACTTCCCCCTGCTCGGTCAGTGGCTCGCGCACCCGCACGTGGCGCGCTGGTGGAACCACGACCCGTCGCCCGAAGGGGTGGAACGGCACTTCGGGGCGGCGGCCCGCGGCGAGGAGCCGTCCGTGGACCGGCTCGTCCTGGCCGACGGCGAACCGGTGGGCCTGGTGCAGCAGGTGCGGCTGGCCGATTACCCCGACTACCGCGAGGAGCTGTCCGGCGTGGTCGAGGTCCCCGCCGGCGCGTACACGATCGACTACCTGATCGGCCCGCCGGAACGCATCGGGCGGGGACTCGGTCCGCTGGTGATCGCCGCGGCCGTCGAGGACCTCTGGCGGGCGCCCCGGTCCGCGCGGTGCGTGATCGTGCCGGTCGTCGCGGGCAACCGCAGGTCCTGGCGGGCCCTGGAGCACGCCGGACTGCGCCGGGTGGGCAGCGGCCCGTTGGAGCCGGACCACCCGCAGGACGATCCGCTGCACCACGTCTACCGGATCGACCGCCCCGGCCCGCCGCTCACTCCCGCGACCTGAGGCGGCGCAGGGTGTAGCCCTCGCCCGTCGGGTCGAGCGGGCGGGTGGCCTGCTTGAACAGGTACTCCGCCCGTTCGTAGGACAGCCGGGCCAGACCCGTCGTCGGGTCGGTGTCCGCCGCGGACCTGCGGCGGGCCGGACCGGGGCGACGGTCGGTGAGGAAGAGCGGACCGCCCCTCCGGCCGGAGAGGTGGGCCGGCAGCAGCAGGGCGGTGCCCGCACGCCAGCTCACCCAGCCGCTCCCGGTGCGGGCCCGGCGGTCGTCCAGGTCCAGTTGCTCGACGTCCAGGGCCAGTACCCGTTTCACCGCGGCGCCCGACTCGTGCAGCAGTCGCCACAGCAGGAGTTCGCGCAGCGGGGTGCCCGGCCGGGCCCACAGGGCGTCCAGCCGGTCCGGGGCCAGGGGCGGGGTGCGCGGGGCGGTGCCGGTGCGGCGGTCGATCCGGGACGTCACGTCCTCGCCGAGTCCGGCCCAGGCGGCGAAGGTCCGCAGCGCCGAGCGGTGCCGGTTCCAGGTGGCGGCGCTCGCGGTGCCCCATGCCGTGCCGAAGGTGCGCTCGACCGCCTCGGGGCTCAGTTCGCCGAGCGGCAACCGGTCCCCCAGGGCGAGCCGCAGCCGGCGCAGGGTCTGCCCGTAGGAGCGGGCGGTGGCCGGGTCCAGCCCGTCCCGGGTCAGGAAGTCCCGGACGGCCCCGCCGAGCGTGGGCACCTGGGCCCCGCCGAGCGCCGACTGCCAGGACCCCGCGGCGGCCAGGACGTCCGCGCGCCGCTGGAGGAACGCCCGCTCCGCGGTGTTCCCGGTGAGGGAGGCGGCCCGTTCGAATTCGAGCCGGGCCTCGGCGGGTCGCCCCAGCTTGGCCAGCAGATCACCGCGCACCCCCGGCAACAGGTGGTAGTCCTGGAGCCGGGGATCGGTGGCCAACTCGTCCAGCAGGGCGAGCCCCGTCGCGGGCCCGTGCGCGAAACCGACCGCGACGGCCCGGTTCAGCCGGACCACCGGTGTCGGCAGCAGCCGCACCAGGGCCTCGTACAGGGCGGCGATCCCCGCCCAGTCGGTGTCCGCCGCGGTCCTGGCCTGGGCGTGGGTGACGGCGATCGCCGCCTGGAGGACGTACGGGCCCGGGGGCGTGCCGAGGTCGCGGGCCCGGAGCATCGAGGCGAAGCCCCGGCGGATCAGCAGCGGGTCCCAGCGGCCCCGGTTCTGCTCGTGCAGCGGGACCGGTTCGCCGGTGGGGCCGGTACGGGCCGCGGAGCGGGACTCCTGGATCTCCATCAGCGCGACCAGCCCGTGCACCTCCGCCTCCTCGGGGGCCAGCCCGGCGAGGAGCCGACCGAGCCGGATCGCCTCCAGGGTGAGGCCGGGGCGCAGCAGACCGTCCCCGGTGGTCGCCGCGTACCCCTCGTTGAAGACCAGGTAGACCACCTCCAGCACGGAGGCGATCCGGGCGGTCAGGTCCTCGCCGCGGGGCAGGACGAAGGGCACCTGCCGCTCGGCGAGGGTGCGCTTGGCGTCGGCGATGCGGCGGGCGATCACGGTCTCCTTGACCAGGAACGCCCGGGCGATCTCCGCGGCGGTGAGCCCGCCGAGCAGTCGCAGGGTGAGGGCCACCCGGGCGTCCGTGCCGAGCACCGGGTGGCAGGAGATGAGCATCAGACGCAGGACGTCGTCGTCCTCCGCTTCCTCCCCGGCCGCCCCGGCCGCCGTGCGCTCCTCGTACTCCGCGTCCGGTCCGGCGCGCTGCTCCTCGGCCTGCTCCCGGGCGAGCAGTTCCCGACCGCGTTCGCCGCGCTGCTCCCGACGGACCAGGTCGACGGCCCGGCGTTTGGCGACGGTCATCAGCCAGGCGCCCGGATTGTCCGGGACGCCGGAGACGGGCCACTGTTCGAGCGCCGACACCAGGGCGTCCTGGGCCAGTTCTTCGGCCAGGCCGACGTCCCTGGTCAGCCGGGTCAGCGCGGCGACGATCCGCGCGGACTCCCGTTTCCAGACCGCGTCGACCGTGCGGCCCGGGTCCACCGGCACGTCACCTTCCCCGGTCGACCAGGGCCCCGTCATCACGGCCCGCCGTCAGGAGGTGAAGACCTGCTGGAGGACGCTCTCCCCGTCGCCCGCTATCCGCCGGAACCGGCGGGCCAGCTCGACGGCCTCCGCCTTGTCCCGGACCTCGACCAGGGCGAAACCGGCGACGGCCTCCTTGGCCTCGGTGAACGGGCCGTCCGTGACGGTGAGCTCACCGCCGGAGGAGATCACCGTCACCCCCTCGGGGACCAGGCCGCCGGTCGCCAGCAGGACGCCGGACGCGGTCAGCTCCTCGACGAACGCGGCCATCTCCGTCATCAGGGTGTCGAGTTCCGCACCGGCGGGGGCGTCGGACGACTTGGCCATCATCAGGTAGCGCATGGGGCTCTCTCTCCGTGTGGCTCCCGCCCGGGTTCGGCCCGGGTCGGTGAGCGGGTTCCGCTGTTCTGCCCCTACGTCGAACCGGTGATGTGACAGGGAACGCCGCCGTTCCCCGTCACATTACGCGATCGACGTGTCAGCGAACCCAGACAGCAGAAACCGTTCGAGAAGAGGCGCCCCATGGCCACCACCCACGCCCCCACCCGTTCCACCCGCTCGCCCCGCGCCACCGGCACCGCCGCTCCCCTTTCCTCCGCGGCCACCGGCACCCGGCGGCTGCTGCTCGCCGGTGCCCTGTCGGCGCCGCTGTGGACGGTGGTCGCCCTGGGGCAGGCCGCGACCCGGGAGGGCTTCGACATCACCCGCCACCCGCTCAGCGCCCTCAGCAACGGCTCGTTGGGCTGGCTCCAGATCACGCTGTTCGTCGTCGTCGGACTGCTCGCCACCATCGGCTCGGTGGGGGTGCGACGGGCGCTGCGGGGCGCGCCGGGCGGGGTCTGGGTGCCCCGGCTGCTGTTCGCCCACGGCATCGGGCTGATCGGGGCGGGCGTCCTGGTCATCGACCCGGTGGCCGGGTTCCCGGCCGGTACCGCCGAGGACGTGGCGTCCCCCTCCTGGCAGAGCATCGGCCACATGGTCGCCGGTTCGTTGACGTTCTGCACGCTGATCGCGGCGAACTACGTGCTCGTCCGGCACTTCCGGCGCGCCGGGGACGAGCGCCGGGCCATCGCCTCCGCCGTCGCCGGGACGGCGCTGCTGCTCGGCAACGGCTGGGCGATGGTCGGCGGCGCGGCGGGGACGCTGACCCTGGCGGTCGGGGCGATCACGGCGATGCTGTGGGTGTCGGCGGTCACCGTCCGGCTCGCCCGCCGCGGCTGAGACGCGGTATACGCGATATACACGGCATACGCAGAAACGGGAGGTGGGGGGGGGGGCGCGGCG
>NZ_JBHWIQ010000018.1:0-29730 GCF_042732055.1 Streptomyces sp. NPDC059816
GACACCACGTGCACCTCGATTCAAACTATCCAACTTGACCACGTGCGCCCAGCTCACACCCTGAAGCGCCCCAGATCAAAACCAGGAATCCACAGTGGCGGTGCCCCCGGTGGCCACGTTCAACCGGCTGGTACGGGCTGTCGCCGAGCAGGAAGGACTGGCATTGACGGCCGAAGGGCAGCGCCGGCGCGCGTCCCGGCCGGTGCCGGTGTTCACTCCCACGGCCGCGACGTTGCCCGGGGAGTTGGTGATGATGGACAGCACTCTGCTGGACGTGATGGTCGTGTGCGAGGACGGAAAGACCCGGCGGCCGGAGCTGACCATGGCGGTGGACGTGGCTACCCGCAGCATCACCGCCGCCGTCCTGCGCCCGAAGGGCACCAAGGCAGTGGACGCGACCGTGCTCCTGGCCCAGACGCTGATGCCGCAGCCGATGCGGCCCGACTGGCCCGAGTACCTGTCCATGGCCGCTTCCGTCATCCCCTACACACGGCTCGCCTCTATCGACGCCCGCGTGCAGGGGGCCGCGGCCAGGCCGGTGATCCGGCCGTCGACCGTGGTCATCGACCAGGGCAAAGTATTCGTGTCCCGCTGCTTCCTCGCTGCCGCCGAGCACCTAGGAATCACCGTCCAGCCGTGTCCCCCCGCGTCCGGGCACGCCAAGGGGCATGTGGAGCGGGGCTTCGGGGCGATCGGCACGCTGTTCGCTCAGTACGTCGCCGGCTACACCGGAAACCGCCTCGCCACACGCGGCAGCAGCGTGGAGGACGAGGCATGCTGGACGATGCCTCAGATGCAGGACCTGCTGGACGAGTGGATCGTCTGCGGGTGGCAGGAACGGCGCCATGCGCGGCTGCGGCATCCCCTCATGCCCCGGCTGACGCTCACCCCCAACGAGATGTGGGCCGCGCTCACCGGCATCGCGGGACACGTACCCATCCCTCTGACCGGAGCAGACTGGATCGAGCTGCTGCCCTCCCGCAGGTGCGCGATCACAGACGAAGGCATCCGGTTCGAGTACCGCACCTACGACGGCCCCGCGCTCAACGGACACCGGCACCGCTCCCCCGCTGCGGACGGCAAATGGGAAGTCCACCACAACCCCTACGAGCCCTGGCAGTGCTGGGTCAGGCTCCCAGACGGCTGGGCGCAGGCCGAGTGGATCCACCGGAGCCTGGTGTCGAAGCCCTTCACCGACACCATCTGGCGGCACATCCGCACCGTGGCCACACGGCATACGGACCGGGCCGAGCACGAAGATCACCTCGCCCGTCACCTAGACGAGTTACTCCGCCGCGCCCACACAGGACAAACAAGCGCCACCCGCTCCCACAAGAGCAGCAGCCTCGCCGACGTCCCCGGCCAGCGGGCAGGAACCAGACGCGCACGGCGACGGACCGCGGACACCGGCCTGCCGACAGACCCCGCCGAGCACCTTCCGCCTGCGGACGAGAACACGCCCCCTGTCCCGGGCTCCGCCGGCACAGCAGCATCGGCCGGGGCCTGGAGCATCTTCGACGCCCACCAGGAGGCGCAGCAGTGGTGACGGCCGCCGACCAGGAGACGGACAACGGCCCGTACGCGTCACCGACGACCTGGCGCGAATGGACACGGTTCGTCGACACCGAACCACCCTGCCTGCCTGGGCCCGGACCATGGAACGCCGAGGAGCGTCTGGATTACCACTCCCAATTCGTGATCCTCTCCACTCCGACCATGGCCAAGATCTCCCTCACCCTGCGCCGGCTCATGATCCTCAATCGGCGGCACAACGGCACCGCCCGGCGAGGACTACTGATCTCCGGGCCGCCCACCACGGGAAAGACCACCACTCTGCAGCATCTCGGCCGGTCCTTCCACCTCGCCGACCGGGCCCGCCACAACAGCTTCGACGAACGACTGCCGGTGGCCTTCCTGTCCGTCCCCCCGGCCGCCACCCCGAAAATGCTCGTGTCCGAACTGGCCCGGTTCCTCGACCTGCCCATCGGCAAAGCGATGAACCAAGCACGGATCACCGATATCGTCTGCGGTGCACTACGTGATCTGTCGACCCAGCTCGTCCTCGTCGACGACGTCCATCTGCTCAATACCCGCACCCGCATCGGTGCTGAGACCTCCGACCAGATGAAGCACCTCAGCGAGCGCCTCCCCGCGACCTTCGTCTACGCCGGCGTCGCCATCGAGGCCTCCCCGCTCCTGACGGGAAGTCGCGGCGCGCAGCTCGCCGGACGGTTCAAGATGGTGCGCAACCCGCCGCTGGCGTACGGCAGCCCTGCACAGCGCACCGCCTGGGAAGGCCTGGTCCGCGGCATGGACCAAGCCCTACGCCTCCAAGCACACCGCCCCGACACCCTCACCCGGCACGCCCCCTACCTCCACCAGCGCACCGGCGGCCGCATCGGGAGCCTGTCCGCCCTCGTCCGGGAAGCAGCGATCGCCGCCATCCTGGACGGCAGTGAGAAGATCACCAAGCAGCTGCTCGACGACATCGACCTCGACGAACTCGCCGAACAGGCTGCGCGCCCACCGGCACAGGCCTGAGACGCCGCGCGTGCACCGCTCCCTCCCGCGCCCCAGCATCTGGCGTGTGGCCCCCTTGCATTGGGAGACCACCACCTCGTACATCCAGCGCCTGGCACGCCGACATCACCTGACCACCGCGGAACTCCTCCACGCCCTCGGCATCCCCCGGCCCCAGGCGAACAAGGAATGCGCCCAACCGCACGGCCCCTACACCAGCATCGAGCTCTACCTCAACGCACCCAGCCGCCGCCTGATCGCAGCGTTCGCCGGCATCCCGGACGAACACCTCGCCCACGCGCTCCCCGAATGGAACCGCTACCGCGACAAACCCGACCCGCAGTCCGCCCGCGCCCGACTCCGCCTGGCCTCTGCGCACGCCGTGACCGGCTGCCCCCGCTGCACGATCGCCCGCACCGGCGACCCCCACCCCGTCCCGCAGTACCTGCCCGACACCCGCCTCGTCTGCCGCCGCCACCACACCTGGATGCTCGGCCGCCACACCCTCGCCGGCATGCCGCTGCCCATCGAGCACGCCGACCTCACACGAACCCCCGAAATCCTCGCCGCCCACCGCATCCACATCCGGTTTCTCCGCCGCTGGGGCGCAGCCGCCGACCACGCCCTCACCCTGGCCATGAACCTCACCGAGAACTGGCGACGCGCCGCACCCTCAGAAGAACGCATCTGGCCCGCACGCGCCCGCCGCATCGGCAACAACAAGCGCGCCCGTCTCTGGTACGCCCTCGCCCGAGAAGCTGTCACCTACCCCGAGACCATCACCCTCGCCCGATTCTTCGCCCACCACCCCCGTGCGCTCCACGTCCTCGAACGCCCCGGGCACACCCACCCTCTCCACACCGCCGTCGCCTCCCTCCTGGGCCGGCCCTGGCTCGAAAACCCCGCCCTGTACCCGGACCGATTCGGCGACCGCATCAGCTACACACCCGGCCGCAACCCCCGCGCCCGCGAGCGATGGCCCTACCGGCACAGCCCCTACGCCCCAGGCCCCACCGAACTCACCGAACTCGGCTACCAACCACCCCCTCAGCAGCCCTCATCACACATCCAGGCACGCCGAAAGGACAGGAAGGGAAGCCGGAAGTCAGCGCCCAGGACAGGCACTGAGCCTCCCCTTCCCACTACCTGGCTCGACACCAACCCCACCCCATAGCCATCAGATACCGGTGGCCAACAAAACTGCGCACTGCTCAACCAACCTGCGCAGCACACAGCGACAACCAGGAAACCCCAGGTCATCCGTGTAAGGCGTTCGCGTACGACTCAGAACGAATGAGCAACACCGACCCGAACACGACCACTCATTCCGCGAAGCCCCAGGTCAGAAATCCACCTTCTACTCAGATCCACCGGCCGACGACAACTATCACAGATCGGGATGAGATGGGTATAGCTAACTAAACTTCACCAAAGGTCCATACAAAGGTTGTGCGGACCTTTCCATTTCCGGCTCGGCCAAAAAACTTCTCCTGTCTCTGTGACATTCACAGATTCACCTCCCATGGAAGCGGGCGACCGCCTACAACCAGGACTGCTCCCCGCGCGCGGCTTTGATCGATTTTTTGGTCGAACCGGCGGAGCAGCACAACTACGAGGTGATCTTTATGCTCAACAGCAAGACCTTAATCGTCCTCGGTGAGGTCGAGCTCTGGTCGGCGTCCTGGGCCTCCGCCCAGGAGGAGCCGTCGAGACGCAGTCCCCAGGAGTGCTCGTACACGGCGGCCAGATGGGACCACTCCCCGATCGGGCAGGTCCGGTCACTGATCCGGATCTGGCCGGCCACCTTGGCGATCACCTGGTAGCCGAGGGGGGAGTCGGCGTTGTCCGCGTTGCCCCAGAGCCCGCGTGCCGCGTCGCGGTGGAACGGTCGGTCAAGAGCAGGGCCCCGTCACTGTACGTGGTGCTCTTCTGGTAACTCCACGCGTCGGTCAGTCCGGTTTCGTCGCCGATCACGGGCCGGTCCTTGAGGGCCGTGATCTCCGCGTCGGAGCGGGCGGTGTTCCAGGTCCGGAGTTCGGCGAAGTGTCCGTTGAAGAACACGGCGCTGCCGGTGTCGGTGCGGCGGGCGACCTCGGCGCCGTCCCGGTAGATGGCCTGGGCCTTGGTGGTGCGGTTGAAGGTGACCGCCCAGTGGTGCCAGTAGGTGTCGCTCCAGGTGGTCGCGGTGGTGAGAGTCTCCGCGGCGCCGCCGGTGCCGAAACCGAAACCGAAGGCGCCGCTGGCGGTGAAGCCCATGGTGAGCCCGTTGGTGCCGCAGGAGACGATGGTGTCCACACTGGTGCGGTTCGCGGAGCGCTTGAGCCAGCGCTCGATGGTGAAGTCCGTACCCGTCGGACTGGCGTTGTTGATCTGCAGGGCGCTGGAGCCGTTCAGCACCATGGCGCGGGCGGCGGGGAGCAGCGTGAGGGAGGTCTTGGTATCGCCGGACTCCAACTGGATGAGCCGCTGACGGGTCGGTGTGGTGGTGACGGGGTCGGGCTTGGCCCAGGCTTCCACGGTGAGGTCGCCCGCGGGGGCGGCGAGCTGGGGCAGCTGGGTGGCGGGGCAGGGAGAGCCGCTGTGTGGCGCCGTCGAAGGAGAGGGCCCGACCGGGTGAGTCGCCGCGCCAGCGGTGCCGTGGCCGGGGGGCTCCGGTGGCGGTGTCCGTTGGGGATCAGGGTGTCGGCGCTCTCCGCACCGACGGCGATCCGGCGCGAGCCCTGTGCGAGGGAGGCTCCCGCGCGGGACGCGGTGGCCAGGGCGGTGTCGTAGCGCACCAGGGAGACCACGGCATTGGTCAGTCCGGTCGCGAGGTCGCTGGCCACCGTGACGGCGGTGGCGCCGCTCCGCACGGCGGAGGTGACGCGGTAGCGGCGACCTCCGATCTGGAGGTAGCCGGCGTCGGTCAGTTCGAGGGGGCTACCCGCGGCGAGGGTGAGGTTCCGGCCCAAAGTACTGGCGACGGTACCGATCCTGACGGGTTCGTCCGGGAGGCCGTTGATCACACCGGCCAGGTCCCGGGCGCGGCGCCGGACGTTCTGGAAGGTCTCGGTCTCCGAGGCCCGGCTGATGGTCAGCGTGCACAGGGTGGTCGCGGCGCCGGCCGTGACCGTGATCGTGGTGTCCTTGCCGATGTCAACGCCGGGGTCGCGGGCAGTGAAGAGGATCGTTCCGTCGGTCCCGGGCAGCCGTTGGGTGGAGCGCACGGTGGCGGTGTCCAGATAGGCGGCGGAGAACTGGCCGTCGCCGCTGCCCCGGTAGTAGAGGGCGACCCGGCCGGTGGCGCTGTCCAGCAGGAACGGGGTGGTGTCGGCCTTGGCGAAGGTGAGCAGGGCTCCGCAGCCGCTGAGCCCGCTCGCGTCGGTGCCGACCAGGGGTTCGGCCAGCGCGACATCGGCGGCGCCCTGCGCCCCGTTGGTGAGCCGGGCCAGCTCATCGCGGGCGCTGTCCAGCTCCAGACCCTTGACGGTGCGCTGGTTCTCCTTGTCCGCGATGGAGTTGTCCAGCGCCGCTTCCTGCTGCCGCTTCTCGTGGTTCAGCACATCGGGCGCTCAACCGAGCAGGGAGACGATGCTGGTCTGGGACGCCTGGCTCTGCTCCTGGATCGTCGCCCCGCTCAGGAACCTCCCGCTCGCGACGTGCTTGAGTGTCTGGCGATAGCGTTCCGTGCTGAACGAGCTGCTGAGAATCCACTGGGCCGTCTCCGGCAGCGGCTGGGCGAAGGAGCGCCGCTTCAACACGAGGCGAGCCCCGGCGGCGGTGCTGCCGTTCTCGGTCTCCACGACCCGGTAAGCGCCGGCCTCCAGGTCGACGATGGCCACCCGGACCTCCCAGGCGAATGGTGCCCTGGTGGTCCAGCCAAAGTTGGTAGGTGCCTGCCCGGGTCGGTGGGCAGTCGCGGAGCCGGATGAGGCCGTCGCGCATGCGTGTCTTGATGGTCGGCCGCGGTGTGCGGAGCGTTCCGGCGACTTCCCGGAAGCCCGCCGTTCGTCAACGCGTGCGCCAGCGGCTGGTAGACGGTGCCCGGGGCGGGCCGCCGCTTCATATATCACATCGGCAGGCGCCTGGTCCGGGACACGGTCGGGTTTCACCGGATGGAATGTCGGACCCATCCGGTGGGCGGACGTCTGCGAATAGCGGGCATGGAGCACCCCCGACACAGGCGCATCGCCACCCGTGCAGTGGCCACCGCGCCGACGGGCAGCCCGCTGCGGCCCCTCTCAAACGCGACCCCGGCCCGCCGTGCCGGCTGCGCGTCCGTACTGCGGGCCGGTCTGCCGCTCCTTCCCCATCGAGTCCCCGCCCGGGGCAACTCCCCGCTCAACAGGAGATCCTGATCATGAACCGTATGCGTGCCAGCCGTATCGCGACCGTCGTGGCTGCGGCCGTTGTGCTCCCCTTCGCCCTGGTCGCTTGCTCCGACTCCGGCTCGGACACCAAGGCTTCTTCCACCCCGGCGTCCGAGGAGGCTGCCGCGGCCGACAAGGCACCGGCGAGTGAGGCGATGACCCCCGATCAGCCGTTCGGCCCTGCCTGCGCCGGCGTTCCGAAGGGGGGTGCGGGTTCCTTCGACGGGATGGCCAAGGACCCGGTCGCCACCGCCGCCTCCAACAACCCTGCCCTGTCCACCTTGGTCGCCGCGGTCAAGCAGGCCGGTCTGGTGGACACCCTGAACAACGCCCGGGGCATCACCGTGTTCGCTCCGACGAACGATGCCTTCGCGAAGATCCCGAAGGCCGATCTCGACAAGGTCCTCGCGGACAAGAAGAAGCTGACCGACATCCTCACCTATCACGTCGTCGGCCGGAACCTGACGCCTCAGCAGTTGGAGAACGGGTCCTTCGAGACACTGGAGAAGGGCAAGGTCACCACCAGCGGATCCGGCCAGTCGTACAAGGTCAACGACTCCGCCAGCGTCGTCTGCGGCAATGTCAGCACCTCCAACGCCACCGTCTACATCGTCGACAGCGTGCTCATGCCCCAGTAGCCGCCGCTCGCGCCCGTCTGCGCGACGTCACCCGAGGCCCGGTGCTCCTTCTCTCATCGAGGAGGAGCACCGGGCACCGAACCGTCTGCGGACCCGGCGGCCCGCCGGCCTCCCTGCCGCGGGCCGGCTGGCAGCGGGCCCGCGGCGGGGAACGGCACCGGGTCTACCGCTGGTTGATGGGCAGGGCCAGGTCGGTGACTTGGCGGGACCTGGGGAAGGCGCCCTTGTCGGTGGCCTTCCCGGTCAGCGGGTCGACGGCGTAGAGGCGGTGGGTGCCGCCCGATCCGATCGCGGCGAAGCCGTGATTCGTTCCGGTCGCCCGGTGGTAGGAGATGTCGAAGCCCACGTCCAGGGTGGCGTCCACCCCGCGCGGCTCCGGTCACTCCCAGGGCGGTCGAGGGCGGTGTGGTCGGATTGGTGAGCGTGCCGTCGGCGGTCGTGGTCAGCGGGGCAGCCGGGTCGTCGATGTTGTGGCGCAGGTTCTGCCCGGTGTCGGAGATGACCCGCAACCGGTTCGCGGCCGGGTTGAAGTCCACGCCGAACGCGGTGCCGGACAGCGCCACGGTCAGCTGGGACACCTTGGTCGCCTTCGCGGCAGCCGTGTTCAGGGTGTAGACGCCGCCCTGATCTCCGACCCCGTAGAGCCTCCCGTTCTGGACGCGGAAGTCGATCCCGACGAGCTTGGTGTCACCGGAGAGCCCGGAGACCCTGCCCAGCGACCAAGGCGCGGAGGGCCTGTCGACGTCAAACTCGACCAGGCGCTGGTCACTGGTCAGGCCGATCGCGGTCAGGCCTGTCTGCTTCATGGCGGGCCGCGCCTGCGGCGCTGTACCGGCCGCGGCGAACGCGGGCGCCACGCACAGGGCGGCCAGCACGACGACCGCGGCGACGGCGGTGCAGTTTCGCATGTTCACTCCCAGATCGGTTGCTTCGGCCCGGTGGGCCGAAGTCGTGGAAGGTTCGTCGCCGCGGCCCCGCCGGATGTGCCGAACACGCGGGTACCACCCTCATGGCGCACGTAGCGATCCACCCGCTGTTCCTCCCGCACCACCCCTGCGGTCCGCTTGGTGGCCGGCCGCTCGCAGGGGACCCCGGTGCGCCCACCCCGGTCCGCGCCCCGCCGCGGCGCCCGGCACCTTGCAGGCCGTCACCCGGCCCCGCACGTGCCGCATGACCGGCGCATGCAGGCGCAGACGGTCCAGAGAACGGGTGAATGTGGCAGGTGTTGCCGGAAGTGCGCTGCGGCGCGAACGCGGTGCCATCCGGCCGCGGTGCGGGTCCGAATGAGGTGTCGAGGGGACGCGTCCGGCGTTCCACCGACCAAGGCGGTCACCATGCTCACCCTCGTCCTGATCGGTCTGCTCGGCGGTCTGATCACCGCTGTGTCACCGTGCATCCTTCCCGTCCTCCCGGTGGTGTTCCTCGCCGGCGGCACGGGCGGGGCACCGCAACGGGCGGGGAGCACGGGCAGAAGCGCCGCCGACACAGTCGCGGCGGGTTCGGTGCTCCTCGAAGCGCCGCCCGGTGCCCCGCCACGCGCACGCGCCTCCCGTAACCGTCGCCCCTACGCCGTCGTCACCGGGCTCGTTCTGAGCTTCAGCTTCTTCACTCTGCTCGGGGTGACGATCATCTCCGCACTCGGGCTGCCCGAGGACATCCTGCGCCACACCGGCCTGGCCCTGCTGGTCCTGATCGGTCTCGGGCTGGTCTTCCCGCCCGTGGAGCGGCTGTTGGAGCGGCCGTTCTCCCGGCTTCCACAGCGTCAGGTGAACAAGGAGGGCAGTGCGCTCGTCCTCGGGCTGGGCCTCGGAGTGCTCTATGTCCCGTGTGCCGGACCGGTCCTCGCCGCGATCACCGTCGCCGGGGCCCGTGGCGAGATCAACGCCGACATCGTGGCCCTCACCGTGTCCTTCGCCGTCGGCACCGCGATTCCGTTGCTCGTGTTCGCCCTCGCCGGCCGCCGGGTCGCGGAACGCGTCGCCGCCTTCCGCACCCGTGCCCGCGGACTGCGGATCACCGCCGGTCTGCTGATGATCGCCCTGGCCTTCGCGCTCGCCTTCGACGTCACCACCGCCCTCCAGCGGGCCCTGCCCGACTACACCGCCGCAGCCCAGCGGAAGGTCGAGGACAACGACACCGCCCGGCAGGAACTGTCCGGCCTCTACGACAACTCCAACAAGGCGCTGTCCCGCTGCGAGGACGGCGCCGACGAACTGCGCTCCTGCGGCCAAGCTCCGCCCCTCGAAGGCATCGATTCCTGGCTGAACACCCCGGGTGATCGGCCCGTCAATCTCAAGGACCTGCGCGGGAAGGTCGTCCTGGTCGACTTCTGGACCTACTCCTGCATCAACTGCCAGCGCGCCACGCCGCACCTGCGCGACTGGGACCGCGCCTACCGGAACGCCGGGCTGCGCATCATCGGCGTCCACTCACCCGAGTTCGCCTTCGAGAAGAAACGCGGCAACGTCGCTGACGGGACCCGCAAGTTGGGCGTCACCTGGCCCGTGGCCCTCGACAACGGACTCACCACCTGGAACAACTACCGCAACCGTTTCTGGCCCGCCAAGTACCTCATCGACGCCGACGGAACTGTCCGCTACTTCAAGTTCGGCGAAGGCCAGTACGACCAGACCGAGACGATGATCCGGGACCTGCTCCGTCAGGCCGACCCCACTGTCGACCTCCCGGACCCCACCGGCCGGGCCGTGGACGACCTCACCGAGAACCGCACCCCCGAGACCTACCTCAGCACCCAGCGCATCAACGGATACACCGGCACCCCCCTGGTGAGCGACAAACCCACCACCTACCGCTTCCCCGACCGGCCTCTGCCCCTCAACCGCGTCTCCCTCGACGGCACCTGGACCGCGGGCTACGAACACTTCACCGCAGGCCGCGACGCACGACTCGCCCTCACCTACCGCGCCAAGAACGCCAACCTCGTCCTCGCCGGAACCGGCAAGGTGACCGTACTCGTCAACGGCACGCCCACCCGCACCCTCACCGTCTCCGACGCCCCCGCCCTCTACCGGCTCACCGACGAGAAGAAGGCGCGCACAGCGCACCTCGAACTCCGCCTCAGCGAAGGACTCCGCGCCTACGCCCTCACCTTCGGCTGACATCCGGCATCTCCCCGCCCACGCGGGCGTGGAGATGCCACACCGGTCCTGAGTACACGTACTCATGACGCGCCGAAGGCCCGGTGGTCGTATGGACGTATGGGAATCAACGTGAAGAACTCACTGGCGGGCGCGGCTCTGGTCACCGCGGCGCCGCTCGCCTTGTGGGGTCTGATGGGGCAGCAGAACGAGCCCGGGTCCGTGCAGTCCGAACTCACCCACGCCGTGGAGCCGATCAGGGCTCTGGAGGGCTGGGCAACGGGGCTCGGCCTGGTGGCACTGGTGATCACCGGCGTCTGCGCCGTGTACCTGCTGCGCGCCGCCCTGAGCGGCGCTTGGGACTCGCGCCGCTGGTATGTCCTGCTGCCGATGGTGGCGGCTGGACTGGTCGTCGCGTGGAGCCATCGTGTACTGACCGCCGGGACGGCCGATGCCAACATCGGGGCCGGGCTCGCGGTCTTCTTCGGCACCCCGGCGGTGGCCGCGCTGTTGTTCTGGGCGTTGGTGCAGGCGATACGCCTCCGCGGCGGGCGCGGCACCGCACGCACGGAACCGGCCTGCTGACCGTCCTGGTCATGGGCATCGGCCCTCCAGGATGCGCAACTAGCGGGGCCGTCGAGGACGCTGCCGCGGAGGCGGTGGGGTTCGGTGGCTGTGCGGAGCGCCGCTCCCTCCCCTCGTCAAGCAGGGGGTGGGGCTTTTCCTAGGACGAGCCATTCGAGGACGGCTGCCACGATGAAGAGCGGCACCATGAGGAGAATGGTGACGACGAGGATGACCGGGTAGAGGCCGAGACCGGCGATTCGGCCGCGTCGGGCCGAGGCCGTCAGCCAGACGGCCGTCGAGCCGAACAGACCGCCCAGGAGCAGGGTCTGCGCCAGGATGAAGGCGACGGACATCGCCGAGCGCTCGTACGCGGTACTGCCCGACAGCCGGACCACCAGCCGCTCTCCCCCGCCATACTGCCCCCTCGGTGAACCGAGTTCCACCGGGCGCCGGCGCTCACCACCGCCGGCGGGGACGAAGGTGCCCTCGCACCGGGTGCCGTTCTCGCCGTCGTGGCAGCGCGACACGGTGAACACACCGTCGGGTGGTCCAGCCCCCGCCGGCGCCGCGACCTCACCGACGGAAGCCCACAGCAGCACGGCCACCAACACCGCGCACGCCGCCGCGCCCACCCCGGCGAGCACCCTCAACACCCACGACCTGGACATACCCCGCCCCCGCCCCCGGAGCCGGCCTCCCCACCCGTCGGAACCCGAAACCCACACACCCCGCAGGATCTCGTCCCGGCCGCAGCGGTGCGGTACGGGCACGGCCGGCCCATGGCTGCGCCGGAGGCCGGGGTTGAGGCGGGTCAGCTGAGCCTCGTCGAGGACAGTGCCGAGCGGGCCGAAAGGGGCTCGCCCACAACCGTCGGTGATCCCGGTCAGCGGCGGCCGGTGGTCAGGATGACGAGGAACTGGCCGCCGCCCGCCTCGACACCGGCGGTCACAGGCAGTCCTGGTACCAGTCGGGAGAACCGGTCCACCAGCCACTCCGCGGCCTCTTGGGCGTCCTTCTTGGTCGGACAACGGCCCACGATCTCGCGGCCCCCCTTGCGCTCCAGCCTGTCGGCAACGGCGATCAGCGGCGCGGGTTCGACCACGTACAGGCGCTCCGGCCAGGCGATGACCACCTTGACCGCACCCTTGCGGGTGTTGCAGCCGCGGTGCGCGAGCCGCTCGGCGACCTTGGCCTTCCGGTCGGCGGTCCGGCTGTCGACACTGGGCCCCCGCGCGTCGTTCACCGACTTGTCGGGGTCGACCGGTTCGTCACACACCCAGCACCGCCAGCCGTCGCGCTCGGCCACATCATTGAGGAGAGTCATCCGAGCAAACTAGCCTGCCCGGCCGCCACCCGCGCAGCAGGGCCCGGCAACGTCTCCACACCGGCCTCCCCGGCCGGGCCCGACCGGAACCCGTGGCCGACGGCGAACCGTCCGGTCCCTAGGAAACGCGATATCCCTGGGTAGGATTGCGCAGGGCGCCGCAGATGCCGTCCAGTGCTTCCCCGAACACTGGTGACCAGCCGAGGGATCGCAGCCGGCTCGCGTCGAGCGCCGCGTCCATCGCCAGGAATCCGGCCAGCGGGCCGTGGGTCTCCAGCGCCTCGGACAGGCTCCACGACGCCACGGGTACCCGGGCGGCGTCACCGATCGCCGCCGTCAGCGACGCCATGTCGACCGGTACCGGCTCGGCCATGTGGAACACCCCGTGGGCGGGGGTTTCGAGCAGCACGGCGTACCCGGTCGCGAGGTCGTTCACGTGCACGGTGGACCAGCGGTTGTCGCCCGGGCCCGTGTAGCGCGCCACACCGTCGGCGGTGGCCTGGCGGATCAGCCGGGCGACCGGTCCACCGCCGTCGCCGTACACCATCGGGGGGCGGACGACGACGCCGCGGACTCTCGGGGCCTCCAGTACCCGGGCCTCGGCCGGGGCCAGCCAGGCGAGCGGTCCGGTGGGCTCCGCCGTGTCGTCCTCGGTGACCGGTGTCCGCGACGAGCGGGCACGCGGCGCACCGGTCGTGGTGATGAAGACGCCGTCCTCCATCGCATCGAGCATGGCAGTCACCGCAGCCGCGTCGACGGCGGGCCGGTCCGCGGAATCGGTGGCTGCGGTGTGGACCACCGCGTCACCGCCGGCTGCCCGTTCCGCCAGTACGGCGAGGTCGGTGAGGCTGCCCCGGACCGGGTCGCCGCCGTTCGCCCGTACTCTGGCCTCGGCCGCGTCACTTCTCGCCAGTCCGCGCACCCGGTGTCCGCGGGCGACGAGGGTACGGGTCAGCGCCGAACCGATGTAGCCGCTCGCGCCGGTGATGAAGATGTCCACGGTGGTCTCCCTGTTCCTTGGGGGTCGTCGGGGGCCGTCGGGGCCCGGCAAGCTCCGGGTCCGCTTGGCCTCTGGGGTCCCCCGGCCTCGGGCTGTCCCGGGTTTTTCGGGGGTTCGTTTGATCGTAGGAAGTGGCAGGAGGGGCGGACATGCGCCGGAGTCCAGGTGTTATGCGCGATCGTTCAGGGCCGGATGCCGTCGGTACGCTGCTCGACCGGATACGGGTCGGCACCGGCCGGTTCGGACGCATCGAGCTCGGCGCGCCGTGGGGGGTGCGGATGGGGCCGCGGGACACCGTGACCCTGCATCATCCGCTCGACGGCGAGATGTGGCTGGACGCCGGCGGGCGGACGGTCCGGATCGGGCCGGGGGATCTGGTGATCCTGCCGCACGGTGTCCCGTACTCGCTCAAGTACCGCCCGGACGCCCGGGTCGTGGCGGAGGAGCAGTGGCGCAGTCCGCTGCCGGACGGCGGGTTGTCGGTACGGCGCCGCTTCGGGGGCGACGGGGCGCGCACGGTGGTGCTGTGTGCCGAACTCGCCCTGACCGGTGCGGCCCGCGGCCTTCTTCTGCGGGCTCTGCCGCCGGTGATCCATCTGCGGCCGGACGCGGGCGGCGACCCCGTTCCGGGGCTGCGTCGGATTCTCGACGGTCTCCGTGAGGAGGTCCGCGACGGCCGGTCCACCTCGCCCCTGCTCGCCGCGCGGTTGGTCGAGGTGCTGCTGCTCCAGGGGATCAGGGCCGAACTGGAGCGGCCGGCCGCGGCCGGTACCTGGCGTGCCGCGCTCGGCGACGTTCGTGTGGGCCGGGCGCTCGACGCGTTGTACGGGGCGCCCGGGCATCCGTGGAGTGTCGCGGAGCTGGCCCGGGTGGCGGGTATGAGCCGGGCGGCGTTCGCGCCGCTGTTCCGGGAGCTGGTGGGCGAGAGCCCGATCGCCCATCTCACCGGGTGGCGCATGACACTCGCGAAGACGGCGCTGTGCGAAGAGCCCGATCTCCCGATCGGCCGGATCGCCGCAGCGGTCGGATACGGCAGCGAGTTCGCGTTCAGTGCGGCGTTCCGGCGGGTGGTGGGGATGCCACCGGGCCGGTACCGCGCCACCGCGGGGACCGCGGGAACCCCCTGAGAGCCCCCGCACCGTCCTGCCCCCAAAGACGACCCGACCCGGGCTTCAGCTCTAGAGTTCCCTCTCGTGTTCCGGAGGTCGCGACCGTGTACGTGTCCACCGGCGTGCTGCATCATTTCCGCGGGTCCGCTCTCGCCGAGTTCTTCCAGGTCCAGGCCGCCTCACCGGCGCTGGCCTCCTGTCACTACGACATCGCCGCGACCCGCCTGGCACCCGTCGGTGCGTGGATCTTCCATCGTGCGCGGATGCGCAACCCGCTAGGTCGTCACGACGGTGTCGTCTCCGCGCTGCGCGCCCACAGTGACGAGGCTCTGTTGCGCGCCGCTGAGGTATCCGGCATCCGCCCACTGGTGTACGAGCCGCGGGGCGCGGCGAACCCGTTCTGCACCACGTTGCGTCCGATCATCGGGGTGCGCCCGCAGTTGGAGGCGCCTCTTCGTCGAGCCCTGGGACGGGACGCGCGTCGTTTGGTCGGTCGAGCCGACCTTGTCGGGGTCGGCCGATGACGGCCGCCTTCGCGCTTCTCGTCCTCGGCCTGGTCGACGCGGCGTTCAGTGATTTCCGCGCCTACGCCGGCAGGGACGCCCGCATCCGCAAACGACGGGCTACCACCCGCGCCGCCCTCCGCGGGCTGGTCGTCGGCACGGTCCTGTTGCTCGCCCCCGTGTTGACCGCCGTGCTCCTGTTGTTGGCCGCACGGGACGCGGAACGGACCTACCGTGCGCTGGTTGCCGGGGGCAGCGGCTATCTGCTTCCGCTCGTCGTCTACGCCACGGCCGTGTTGCTGTCGCTCGCCGCCTACTTCGCCCTGCCGTTCCGTGCCAGCACCCTCGCCGTGGTGACCGGTCTCGGCCCGCTGACCCTGCTGCGCCCGCTCGCCGTTGCCGCTGCCTGCCTCGGCGCGGTCCTCAACGGCGGTGGTGTATCCGCCCTGGTGGTCGGCGCGATCGCAGGCGCCGCCGTGCTGTGCGTCGAACCCGTGGTGCACCGACGCTGGTACCGCCACGTCCAGTAGGCGGAGAGGGGGTGGTTTGTTTCTCCGTCGCCCTGTTTCAGGGGGATGAAACCGTGGTGAAGCCGCGCTGAATGCGCTCTGCCGCAGCCTCTGGGCATGACGACGCACACATCGCGCTCTCTCGCCATCGCGGCCGAGGGGTTGCGCAAGGCTTACGGGGACAAGACGGTCCTCGACGGCATCGACCTGGCGGTGCCGACGGGCACGGTCTTCTCCCTGCTCGGACCGAACGGCGCCGGCAAGACCACCGCCGTCAAGATCCTCTCCACCCTCCTCAGCGCCGACGCCGGCGATCTACGGGTCGGTGGACACGACCTGGCCACCGACCCGCAGGCCGTGCGGGCCACGATCGGTGTCACCGGGCAGTTCTCCGCAGTGGACGGGCTGATCACCGGCGAGGAGAACATGCTCCTCATGGCGGACCTGCACCACCTCCCCCGTCGCGAAGGCCGCCGCAGCACCGCCGAGTTGCTGGAACGGTTCGACCTCGCCGAAGCCGCGAACAAGCCCGCTGCGACCTACTCCGGCGGCATGAAGCGCCGCCTCGACCTCGCCATGACGCTGGTCGGGGCCCCGCGGATCATCTTCCTCGACGAGCCGACCACCGGACTCGACCCGCGCAGCCGCCACAACATGTGGAAGATCATCCGCGAGTTGGTGTCCGGCGGCGTCACCGTCTTCCTCACCACCCAGTACCTGGACGAGGCCGATGAACTCGCCGACCGCATCGCGGTGTTGAGCAACGGAGAGATCGCCGCTGAGGGAAGCGCCGAGGAGCTGAAGCGGCTCGTCCCCGGCGGACACGTCCGGCTCCGCTTCACCGACCCGACCGCCTACCAGACCGCCGCCCTCGCCCTACGCGAGGCCACCCGCGACGACGACTCCCTCGCGCTGCACATCTCCAGCAACGGCAGCCAGCGCGAGCTGCGCTCCATCCTCGACTGGCTGGACTCAACAGGCATCGAGGCGGACGAGCTGACCGTCCACACCCCCGACCTCGACGACGTCTTCTTCGCCCTCACCGGTGACGCCGGCGTCCCCCACCAGCCCACGGAGAAGACCCGATGAACCCCGTGTCCCTCGCCGTACGCGACTCCTCCACCATGCTGCGCCGCAACCTGCTACACGCCCGGCGCTACCCGTCCCTCACCCTCAACATCCTGCTCACGCCGATCGTCCTGCTGCTGCTCTTCGTCTACGTCTTCGGCGACGTCATGAGCGCAGGCATCACCGGCGGCGGCGCCGAGCGTTCGGAGTACATCGCCTATCTCGTCCCGGGCATCCTGTTGATGACCATCGGCGCCACCCCGGCCGGAACCGCGATCTCCGTATCCATGGACATGACCGAGGGCATCATCGCCCGCTTCCGCACGATGGCGATCCACCGCGGATCAGTGCTCATCGGACACGTCATCGGAAGCGTGCTCCAGGCACTCATCAGTGTCGCCCTCGTCGGCGCCGTCGCCGTCGCCATCGGCTTCCGGTCCACGGACGCCACGGCCCTGGAGTGGTTCGCGGCGTTCGGCCTCCTCGCCCTGGTGTCCGTGGCGTTCACCTGGATCGCCGTCGGTTTGGGCCTGGCCAGCCCGAACGCGGAAGCCGCCAGCAACAACGCGCTCCCACTGATCATCCTCCCCCTCATCTCCAGCGCCTTCGTACCCATCGACGCGATGCCGAGCTGGTTCCAGCCGATCGCCCAGTACCAGCCGTTCACCCCGGCCATCGAAACGCTGCGCGGCCTGCTACTCGGCACCGAGATCGGCAACGACGGGTGGATCACCGTCCTGTGGTGCGTGGCCCTGACCGCCCTCGGATGCTCCTGGTCGACGTCGCTGTTCAACCGCGACCCGAAATGAGCGTGCGGGCCGCCTCCCGCAAGTCATCCCGCCCAAGAGCGGTGTACCGGGACACCGCATCGACGTAGACCGTCTTGTCGGTGTTCTCGGCCGCCCGTCTGGCGCGGACCTGCGACATCGTCGGCTGGAACTCGCGCAACACCCGCAACCGCTCCGCCAGTGCCATCATCCGTACGGCGCAGGGGTCATCGGATGCGAGCCCCGCCATGCCGAGCGCGTGCAGCACCGTCCCGAGCACCGGGAGCGGCACGGGTGGGTGGGTCTGGTCGAAGAGCAGCGTCCGCAGCCGATGCTGCAGTTGGACGACGAGTCCGGCGACGGGTTCGAGCCGGTCAGCGTGGGCGTGCGCCGTCACCGCCGCCGCCTGGATCTGTAGCGCCCACGGGTCGAGCCAGGGGTCGCCGCTGCGCATCGCGGCGGCCTCCGACATCCGCTGCACCGCGCTGAGCCACAGCCCGAGCCCGATCTCCGTCTGCCCGCGGGCGAGCGCGATCTCAGCGCGCCCGCCCGGGTTCGGGCTGTAGAACGCTTCCTGTGGCGCGGAGTTCTTGACGTCGGCCTGCCGCAGCCAGTGCTCGGCTTCGTCCGCGTCACCACGTTGCAGACAAGCGAGGACGAGGGCGGAGCGGATGCCGATGTAGTCGTGCTCGTCGCCGAGCCGCGGCAGTACCTCGATCGCCTTCTTGAGGTGTCGGTACGCGGTCTCGCCCTGCCCCGTCTTCAGGCACAGCTCACTGATCCGGGAGTGGCCCATGAGCTGCAACAACGGGTTGTCGACCGAGGCCAGTGCGCCAGCCATGCGATGGGCCGAGGCGAGTGCACGGTCGACATCGTGTTCGTACTCCCACACGTAGGAGGCGACGCACTCGGCCACTCCCGCGACCATCGGCCGCGCACTCCCGCACAACGCGTGCAACACCTCGTAGTGGGGAGGCGCCATGTCGGGAACCGCGCACAGCACCACCGCAATCGCGCGCAGCAGAGTGTCCGGCGGAGGCGTCGGCAACCGACGCAGGGCGACGAGTGGGCGGGCCACATCAGCGTGCGGGCCGTAGTCCATGTACTGGCTCGCTACACACAACACCGCCGCGGCACGGGCCACTTCAACATACTCGGGCTCCGGACGGAATCGCGACAGGAAGGGGCCGACATCGGCGGTGAGGGCAGCCAGGCGAGGGTAGTTCGAGTCAGTGGACCACAGGGCGGCCAGGACTGCGGTGAGAGCGACGACCGCGGGACCATCGGCCAGGGCCGAAGCATGCCGCAGGGCCGCCACGAGGTTGTCCTGCTCTGCCCTGATCCGCTCCCATGCATTCCGCGGTTGCGAACCGAACACCCAGTCGTGGTGCCTGACCCCGAAATCCCTCGCCCAGACGACAAACCGACGGATCGCCTCGTCCTCCTCGCCCCGCTCCGCACGCCGGGCCGCACTGAACTCCCGTACGGTCTCCAACATCCCGAACCGCACACCGGCAGGGGTGTCAGTAACCGTGAGCAGCGACTGACCGGCCAACTCCTCCAGGCGGAACAACGCGTCCGCACCGAGGACCTGTTCCGCCGCTTCTGCCAGGAAGCCTCCCGGGAACACGGACAGGGTGCTGAGGGCCGCCCGGGTGTCCTGCGCGAGCAGGTTCCAACTCCACTCCACGACCGCGTGCAGGGTACGGTGACGCTCCGGCACATCCCGCGCCCCACCACGGAGAAGCGCGAACCGGTCGCCGAGCCGCAGGGCGATCTCCCCGACGGAAAGCACACGCACCCGCGCCGCGGCCAACTCCACGGCGAGCGGCAGCCCGTCGAGGTGGCGGCACAACTCGGCCACCGTGTCCGGCGGCAGTTGCACACCGGGCCGGGCAGCCCGGGCCCGCTGGGTGAACAACTCGATGGAAGTGTCGAGGCCGAGCTCCGGCAGCGCGTACACCGCCTCCGAAGTCAGACCGAGGGGGGCCCTGCTGGTGGCGAGCACCCGCAGGTCCTTCGAGGACGCGACGAGGGCCCGTACGAGGTCAGCGGTGCTCTCGATGACCTGCTCGCAGTTGTCCAGGACCACAAGCGCGGGCCCGGCGCCGAGCACCCCGAGGATGCCGGACACCGGATCGGCCGAGGCGAAACCGCTCAGGGCTACGGGCCGCCCCTCCCCCACACCGAGCGCGGACGCCACCTCCGCGGCCACGTCCTCATCCGCGGTGACACCCGCGAGGGACACGAAATGCACCAGGCGCTGCTCCGCCCGGCGGCTCACGGCGTGCGCGAGCCGGGTCTTGCCGAGACCACCGGTGCCGACCACGGTGACCGCGCGGGAGTCGCGCAGCAGCCGCGCCACTGCCGCGATGTCCTCGTCCCGGCCGAGCAGCGGGTTCGGCTCGTACGGCACCCCGTGCCTGATCAGGGGGGCCTCACCGCGCAACAGTTCCTGGTGCACGGCCATGAGCCCGGCGCCCGGATTCGCGCCGAGTACGTCGCGCAGCTCGCGACGATACGCCTCGTAGCGCACCAACGCGGCGGGCGGTCCCGCCGTCGCCGCTTCGCTACCCAGCAGTTCGACGAGGACCTCCTCGTCCCGCGGATGCTCTGCGGCGGCCACAGCCAGTTGCTCAGCCGCCTCCGTGTGCCGCCCCAGTCGGGCGAGCGCGAGTCCCTGCGCGCGTACGAGCGCTCTACGGACCGGGGCACGCTCGGCACGCAACGCGGCCAAGGGGTCTTCGGTACCACCGGCCCCGTCGGGAGTCCCCTCCCACAGCGCGAGGCCGGCTTCGGCCGCAGCCAGCGATCCCGCGGGGTCGCCGGCCCTGGCCCGGTGCGCGCTCGTGGCAGCGTGGAGGAGCAGGGCGGAGCTGTCGACTTGGTCCTGGCCGAGGGCGAGCCGGTACCCGGCCGGGGTACTCACCATGACGTCGGGGCCCAGTCGCGCCCGCGCCCTGGACACGAGGACCTGCACCGCCTTGCCCGGTCGCTCCGGCAACTCGTCCGGCCATAGCCCCGCTACCAGCCGCTCCGTGCTGCATCCGGTACGCAAATCGCCCGCGAGGAGCGCGAGGAGAGCGCGGAGCCGGGGCGCGGTGACCTCCTGTCCACGGTAGGCAACACGCGGCAACAGGATCAGGTCGGTGGTCACCCGTGCAGACTAACCAAGGCCCGGCCGTCGGGGTTTCGCGTGCCACGGCAGCCTTCCGCGGGCGACGACGAGGTCGAGGTACCAGCGGATGGTGACCGCGACGAACCAAGGCCCGGCAGCCACACCGCGAGCGAGGGCCGCGACGACCGCGCCGGACACGGCCTGGCCAGTGCGCAGTTGCGCAGTGGCGACAGGAGGGTGGGCACTCGGGACTCGACCTGCCGGTCGTCCCTACGGGTGCGGATCGATGCCCGGCGCCGCCTCGCTCGGCGCGGGTTCCCGTGAGGACACGCCGCCCTCAAACGATCTCTTGAGGAATACCCCTGGGGGGTATATGGTTCTGGTGGGTGCTCGGGGCACCGACACCCACCAGAAACGCATCACCAGCACGTATCAGACAGGCGGAGACACCATGACGAACCATTCCGGCCACGACATGACAAGCCACAGCGGCCACGGCGGGGCCCGTCCCGGCGGCCTCTCGGTCTCCGAAAACGGATACACCCTCGAATTCGACTCGACGATCCTCTCCGCCGGAGTGCAGACGGTCACCTTCCGGATCACCGGCCCCGACGGACAGCCGGTGACGGCGTTCACTCCCGAACACGGGAAGGAACTGCACCTCATCGTGGTCCGGCGCGACACGACCGGGTTCCAGCACGTGCACCCGGTGAGGGACGAGAAGGGAACCTGGAGCGTCGACGTGACCCTGGTACCCGGAGACTGGAGGTTCTTCGCCGACATCCACCCGGCCGGCCACGAGGGGACCCTGACGCTGGGGATCGACGCTTCGGTCGCCGGGCAGTACGACCCCCAGCCGCTTCCCGAGGACACCCGCACCGCTCACATCGGCGACTACAGCGTCACCCTCGACGGAGAGCTGGAACCCGGTGGAGCGAGCGACCTGACACTCACCGTCAACCGGAACGGCCAGCCCGTCACCGACCTGCAGCCCTACCTGAGCGCGTACGGGCACCTGGTGGCACTGCGGGTCGGCGACCTGGGCTACCTCCACGTCCACCCGGAGGGCGAGCCCGGTGACGGCACGACCGAACCCGGGCCCGAGATCACCTTCATGGCCACCGCGCCGTCAGGTGGCACCTACCGCCTCTACCTGGACTTCCAGCACGGCGACGTCGTCCGGACGGCCGAGTTCACGGTGCGGACCACCACGGCCACCCACCGCCCGGACGCGGCAGCCCAGGCCACACCCGAACACGCGAACCACCACGGCCACCACTGACCGCATGCACACCACTGGATGACGGGCGGCCGGGACGCACGGCGCAGCACGAGCGCCCCGCCGCCGGTGCATCCACGTCGGAAGGACCGTCATGCCCCGCCTCGCCCGCCTCACGCCCGACACGGCGGTCGGCGCCTCGCGTGACCTCCTCGCCGAGTTGGCCTCCCGCCACGGCCCGCTCGGTGACATGGTCTCCACGATGGCGCACTCACCCGCCGTTCTGGGCGGATACCTCCAGCTCAGCCGGGCCATGGGACGAGCCAAACTCGACCGCGGGACCAGCGAACGGATCTCGATCGCCATCCAGGTCCTCCAGGGGTGCCGGCTGTGTCTCGACGCGCACGTCAGTGCTGCCCGCGCACGCGGAGTGGACGAGGAAGAGATCGAGCGCGCCCGCTCAGGCACCTCGGCCGATCCCGCGATCGCGGCGATCATCGCCCTCGCCCTCCAGATCTACCGCGCCCCGACGTCGATCACCGACGAACAGGTCATCGCGTTGCGTGAGCACGGCTACAGCGACCGCACGATAGCCGACGTCGTCGGTGTCGTCGCCCTCAACGTCCTCACCGGCGCCTTCAACCTGCTCGCGGGCCTCACGCCGGAGAGCGGCACCGATGTGTAGGGACATCCCGGCCTCCCACTGTGGGGCACGGCCTCCGCCCCGAGGCCGTGCCCCACCGCATGGACACGGAAGGACACGCCATGCGACTGTTCGCCATCCGCGACTACCGCCACCTGTTCAGCGCCCAGATCATCGCCCTGTTCGGTACCGGGCTGGCAACAGTGGCCCTCGGACTGCTCGCCTACGAGCTCGCCGGCCCGCGCGCCGGCATGGTCCTGGGCACCGCCCTGACCGTCAAGATGGTCATGTACGTGGTCATAGCCCCCCTCGCCGCCGCGTACGTCGACCGCTTCCCCAGAAGAACCCTCCTGATCCTCCTCGACGTGGTGCGCGCAGCGGTGGTCTTGGCGCTGCCGCTCGTGACCGAGGTCTGGCACATCTACGTCCTGATCGGTCTGCTCCAGGCCGCGTCCGCAGCGTTCACCCCGACGTTCCAGGCCGTGATCCCCGACATCGTCACCGACGAGTCCGACTACACCCGCGCCCTGTCGGCGTCCCAGGTCGCCTCCACCATGGAGAGCCTGCTCAGCCCCGTTCTGGCGGCGGTCGCCCTGGCGTTCATGAGCTTCAACTGGTTGTTCCTGGGCACCTCCGTCGGATTCCTCGTCTCCGCGCTGCTCATCCTGCCGACGCGCATCCCCGAAGCCCGCCCCAGTGCCCACACCCGGGTACGGGACAAGGTGGTGGCAGGCATCAGGACCTTCTTGCGGACACCGCAACTGCGCGGCGTCATGGCGCTCAACCTCGTGGTCGCGGCGGCGGGGTCGATCGTCGTCGTCAACACCGTCAACTACGTCCGTGACGAGCTCGGCGGCTCGCAGTCGGACGTCGCATGGACACTCGCCGCCTCCGGCAGTGGAACCCTCCTGGCCGCCCTCGTGCTCCCCCGCGTCCTCCGCAGGATCACCGCTCGCAGCGTCATGGTGACCGGTGCGGGAGTCCTCGTCGGCGGCACGATCGCCGCAGTGACCCTCACCACGGCCGGCCTGGCCACATGGACCGGTACGGCGATCGTCTGGACCGTGATCGGCATCGGCATGGCGCTGGTCATCACACCGACCGGTAACGTCCTGCGCGCTTCCGTCGAACCGAACGCGATCCCCGAGGTCTTCGCAGCCCAGTTCTCCCTGTCGCACCTGGCCTGGCTGATCACCTATCCCATCGCGGGATGGCTCGGTACGAACTCCGGCTTCTCCCTTGCCTGGTCCGTCCTCGCGACCCTCGCCGGAGCGGGCGCCGTCGCCGCACTCCTGCTGTGGCCGCGCCATGGTGGACGACAGGTGGCGACCGTGCCCTCGACGCACGACCGGCCCGTGTCCCGGATGGACAGGTCGGCCCTGTCCAAGGCCGCGTAGGTCGCCTGAAGGTCCGCGCCCCATACACGCACATACCTGGTCAGGCGTCTGGAAAGGCAACGGCCGTGACCGCCGTCCCGCTTCACTCGGGCGGCGGGCACGGTCCTTTCGCGTAGCCGTCCGTGTGAACCGATGCCGTCATGCCGCCCGTGCCGTCCTGCTTGAGATCCCGTCAATTCTGGCGACTTCGCCACAAGGAGGAATATGTGAAGCTAATCTTTCACCACCGCACGTGCGCGTCGTTGACCGTCTCCACCCCGGGGAGTCGGCCCGCTGTGCCCGGCTGACACCCGAGAACGTCCCGTTGCTGTACGCCCCGCGCGAGGGCGCGGCGGTGCATCTCGCTTCGAAGGTGAGGCCATGACCGAGTCGATCCCCACCCCGCGTCCGGGCCCCGATTCCGACTCCGACTGCGCGGAGCCTTCCGGCCCAGCCGCCGCCCAGCAACCCTTCCTGTCCGGCCAGTTGCAGGGAAGGCTGCTGCTGCAGGCCGGAGTGAGCCGGGTCGGCTACATTCGCGCGCACCTCGATCCGGTGCGCAGCGGGCTCGTCGTCAGCGGTCCGAAGGCGGCGACGAAGGCCCGCAGGTTGCGTGAGGAGGGGTTCACGGGACCGCTGCTCGCGGATCCCGCCGTCTACACCGAGGCGGCGGCCACCGAGGACGATCCCTTTCCCGACATCGTGGCGGGCCAGTTGGCCTTCGGCGACCCGCTGAAGCTCTCGATCGAGGCGCAGGTGGGTCACCGGGTGGGCGCGACGGCCGCCCTCACGCCCACGGGATATCTGCACGCGGACGACTTGGGTGCGCTCAAGGCCGCCGTGCACCAGGTCCTCAAGCTGGAGGACCCCCACATCATCTTCAGTGTTCCCGCGGACGTGGGGTGGCTGCGCGACGGCACGGTCGAGCAGTTCATCGGATGGCTCAATCTCGTGCCGAACCCCAAAGCGGTCATGCTCGGCGGACAGATGGACCCGCTGGCAGGCTTCTCCTCGGCAGTGGGCAACCTCAAGCGGTTGCTGGCGGAGGTGCCCGGCACGGCGCTGCTCCGGGCCGACCTGGCGGCGTTCGGAGCCCTCGCCCACGGCGCGGCGTTCTCCGCCTTCGGTGCCACCAGCAGTGTGCGGCACATCGTGCCGCCCGGGCAGGCGGCCAAGCGTTCCGCGGGCGGACCGAACTCGCCCTCCGTGCTGTTGCCGGAGCTGATGGGCTTCTTCCTCGGGGAGAGGTTGGCGAGGCTGTTCGCCGCGGGTCTGCCGCCGGTGTGTTGGTGTGTCGGCTGTGAGGGGCGCAAACTGGACACCTTCGTCAGCAATCGGGCGCAGGTGCCGGCGGCGGCCCACAACGCGGCCGTACTGATGGAGTGGCTGCGCACCATGGACGCCGTCGATCCGGCCGGACGGCCCGCGTGGTGGCAGCAGTTCTGCCGACGCGCGGTGGACCGGTACCCGGTGCTCAACGCGGAACTCGACCATCCCGGGTCCAGCGCCTTCGAAGTGCCCCGGCAGTTGCGGCAGTGGGCGCAGGACCCCGTCGCACCGCAGGCTCCGTCCGTGGCGCGCCCCACGGTCGGCTCGGAGTTCAGCAAGCCGTGACTAGCAGATGCGGTGGTGGAACTCCTCGGTGAAACACCAGGCTGCGGGGGTGTGACGAAGAGGGGCGTGGGGTCGGGGTTCCAGCAGCATGTTCACGCGCTCACCGTCGGCCACCAGGATGCCGATGCCGTAGAAGGCGGCTTCCATCAGCATCTCCTCAGCCACTGGTGGAGTGCGTTCCAGCAGCAGCGCACGCCGGCAGAAGGGGGCGAAGCGGCCGGCTCGCTCCAGACCTCCGCGCCAGCCCGCGGCACTCGCCCGGACCACAGCGAGATCGATGACGAGCGGCCGTACCGCGCGGCGGGTGACCGCACGCTGGTCGAGCTCGGCGGCGCCGGCCGGCAGCCGACGTACCGCCGCACGGAGGTGTGCGGGCAGCGGCGCCAGGGCGACGGGCTCGTCGACGGGCAGTTCGAGGAGGGTCTGGAGCACTTCGAGACGGTCCAAGCGGGCCGCTGAGACGCGTGCGCGGCGGGCGCACTCCTCCTGGTCCGGCCGGTAGAACAACAGCGCCGGGCTGCCCAACAGTTGGAGCGAGACGGACAGCGCGGCAGGATCCAGGAGGTCCGCGGAGGCTGCGCGTACCGACGTGCCCGCTGACGGGCCGGCCGAGGTCACCATGCCGTTCACCCTGCCTCATCCGACTTCGGCCGCGTCCAGCGGCCCCGACCATCCCACTCCACGGTGTGCCGTCGGCGCGTGGAGATGCTCCAAAGGCCCACCCGGTACTGGGCATGGTGCTAAGGAGAGGGGCCTAGCTCGGGTCCAGGTCGGCGTGCACCAGGTGATGGTCCGAGATCGTGGTGGGATGTACGCCGTGCTCGCGCGGGGTGATGCCGCGCAGGAAGACGTAGTCGAACTTGCTCTGCCAGTCGGTGGTCGGCTTGCAGACACCGACGAGGGAGGGACGGCACTCGGGGTCCACGTCCGCGGCCAGTGCCCACATGTCAGCGAGTTCGGGGGCGTCCGGCACGGCGTTGAAGTCCCCGAGAACGATCGCACGGTCATGCCGGGCGACGTCCTCGGCGAGCACCTCGACCTGGTGTGCCCGGACTGATTCCTGGCGTCGTTGGGCGAGGTGCGTGTTGAAGACCCGGACGGGTTTGCCGCCCACCTCAGTGGTGACGGCCAGATAGCCACGGTCTTCGGAGCCGCCGTCCGGGTACTCCGCCTTCACGCGGTCCGTCATCGGCGCAGCCGAGAGGATCGCCTGGCCGAAGGCCCCCGGACTCCACGGCATTCCCCCGCAGCGGCCTCGATGGGTGAGGACCATTCCGTACTCGACGTGGTAGACCAGCCCGTACACGCCCTCCAGGTAGTCCCGGATCCTTTCGACGTCACGCACGCACGCTTCTTGCAGGCCGATGACCTGGGGTGCGTAGGTGGCGATGTCCGCCGCCTGGTCGACGTTGCCTTCTTTGCAAGGGTTGCAGAGGTTCCACGTCATCACCCGGTTCGGTACGACGTCCCGTACCGCTTCGGCGGGCAGCGACCTCGCGAAGAGGACAGCGCTCGGTGCGCTGGGGCCGACGAGAACCATGCAGGCCAAGGTCATGGCACCCGCGATCAACCCCGTGCCCCGTCCGAACACCGTCGCCTCCTCCAAGTCGGTACGCATGGCATCTGATGTCTCCATGCACGAGGTCATGGGGCGGAGTCGTCAGCAACACGTGCGGTACAGCGGATCCGTTGTGCCCGGACGGAAGTCGTCAGCGGGGTCGTCGACCCGTGAGCGGACGGACCGGTCAACCGCTCCGAGTCGTCCCGGTCGCGACGCTCGGCTGCGCTGACCTCCGTGTGGCAATCGTCAGCGTACTGGATCTCCGACCGGGCGTTCTGGTTCGCCCGGAGCACGCAGTACGTCGTCTCCGGCCCAGCTCAGCGCAGCCCTCCGGGGCCGAGGTCCCGACGGACGACCACTTCTTGTCGTCGTACGGCACCAGGACCCGCAGCGCCTTCAGACCTGTCCCGACCGCCGCACCCCGCACGACGACGGGGACGGTGGAGTCCACCGCGAGCCCCGGCCGGAGGCCGCCTTGTCCGTGGCGGACTCCGACGACCGCGTCACCCGATCCGCCAGGAATCCGCCCCAGAACGGGAGGCGACCCTCCTGAGCACGGGAAGCGATCTTCAGTGCCCTGGAGCGCACCACGTCATCGCTGCTCGCGAACAGCCCGAACTCGCCCCCGCCGAGCCGCGTGCCTACATGTGCACACCTAGCGTGACCTCTGGAAGGGTAGGGCTGTCGTCAGACCAACCGAACCGAAGGGAAACGATGAGCACCGAGACGCTGGAGTTCCAGGCGGAAGCACGGCAGTTGCTGGAGCTGATGGTTCATTCGATCTACTCGAACAAGGACATCTTCCTGCGGGAACTCGTCTCCAACGCCTCCGACGCCCTGGACAAACGACGTCTGGCCGGCCTCAAGGACGAGGCACTCAGGGCGGACGACCTGCACATCGCGATCGAGGCCGACGCGGAGGCCCGCACGCTGACCGTGCGGGACAACGGCATCGGCATGTCCCGTGACGAACTGGTGGAGTTGATCGGCACCATCGCCAAGTCCGGCACCGCCGAGACGCTGCGCCGCCTCAAGGAGAACAAGGAGTCGGCCGAACTGATCGGCCAGTTCGGGGTCGGCTTCTACTCCGTGTTCATGGTCGCCGACCGGACCACATTGCTCACCCGCAAGGCCGGTCAGGAAAAAGGCGTGCGGTGGGAGTCCACTGGCGACGGTACGTACACCGTCGAAACCGTGGAGAACGCTCCGGAAGGCACCTCGGTCTGTGTGCACCTGCGGCCCGCCGACGAGGAGGACGCGCTCTACGACTACACCGACGAACGAAAGATCCGGGAGATCATCAAGCGGTACTCGGACTTCATCTCCTTCCCCGTCCGGCTCGGGGACGAGACCCTCAACTCCATGAAGGCGCTCTGGGCCCGTCCGCGCGCGGAGGTGAGCGACGAGGAGTACCAGGAGTTCTACCGGCACATCAGCCACGACTGGACGGATCCGCTCGACATCATCCAGATGCGGGCGGAGGGCACCTTCGAGTACGAGGCCCTGCTGTTCCTGCCCTCGCGGGCCCCGCACGACCTCTACCAGCGCGACACCCGACACGGCCTACAGCTGTACGTCAAGCGCGTCTTCATACTGGACAACAGCCGCGAACTCCTCCCGGACCACTTGCGTTTCGTCAAGGGGGTCGTCGACGCCGCCGACCTGTCGCTGAACATCTCCCGCGAGATCCTCCAGCAGGACCGCCACATCCAACTCATCCGGCGGCGGCTGGCGAAGAAGGTCTTGGCCTCCGTCAAGGACCTGATGAACAAGGACGCCGAGAAGTACCGCACGTTCTGGCGTGAGTTCGGGCCCGTCGTCAAGGAAGGACTCCTCGACGCGTCAGAGGACCACCGGGCGATCCTCGATCTCGCCTCCTTCACCTCCACCGCCGGCGACGAGCCCACCACCCTCGCCGACTACCTCGCACGGATGCCGGAGGGCCAGGACAAGATCTACTTCATGACCGGTCAAAGCCGTGCACAGGTCGAGAACTCCCCGCATCTGGAGGCCTTCCGGGCCAAGGGGTACGAGGTCCTCCTCCTCACGGACCAGGTGGACGAGATCTGGGCCGAGGCGGTGCCGGACTACCGGGACACGGAGTTCCGGTCCGTCACCAGGGGCGTGCTCGACCTGCCTTCCGAGGAGGAACCGTCCCCCGAACAGGCTGACGCCTACGCAGCGGTGCTGACCTGGCTCAACGAGACGCTCGACGACGTCAAGGACGTGCGCCTGACGACCCGGCTCACCAGTTCCCCGGCATGCCTGGTCAGCGACACCGACGGTCTCACGCCGGCGCTGGAGAAGATGTACAAGGCGATGGGCCAGGGGCTTTCGCCGGTCAAGCGCATCCTTGAGCTCAATCCTCAGCACCCGCTGGTCAGCGGTCTGCGTACGGCCCACGAACAGCGCTCCGACGACCCGGCTCTCTCCGAGACGGCCGAGCTGCTGTACGGCACCGCCCTGCTCGCGGAGGGCGGGGACCTGACTGACCCGGCGCGCTTCGCCGCCCTGCTCGCAGACCATCTGAGCAAGACGCTGTGAACCGCAGCTCGTTGAAGACCGGCTGCCGCGACCGTCCCCGCGGGTCTCTGCCCGTCTGAGGCGTTGCGGGTCGAAGGAGCTGCCCGACCCCGAGTACGTCGTGGGGGCGGCCCGGGGGCGGGGGGGGCCCCCCCGCCCGCCCCGGCCCGCGGGCGAGGGGGGATACGGCCACCCGGGTGGGTGCGGGGGGCCCAACCCCCCCC
>NZ_JBHWIQ010000018.1:29740-91353 GCF_042732055.1 Streptomyces sp. NPDC059816
CCGCCCGCGGCGCGGGTTCCGGCCCGTGGGGGGGGGGGGGGGGCGGGCGGGCCGGGCCCCCCCCGCCGGGCGCGGGGCCCCGCGCGGCGCGGGGGCCCCCCCCCCCACGGCCGGACGGGTCCGCATGAGGTCGGTCTAGCCGTCTCCGGTGATGTCGCCGGCTGCCACACGACCGCGTTGCACGAGGCGCCCCTGACAGACGGGGGAACAGTGGCAGGAGCAACACGCATTCATCGGGGGCGCGTCGTGGCGTGGCGGGATTCCCTCCGGCTCCCCGGCGCTCGTAAGCTCCGGACCGCGAGGCCCGGGCTTCGAGGGCTACAGGTCCCGGCGTTCGGGGCCCGACAACAGGAGCAGGGAAGAGAGCACACATGATCACGATTCATCTGAAGTACGAGATCGACCCCGACCGCATCGAGGACTTCGAAGAGTACGGCCGCCGATGGGTCGGCCTCGTCAACCGCTTCGGCGGCACCCATCACGGCTACTTCCTCCCGAGCGAGGGTGACAGCGACATCGCCTACGCCCTCTTCTCGTTCCCCGACTTCGCTCAGTACGAACGTTATCGGGCGGACAGCGCCACCGACCCCGCGTGCCAGGCGGCGTTCGAACTGGCCCGTCGGACCAAGTGCATCCGCCGCTACGAACGCCGCTTCCTGCGCCCCCTCGACACCTCGCCGACCTCTCGGGAACAGCCGTCCGCGTGAGGCGATCCCGTCCCGCCCGGACCGGATCGACGATCCGACCTCCCGGGGCAGGGACGGCATCACGAAGCCGCTGGCGCCGCCGGGTTCAGAGGAGGGCTACGGAACTCCCCGGGCGGGTTCCGCCTCCAGGCGGTGGGCAACCTCGTCACCTCGACATGGCGCTGCTCAACCGGGGCTCCCGGGCTTCGGAAGCGTGCGGGTAGGCGGCTGACCGGTGCTGGAAGGAGAGGATCTTGGGGTTCCGGACGACGCCGTCACGGATCTCGATGGCCCGTCTGACCGTGACGTCGGCGTCCCATGCCTCGGGACCGCTCATGACCGTGTGCAGGTAGGGAAGGAGGGCCTCGCTGATCTCCCAGGTCGCGGAGTTCCACAGGTGCGACGGGCTGTGGTCCACCCCGTAGTAGTGGCAGTCCCGCCCCACCCCGAACACGGGCTCATCGAAGGTCGTCGGGCGGGCCCAGGTGAAGCCCATGCCCTCGTCACAGGCGACGTCGACGAAGAAGGTTCCCGGCCGGAAGAGGGGAAGATCCTCGTCGGTGACGAACGTGAGCGGTGCGTCGGTGTCCTGCAAGACGCAGTTGACGATAACGTCGAACCCGGCCAAGTACTCCGCCATCGGCACGGAACCGGTCTCGCTGACCACTTCCAGGCGGGTCGGATCGTCCTCCTGTTCTTGGAAGTGGCCCATCACGACCGAGGGCATCGGTGACGCCACCGCCGTGGCGGCGCGCCGGGTGAGTACCGTGACGTCGGAAACCCCCATGGCGCCCAGGCCCGTGACCGCACCGCGTGCCGTGGCGCCGAAGCTGATGACCACCGCGCGCAGACGGCGTCCGTAGCTACCCGTCAGCCCACCGAGTTGGAGGGCGTGCAGCACCGAGCAGTAGCCGGCGAGCTCGTTGTTCTTGTGGAACACATGGACACTGGACGCGCCGGCGGAGGTCCAGTGGTTCATGGCTTCCCAAGCGATCAGCGTCAGCCGTCGGTCGATGGCGATCTGGGTCATCTTCTCGTCCTGCACGCAGTGCGGCCATCCCCACAGCACCTGGCCCTCGCGCAGTTCGGCGACGTCGTCGTGCATCGGTTTCGGCAGCAACAGGACGTCGCACTCGTCGAGGAGCCCCGCGCGGGAGCGCAGGCCGGCCACGAGTGGGCGCAGCGCGTCATCGGCGATGCCGAACCGTTGGCCGTACCCCTCTTCCAGGAAGACCTTCTCGCGTACGTCCGGGGCGACCCGGTCGAGGTGGCGGGGGTGCAGCGGCAAGCGGAACTCGTTCTCCTTGCGGGAGGAAGCGAGTACTCCGAGGCTCATCGGACTCATGTGGGGCGGCTCATTTCCGACCGGGCGCGATGCGCTCCGGCATTGGCCGTGACCCGAGGGCGACGCCGAAACGGATGACGGCGTGCGAGGTGCGCTCGGTACCGCCACCGTACTACCGTCCCGGGCCGCCGGGCTCTCACCGCTCGTTCGAGCGCGAACACCCGCGGGTTCGGTCAGCCTGGCGCGGGTGTTCCGACGGTGGTGGTCACCCACGGGTCGCCCTGGAAGCCGCCCAGCGCGCCGAACGGTCGCAGACGTCGCTCAGGCTCGCCGACTGCCCGGGGGCGGCGCCGTTACGGCGCGTACCGCGCGAGGCCTCCCGTGTCGCACGCGTAGGTTCAGCCCAGGAAACTCAGCCGGACTTGACGGCGCGGATTGTCGCGGTTGGTGTCCGCCAACCTCCGCAAAGACAACCCCCAGGCTACCCGGATTGCGACACGCACCAGTCCCCTGCAGCCGGACGAACACTGCACGCAGCCGACTGGTGTTGTTGTGCACCGCGCCATGGGCCCCTCTTTGTACTGGTCTCCCGGCGGGTTCGTTCTCCCGTGGAAGCCAAGCCTGGTAGACGTCCCTGACCATGTCACCCGGACGATGGCCGGGTCGCCGCGACCCGGAAGCCCGCCAAGCGCGCTGCTGAAGGAAGGGAATCGGCCGAGCGAAAGTCCGGTCCGTCAGCTCACGGTCCTGCGAGGGGACAGGTGGCGGCATTGACGATCATCATGAGTACTCATCCCAGATGCCGCCGTCAGGAGCAACCAAAGGGCCTACCTGATTCTCGGCACCACAACGGACCCGCCAGGCGGCATCCTTCATGACTGCGCGCCGAATCCTCGGGGTCAACGCGTCAGTACGAGCCCGCATCCATACGCACGCCCGCGGCCCACACCGTCGGAGAGCGCGGTGACGAACACACCCGGATCAGCCACGGTCAGCGTGCCTCGTACCTCGGCGCGTGCGATCCGCACGGCCCGGTCTGGATCGGCGCTGGAGGCCAGGGGCAGCGAACGCACGGACAGAGCGTCCGGGTCCGTGATTGCTCCCACTCTTCCCGGGGTCTTTCCATGCCCGAAGTGATGCGCGCACCACTTCCGTATGCCGGCCTGAGTAGTGTGCGCCACCCGCTTGCCCCGGACCGGTTCCCCGTCGGGCCCGGTCCGGGGTCGACTGTAGGTGGGGTTAACCACTGCCCGGAAGCCGACCGTGTCACCAGTCCGGAACGTCTGATCAACGGTGATGAGCTGCGGGGCGTCCCGAAGTGCGCCCTTCGGGACGTGTGCCCAGTCCGCCGTGACCCTCGACTGGACGACCAGGACGAGTGCCGCCGCTTTGAGGTCGACGGTCCAGGTCGACAACACGCCCATCTGGGCGCGTGCGTCGGGGCTGCCGTTGTCAACCCACCCTTTGAACCCGCTCATGACCGTCCGGTGCATCTCCTGGGCGTCGATCAGGGACTTGGCCACGTAGGGGTGACGCGCATCCAGTGTCAGAACGGAGTGGGTGGCGACGAATCGGGCAAGCGCCGTCGATGTCGTGCGGCTCTGCTGCGGGGAATCACTCACGGGATGATCTCTTCCCACTCAGTGGCGTTCGGGTCGAGGGTGATCCGCCGACGGACCTCCCAGCGGGTGGTGTGCTCGGGCCCCAACACGTGGAAGCCCACCGGCTGGTCCTGCACAGACGTGGCACCCGGTTCCCCAGGCGGTACTTGGAACCACGCCCAAAGCCGGCGCCCTGTGTCCGCCGTGCCGTCCGGACCCGGCAGGAGCGAACGGGTACGGAAGACGGTCACCGCGTCACCCGGGACGACCCCGAGGGACAGGGTGCCGGACGGCGGACAGGACTTGCGGCCCAGCCACAACAACCGACGGGGGTACTCCAGCGCCTCTCCCACTGATTCCAGGAACTGCCGGTCCTCGTGCTGGAGCCCCACGAGGAAGGTGGCGTCCGCGAGGTACCACCGCTCGGTGATGAGGGCGGAACGCTGTAGCTCGCGTGAGACCAGCGTGCCCGAGACGGGGTCGGCCGCGATCTTCTTGGGTGCGCCGTACCAGCCACTGAGGGCATGGTCACCGAACCGGTCCCCTGTGGCCGCGTCGAGGGAGGCCGATACGGCGGCGGCCCGCCGGTGGTCCGTGACGATGTCACGTGGACTCAGCGGATACCGCCCGGCGCCCACCGTGTGGTAGTCCCGTACCGGTACACCCGGGTGGTCGGCGCGTACGGCGAAGACGGTGTCGGCGAGCTCTCCGAAGAGCGTGCGCGCCGTCCCCCGCCCCTCCCGGGACGGTCCGGCTTCCTCGGACGGCATGTCCCTCGGCAGCCCGAGCGCCGCGGCGCACATCCCGATGACGGCCGACTTTGTGGGACGCCCGTGCGAATCACGGCGCGGCGCGAATCGGGAGGCCACTCCCCAGGACTGCAGGGGCGCCGCCAGCCTGAGAAGCAGGACATGGCTCACGGGAGCAGACCCTCAATCGAGTCCACCCGGGTGCCGTCCGGCACGCCGGACTCATCAAGCAGGGCATCGATCTCGGCGTCGTATGTGAGCAGGCGCGCCGCACGGATGTCCGTCCTGCGCCGGCTGACGAACGCGTGGTGCCGGAGCAGTCGCGCCACGCCCGCCGGCCCTGCCGGACCCTCTCCGTCCTTGTACCGGGGGTCCTCGATCACCGGCCGCTGGAATGCGGACGCGTAGTTGTACGGGCGGTCGCCCTCGAAGACCAGCACAAGGGCGGGCAGCGATCCGGTGGAGGCGGTGGAGTTCTTCTTCGCCTCGGGGAAGGCGTCGACGAACGCGTTGACGAACTCCTGCTCGGCCGCGACTGCCGCCTCGCCTGCCTCGGTCTCGGTCATGCCGGCCGCCCGCAGGTTGGTCCTCAGCTGGTGCCGGTCCAGCACGGAGTGCCGGTAGAAAGTGCCGGAGATGAGCGACTGGTACCCCGTCATGCCAGCGCCCCCGTTGTCTGCGGCGTCCAGGAAGTCCAGTGCGTTGCGTTTCCGCTCCAGCTTGACGTCGTCGGCAGCGGCGTAGAAGTCGTCGACCTGTTCCGCTTCATGGATGGTGAACGCGTGTGCGCTCTGCACGGCGCCGTCGACGTTGGGCGAATCTGCGATCTCCGCGAGGAATCTCCCGTACAGCGCGATGTCGATGGCGTCACGGGGTGCCAGCGCGGTCAGCACCGCAGCCCGGGACTCCTTTGGCAGCGGCGGCAGATCCGTGCTCTCCACCCGCCCGCCGTCCGCTCCGCCAGCCGACTCGGCGTCGTCGGACGTCCTACGCGTGCCCCGCTTCGGCTTGACCGCCGCCTTCTGCGCCGCGAGGTACGTCTCCCGCCAGCCGGTCAGCTCGCCGGCATTCTCCGCGATGTGCGCGGCGATCCGCTCACCGGCGTCCGACGGGGCGAACAGGAGCACCTTGGTGAGGTTGGCGACGGTCTTCTTGGCCGGTTCGCCGAACTTCAGCCCGGTGGCTTCCAGCACGGCCCGCGTTGTGGTCACGGCCTCGTCCCACTCCCAGCCGTGCGCGGTCTCCAGCTCACGCGCCGCGATGAGGGCCCACTCCCGCGTCCGCAGGCCGGTGGTCCGTCCCACGAGTGGGCCGACCCCAGCGTTGGCCCGCTTCCGGGCGTGCATGCGTTCGGCACGCCGCCGGGCCTGGCTGGTGATCATGTGCCGTTCGACACCTCCATAAACAATGGATTTCGGCGAATTGTTCTCGTCCCGCACGGGCAGGACGGCGGCAAGCGTCTCCAGAAGATGGAGGGAAAGGAACTGGCTCCGCGAGGCGGTGCTCTCAGTCACGTGCTGCTGCCTTTCTGCATGGTCCTGTTCCTGGTGTTCCGCGGCTCGTGGAAATCGACCGCCCAGCCGTAGGCGATACGCGCCGTACGGTCACCCCAGCGTTCGAGATCCTCGACCAGACCGGCCCAGGACGGTGGTTGCTGCTCGCACGCGCGCAAGCGGGCGACGGTGTGCTGGAGATGCCGGTGGGGGACGCGCCGACTGGATACGATCCGATCGACCAGCCGGGTGGCGCCCGGATCGTCCGGCCCGCGCTTCTCCGGGCCGCCGATTCGCCGGGCCGCCGCCCCCAGGCTGCCGCTGCCGCGCGTCGGCTTGGACATTCCCCGGTGGTACACGGCGAAGAGGAAGGCCACGTACTCGTAGTTCTCCCGATCCGCTCCCGGCGGCGCGTACCAGCCGGCCCGGATAAGTGTGTGGGTGTGCGCCGCCGGACGCCGCAGGTCCGCGAGCTCGCCGTACCTCCGGCCGCGCACCAGCGAGACCAGCCAGTCGGTGAGCAACTCGGGGCCCGTCTCCGGGAGGTCCGGTGACAGTTCGTCGGTCATACTCGTCCGTCCACGAGGGTGGCGAGCTCCACGGGTGCGCGGGAGCTGCTGAGTTCTTTCTCGAAGCGCGACCGGGCCGCCGCGCGGGCGCGCAGCCCCTGTCCGTTCGGCGGCAGCGAATCCAGGCGCTTGTCGAGGAATCCGCTTGCCAGCTCCACGAGCCATTCGGCGTAGCCGGGCAGGCAGTCCGCCACCTCGGCTCCGTCCGCGACGTCTGCGAGCAGGGTGTGGTAAGGGTGCTCGGTCGCCTTCCACTGTTCCCCCCGCGCGTCGAAGCGGGCGATCTGGGCCTTCTTGTCGGCGGGTTTGGGATTCGGGTACGCGATCTCCCAGGCCGCGAACGCGGCCCTGTCCAGGCTGCGGGCGAGGTACTCGGCCACCGCGGAACCCCGTTCTGACGCCAGGTGGAGCTCGGGTGCCCGTCCCGGTGCGAAGGGCGCCGCACTGGTCACCCAGCAGGTCGCAGCGGTCTTGTTGGCGAGCAGACCGACGGCGAAGAGTTCGAAAGTACGGCAGCCGCTCCCCTGCTCCTTCGGCAAGCGGGCCAGTCGCGTGTAGAGTCCGCCGGCTGCCTTCTCCACCGCGGCGTAGAGGGCGTGGGCCTCACGCCAGAGGTCCCGCGTGGGCGAAGGCCACAGGGGCTTGCTCACGCCCGTCCGGGTCTCCGACATGACGGCGTCCTGGAGGTGCAGAGCGGGATCCAGGTCGAGCAGTTCGCCCGCACCGATCAGGACCCGGTCGACGGTGGCACGGTCGCCGTTCGTTCCGGCCTCGGGCCGCATCAGCACCGATCGCCCCAGCGGGCTGTGCAGATCGGCGAATCCCCTCACCGGTCGCGGCGGTGGTTTGGCCGTGAAGCCCCTCCGCCGGATCGGTCCTTCTGTCCAGGTCAGATTGAGCGCACCCGGATCGTCGGTGGTGGGGGTGAGGTTGAGACGCAGCGTGTGCCCGAGGGTCCTGCCCAGCGCGAGAACCCTGACGCGGCCACCGAGGCGGCCAGTGGCCAGATTGGTGACAGCCGGACCGAGCGTCTCCTTGCCGGAGATCCGAGCCCGGCCCGCCAGCCCGAAACAGTGCTGGGTCAGCATGGCCCGGAACGCCTCGGCCGCTGGCAGGGGGACCTCGTGCTCAAGGTGGCGGTGATCGGCGAACTGGCTGTAGTCACCAGCGCGTTCCATGACGAGCTGCGCCGGTCCGGTGCCGTGTTCCTCCAGGAACGGCGCCAGCAGGGCGTTCTGGCCCAGGGGCCGCGTCGGATGGAAGAGGTTCCAGTCCTCGTTCGGCTGCCGGACCAGCCAGGCCGCGACCCCCTCCAGGGAAGACTCCTCCCGCACCCAGCGGTCCCACTCCCCCGGCGACGACGGATAGGTCCCGGAGGCGTAGCACAGCGCCAGCAGGAACTCGACGAAGGCGACCTTCTCACCCGGGGTGGCCCCGTCCACGTCCCGGAGCGATTCGGCCCGCCGGAACAGATCCACCAGGTTCAGCTCCGTCACCGTGCCGTCCAACGCCGACGCTCGAACGCAGTGGTGCTCACGGGGGTCCCAACAGACTTCATTGGAATGCATGTTGGGCATGTCTACCGGATCGGCCGGTGCCATGGTGCGAGAACCTCGATGCTGTATGGATGATCCACCGGCAGAGACGGCAGACCGGTATCAGTAGCGAATCCCCGCGGACGCGGGGAGAAGAGGCGGTCGGCCTTGCCGACGCGCGCCCTTTGCGGGTCATCCTCGCGGGCGCGAGGCATGGGTAGTCAGTGCTCGGCGGCTTCCTGTTATCGTCACTTCAGCGTGGCCTCTTGACCGCCACGACCGGGACGAACAAGCCGCCTCCCGGCAGCCGAAGGTCCCGGCCGTGGCCTGTGACGGTCTCTCCCGGCCTCATTCCGGGAGAGACCTCACAGCCCCGCTACAAGGCGAGCAACCACAGCCGCAACGGCGATCTCGATCACCATCAGGACCAGGGCACTCCGATGCTTCCTGCACCACCTCCTCGCCGTGAGCAGCGGCCTCGGTCGCGATCGCGGACATTCGTCCATGTACGCCCCCTCCTGCGCTCTGTGAGCTGGGGAAGCCCCAGGCCACGGAGCGACGAGAGGCGAGCTCGACCTGCCGAGATCCGCAGTCTTGCACAGCTGCAAGGACGACCGCAAAGCGCGAGCGGATTTTGGCAACACGCGCTCTTTGGTTGCAAGTTGAAGCGTCAACGGCCCTCAGGCGAGGCCGGCGGAACTGAGGCGACCGGGCTCACGGGACGTCAGCGCTGCGGGCGACGTCGTACGAGGATCGTCAGGGTCGTCCGGGCGTCCCGGCGTCGTTCGGGGTTGCGCGAGGCAACCGAGACGAAGGCGACGCCGAGCACAGTCCCGGTGTAGGCCAGGCCGGTGACGGCTGCCAGAGCCGTGGCGTCGACGAGTAGTGCGTGCATGGTGGGTTTCCCTCCGAGAAGGACCGCCCAGTCGAAGTGCCGGGCGGCGGTGGAGCAGTTGTCCTCCGTCCGATGGGTTTCCTGCGACTTCCTGACGGCTCCGAAGGACGCTGCGAGCCTGGTCACGGCCAGGGAGGATTCCGTCCGGTAACTTATGTTGGACGTTGGAGGGCGGCATGGGCGACGCTGAAGGCAAAGTCGCGCTGGGCTGGTTGTCCGGCCTTCTGAAAGGGCTGTACGACGAGGCCAAGGAGGCCAGTCCCACCGGGCTCTCCTACTCGCGGGTCGGGATGGCGCTGGGGTTCCGTGGGGACAAGGACCTCAGGTCCTGGACGTCAAGACTCAGCAATTGGCTCCGAGGAAGTACCACGCCCGACGACCTGGCCCTGTTCATGGCCCTGGTGGACCACTTGGAGTCGAAGCTCGATCGCCGCCCGATCCCCCGGGAGGCATGGCTCTCCGCTTTCGCCGCAGCGCAGGACGAACGAAAAGCCAGAGTGGGCGGCCGACCTCCCAAGAATCCCCGCTCCAAAACCGCTCCCTTCCACTTCCGCCACACGGCCCGGGGCTGGTGCCCTCCCGACCTCGTCGGCCGCGACGTGGATCTCGAACGCCTCGCCTCCGTGTTGCGTGCGCGGTCGGTGACGCCCGGGTATCTGACCCTCGTGGCGCCGGCCTGGGCGGGAAAGAGCGCGCTCCTGGCATCGTGGGTCGCGTCCCATGTACCGGCGGACACGGATGTCATCGCGTACTTCGTGCGGCAGGGCACTGCGGCGCAGGACTCCGATGACTTCGTGAGGACCGCGGTGGGCCAACTGGCCCTGTGCGCCGGGAAGAAGGCAGCCCGAAGCCAGGACACACCGGCCGCGCTCCCGGCACTGTACGAGCAGGCGGCGGAGAAGAGCGTCAAGCGCGGCCGGAAGCTGCTCCTGGTCATCGACGGGCTGGACGAGGACACCGGGGCGGGAGGCGCGAAGCCCAGCATCGCTTCCCTCCTTCCGCAGCGTCTGTGCGCGGGCCTCACCGTGTTGGTCGGCATGCGCCCCTACCCGCCCCTACCCAGTGACGTCCCTGCGGGCCACCCGCTGCGGAAAGCCGAGCAACTGCCGGGGTTCCGACCCTCCCCCGAGGCCGCCGTACTGCGGGACACCGCCTATGAAGACCTCACCCGGCTGTGCGACGACAAGGCAGGGCCGGGACGGGAGGCCCTCGGGTTCCTGACCGTCGCCAACCGCGGCGGCCTCGGCTACGAGGATCTGGCCGACCTCATCGCTACTGGGGGACGCGCCGCGCCGCTCCCCTACGACCTGGAGCGGCTCCTGCGCAATGTGGCCGGGCGCGTGCTCGGGCCGGAGGACCTCGCCCCGGACACGTTCGTCCTGGCGCACTCAACACTGCACAGCACGGCGCAGGGCCTGTTCGGGGTGCGCGGACTCGCGGCCCTGACCGCGCGCCTGGACACGTGGGCCGACGACCACCGCGCCCGGGGCTGGCCCGAGACCACCCCCGCCTTTCTGCTCCAGCACTATCCCGAACTGGTCCGCTCCCGTGGGGACCTCGGCCGTTTCACCGACTTCGCGCTTGATCACCGGCGGCTGCTGCGCCTCGCCGATCTGGGCCGGCCCGATCTCGCGGTCGCCTCCCTCGAAGAGGTCGTCAAGGCACGGCCGACGTCTGTCGTCCTCGCCTCGGCAGCCGCCTCACGGTCCCTGCTGGCCAGCGGTGGCCGACATGTTCCGGTGGAGGTGCTGCGGGCACTGGCCTCGGTCGGCGACATCGCACGGGCCCGTTCCCTCGCGCTGTCCGCTCCGGATCCGGCCTCCAGAGCTTTGCGGCTCATTGAGGCGGTCCCCACCCTGCTCGCGGCGAAGCCACAGCCGGTCGAGGAGGCACGGCGGCTCGCGACGGAAGCCGCCGAGTGGGCGGAGCGGGCCCAGTACCAGAATCCGGTGGGAGATCGAGCGGTCGGCCGGGCCGGAACGGTGGTGGCGGAGGTCGCCGTCGCCCTCGCTGCGGCCGGGCTGCCCCATGACGCGGACCGGTTGCTGAGGTCGGTCGACTTCTGGCGGCGAGACCTGGCTGCCTCGGCGGCCGAGGTCGCCTCGTTGCTCCTCGATTCCGAGCCACACTACGCGAACGACCTGCTGGACGAACTGCTGCGTGAGGCGGAGTACCAGGAAGAGTCCCCGGAGGGATCACTCTCCTGCGCGAGGGAGATCCGGGCGGCTGTGGCTACGACCGATCCCGCGCGGGCGAATGCGCGTCGGCAGCGTCCCGGACAGTTCTCCGCCGATGTCGACGCGGTCGAGCCGGAGCCCGGCCCGCCCCTGACCGACGCCACGGTCTGGGTAGAGGACACCGGCGACCCCTGCCCCGAAGCCGACGAAGCGAATGAGTACGACGAGCTGTGCGGGGATGCGCGACGGCTGTCGGAACTCGGGGACGCGCCCGGGCTCCGGCTCAGCGTCGACCGGTTCATGAAACGGACCTCCGTTCCCGAGACCCCCGTCGCCTGGCTCTGCCACCTCGGTGAGCGTGGCCTCCTGGCGACCGGGTCGCGGGACCCGCTGTTCGCCGTACACGCGTGGGCGTCGGCCTCCGTGGCATCCCTGCGGTGTCCTGCCTCGGCTCTCCGGTGCGCGGAGACGGCGGCGGAAGCGGCGGACCGCGTCTCCGGCGACCAATCGCCCCTGGCGCGGAGTCTCGTCGCTCAGGCCTTCGCCCTGGCCGGAGCCGCCGAGCGGGCACGGGCCTGGGCGGCTCCTGCGGACGGCCGCAGACTGCTTGGCCGTACCGGAGGCGTATACCGCCGGACTGCGCTGGCCGTGGAGGCGGTACTGGCCCCGCAGGCCGTGGTCACGTCCCCGGGACCCGTGGCGCACGACGCGTTCACGGCCGACGTGTTCGGCGCCTTGGCCGATCATGCCGCTGGCGCTCCGACGGAGGCCCGACTCGCCGTCCTGGAGACCTCGGCCCGCGCCCGTCTCGGGGCGCAGCCCCTGATGCTCGCCTGCCTCGCTGTACTCCAGGCATCGCTCGGCGACCCGGAACGGGCGTACACGACGATCGCCGGCGTCCCGGACTCCGACGCTCGCGGAGTCGCCCTGGCCGCAGTGGCCGGCCATCTGGCCGGAACGCCCGTGCTTCTGGACGTGACGGCCGAAGCCGACGACTGGACGCTGACAATCCTGTGCACCATCGCCCGTGCTCTGTGCCCAGCGCCGCCGACTGCCCACCCCCTCATACCGGGGATGGTCCGCGAAGCTCTTGGGACCGACACCTGGTACCGCGTCCTGCCAACACTGAACCGGGTCGCTCCAGAGGCGGTCGACGCCGTCCTCGCCGTGGTCGAACAGGATCGGCGAAGGCGCTGACGCGCGGCGCAACTGGCCCACGCTCCGCCCTGCCAAGGTGAGGAGCAGCCGATTGCTCCCGAGGCCAAGCGCTTGGCCACCGCCCCGGGCATTGTCCGCAGCCGTCGTGCGGCCGTCTGATTGCGCCCAGGGCGGTACCGCGCTTCTTTCTTCCGTATTGCCGGAACGCAGGAGAATCGGCGCCACCAACAGGACGATCTTGAACTGCTCTATCAGCCCAAGAAGCTCAGCCGCACTTGACGATTGACATTATCGATATTGGTGTCCACCAAACAGACCGACTGCCAGGTACCCAAAGCGAGTTCCCCGCCGACGACGGGCAGCGTCGCGTGCGGGGCCACGAGCCCGGGGAGGACGTGGTCGCGTCCGTGTCCGGGGCTACCGTGTCGGTGCTGCCAGCGATCGTCCGCCGGGAGCAGTTGGTGCAGGGTGGCCAGGAGGTCGTCGTCGCTGCCCGAGCCGGTCTCGATCACGGCGACGCCCGCCGTGGCGTGCGGGACGAAGACGTTGAGCAGGCCGTCCCGGCCCACGGCGACGTCCCTCAGGAAGGACGTGCAGTTCTCGGTGAGGTCCATGACCGTCTCGCCGGAACCGGTGGTGACGTCGAGTACGCAAGTGGTGAAGGTGTGGGACATGGTTCCATGCTGGCCCAGGACCCGCCCGGACCGTTGGATCACCGCTCCCATCCGGACGGGCGCGGACGGGGGAACCGTGGCCGACCGGGCGCGGGTCCTCGCGGGCGCGGGCGCCGTTCGGCGGTGCGTACCGGCCCTGTGGTGGGCATTTCGGGCTCCCGTGGTGTCCCAGGTCACGGTCGTGAACTTGGCCGGGGGGAAGCTCCGACCCACCAAGCTGGTTAGTAGAAGCGTGAACGATATCGGGGACCTGAGCAACGTCGACGGCGTCACCGTTCCGCAGGTGGAGGTCGTGGTCATAGGCGCCGGGCAAGCCGGGCTGTCCAGCGCCTACCACCTGCGGCGCACCGGCTTCGTACCGGATGACGACTTCGTGGTGCTCGACCACTCGCCCGGGCCTGGCGGGGCCTGGCAGTTCCGATGGCCGACGCTGACGTACGGCAGGGTGCACGGCATGCACGCGCTACCCGGCATGGAGCTGGCCGGCGCCGACCCCGCCCGGCCGTCCTCCGAGGTGATCGGAGAGTACTTCACGGCGTACGAGCACACCTTCGACCTGCGGGTTCGCCGTCCCGTCGACGTGAGCGCGGTACGGGAGGGGGAGAACGGCAGACTGTTGGTCGAGAGCACGTCGGGGCGGTGGGCCACCCGTGCCGTGATCAACGCGACGGGTACCTGGGACCGGCCCTTCTGGCCCCGGTACCCCGGGCAGGAGACCTTCCGGGGCGAGCAACTGCACACCGCCCAGTACCGGGGGCCGGGCGGGTTCGCCGGTCGGCGCGTGCTGGTGGTCGGCGGTGGGGCGTCGGGAACGCAGCACCTGATGGAGCTGGCTCCGTACGCCGCCGAGACCCACTGGGTGACGCGACGGCCTCCGGTGTTCGTCGAGGAACCGTTCGACGCCGAGGCGGGACGGTCCGCGGTGGCGTTGGTCGAGGAGCGGGTACGAGCGGGGCTCCCGCCACGGAGCGTGGTGTCGGTGACCGGCCTCCCACTCACGGACGCGGTCAAGGCCGCGCGTGCCAGTGGGGTGCTGGAGCGGCTGCCGATGTTCGACCGGATCACGCCGGAGGGGGTGGTCTGGGAGGACGGGCGGAGCATCGAGGTCGACGTCATCCTCTGGGCCACGGGCTTTCGTCCCGTGACCGACCATCTGGCCCCGCTGCGGCTCCGCGGGCCTGGCGGCGGCATCCAGTTGGAGGGAACACGGGCGGTCGCCGATCCCCGGGTCCACCTGGTGGGTTACGGGCCGTCGGCGAGCACGATCGGAGCGAACCGGGCCGGACGCGCCGCGGTGCGCGACATCCGACGGTTGCTGTCGGACTCGTTGGTCTCGACGTGAGTCACGGGCCGTGCAGAGGCCGACTCAGTGGGCTGTACCCGTCATGAGGTGGGCGAGGGCGACCGGGCGTCCGGGCTCTGGTTCTGGTTCTGGTTGAACTCGGTCACATTGCGCTGGTGGTCCTCGTACTCAGCGGTGAAGCGCGTGTCACCGGGTTTCACCGTGACGAAGTACAGCCAGTCGCCCGGTGGCGGAGCGACTGCCGCGCGCAGGGCTTGGTCGCCGGGGCTGGCGATGGGGGTGGGGGGCAGTCCGGTGCGGGTGTAGGTGTTGTAGGGGGTGTCGACCCGGGCGTCGTCGTTGTCGCTGTGCGATGTGCTCCGGTTGAGCACGTAGTCGATCGTGGAGTCCATCTGGAGGGGCATCCCCTGCTCCAGCCGGTTGTGGATCACTCGTGCGACCTTGCCCATGTCGGTCTTGTCGTCGGCTTCGGTCTGGATGATGCTCGCGATCGTCACCGTTTGATACAGGTTCAGCGTGCTGGCGCCGCTGGCACCGGCGGCGACCGGGCCCGCGCGGAACCTCTTGTTGGCGTTGTTCACCATCGACGACAGCAGTGAGCGGGGTGTCGTCTTGGCGGTGACCGGATAGGTGGCCGGAAGCAGATAGCCCTCGGGGTTCCCCCGCGCGTCGGCGGGGAGCGCCAGACGCATCGTGGGCACCTCCTTCCTGGTGGTACCGGCCCGGAGGGCGAGCGCCTTGTCGACAGCCGTGTACACCTGGTCGGCGCGCCAGCCCTCCGGCACGGTCAGGGAACCGGGTTCGGCGGGCTGCCCGCCGGGCAGGGCCATGGGGACGGCGATCGAGGTACCGACCACGACCGCTCCGACAGCGACCAGGGCGATCCGGCCGCGGCGTGTGAGACGGATCGGGCGACGACGCGGAGTCTCGGTCTGCATGGCGGCACGTTAACCCGACAAGGTCGACGAACCACGCACATGGTTATCTTGCGGGCTCCAGTTCGGCGTCTTGATGCACCAGCGCGGCGTAACGGCCCTCCAGGGCGAGCAGTTCCTGGTGGGTGCCGCGCTCCACGATCCGCCCCTCGTCGAGAACCACGATGTGGTCGGCGCCCCTGATGGTGGAGAGCCGGTGGGCGATGGTGATGGTGGTGCGCCCCTCGGACACGGCCTCCAGGGCCGCCTGTACCGCGGATTCGGTGTGGGTGTCGAGCGCGCTCGTCGCTTCGTCCAGAACCAGCACCGGCGGGTTGCGCAAGATGGTGCGGGCAATGGCGAGCCGCTGCTTCTCGCCCCCCGAGAAGCGGTACCCACGCTCCCCCACCACCGTGTCGTAGCCCTCGGGAAGCGCGGCTATGTGGTCGTGTATCTGAGCCGAGCGAGCCGCTGCGACCAGTTCCGCGTCGGTGGCTTCGGGGCGGGCGAACCGCAGGTTCTCGGCGACGGTCGCGTGGAACAGGTAGGTCTCCTGGGACACCACGCCGACGGTGCGCGCCAGGGTGCCGAAGTCCACGTCCCGCACGTCGACCCCGTCGATGGTCACGCGGCCCGCGCTCACGTCGTAGAGACGCGGCACCAGGTGACCGAGGGTCGACTTGCCCGCCCCGGTGGCCCCGACGACCGCGAGGCTGCCGCCGGCCGGGACGGCGAGGTCGATCCCGTCGAGCACGGCTCGGCTCTGGTCGTCGTAACGGAATCCGACCTGCTCGAAGGCGACTTCGCCCTTGACGTGGCCCAACTGGACGGGCTCGGCCGATTCGGTGATGTCAGGGGGAAGGTCCAGGTACTCGAAGATGCGCTGGAACAGGGCGAGTGACGCTTGTACGTCCACCCCGGTTGACAGCAGGCTGACCGCGGGGCGGAAGAGCCCCTGCTGGAGCGAGACGAAGGCGACGAGGGTACCGATGGAGACGGCGGGCCCGCCGGACGCGGAGGCCATTCCCGCGGACCAGTACAGGACGGCGGGCATGGCCGACATGACGATGGTGATGACGGCCATGCGCCAGCGTCCCGCGGTACTGGAGCTCACTTCGAGGTCGACCAGTCGCTCGGACTCCTTCGCGAAGGAGTCCGTGAGGGAGTCGGCCCGCCCCATGGTGCGACCGAGGAGGATACCGCTGACGGAGAGCGACTCGGTGACGGTGGCGGCCATGACGGCCAGCTGTTTCTGTCTCTGGGTGGTGATCCGCTTGCGCTCCCGACCCACGCGGCGGCTGATCCAGGCGAAAACGGGCAGCAGGAGCAGGGACACCACGGTGAGCCGCCAGCCGAGCGCCAGCATGGCGACGATCGTGGCGACGACGGCGGTGAGGTTGGAGACCAGGGACGTCGCCGTGGAGGTCACCGTCGCCTGCATGCCGCCGATGTCGTTGGCGAGGCGGGACTGGACCTCTCCGGTCCTGGTCCTGGTGAAGAAGGCCAGGGACATGCTCTGGAGGCGCGCGTACACCGCGGTGCGGAGATCGTGCATCACACGTTGTCCGACCGTGGTGGAGATCAGGACCTGGAGGACGCCGAGCACACTCGTCACCACAGCGCTGAGGACCATGCCGAGCGCCAGCAGACTCAGCAGGACCGTACGACCCTCCGGGATCGCGGTGTCCACGATCGCCTTCAGCAGGAAGGGCGTCACCACCGAGGCCACCGAGGCGGCAGCGACGAGCAGACCGACGATGACGAGCTTGCCGGTGTAGGGACGGAAGAGTCGCAGGATGCGGCGCAGCTGTCTCGCCCCCTCGGGCGCGGAGGGGGCGGTCGTCAGGGAGCTCACTTCGGCGGGCACGGGCCTCCTCCGGGGAAAGGACGGATGCGGGGCGGCGTCTCTTTTCGAGCGCAGAAATGACCGGGCCGGGAGGGAGCCCGGCACGGCGATCCGGAGCCGCTTCAGCGAGCATAGCTCATAGTTACCTATGTTCACAATGACATAGGTCCTGCTACTGTTCCGACATGAACACCCCGGACGCTGACGGCATCCTCGCCGAGCAGTTGCTACGGCTCACGCGTCGTGTGCACCGCATCCAGAAGCGGCACCTGGAGACCCGCGGGCTCGGCATCACCCCCGCCCAGTCCCGCCTGCTCAGGACGCTCTCGCTGTACGGCTCGCCGCCCCGCATGGCGGATCTCGCCGAGCGCCTGGAGGTCGTCCCCCGGGCCGTCACCACCCTGGTCGACGGGCTGGAGGCCGCGGACCAGGTGCGCCGAGCGCCGGATCCGACGAACCGGCGGGTGATCCGGATCGAGATCACCGACACCGGACGACGGACCCTCGACGAGCTCCGGTCCGTGCGCCGCGCCGCGGCGGAGGAGATCCTCGCCCCACTGACCGCCGGCCAGCGCGACGTTCTCGGCGCCCTGCTGATGGCGCTGATCGACGGCCCGGACCTGACATCGGGGCGGAGTCCCGAATCCCGTTAGGCCGCCCCGCCGGCCGTGGCCCGGCGAAGCAGGTGCCGGGCATCGCGCGTCGACGGTGGCGGCAAGGGTTTCCGGGATCCGGTGGGGCGTCATGGGGTGCACCGACCGCACTTGGGGCGATCATGAAAGGAGCCCCGGTGCGCGGCGGTCAGCTCGGGTGTGTTCGAGTGGGCACAAGCGAGCACAAGGAACGAGGAGGACCACATGCCCCTTCTGGAGCCGGACCCGGACATCCTGCGCCCCGTTTCCCGCCCGGCCGCCCCCGCCCCCGACCGGGTGGACGCCGAACTCTCCGACGGCACGCCAGAACCGCTGCGCGGTGAGCTCGTCGCCCTCCTCGGCGCGGACAAGGTGCTCACGAAGGTGTCGGATCTGGTGCGCTACGCGTCCGATGCCAGCCCGTACCGCTTCCTGCCGCAGGTCGTCGTCGTCGCGGAGGACATTGACGACGTCTCAGCCGTTCTCTCCTACGCGCACGGAAAGGGCCGGGAGGTGGTCTTCCGTGCTGCGGGCACCTCGCTCAACGGCCAGGCACAGGGCGAGGACATCCTGGTCGACGTGCGCAGGCACTGGGCCGGCATCGAGGTCCTCGACGACGGGGCCCGGGCGCGCATCGGGCCGGGGACCACGGTCGTCCGGGCCAATGCCACGCTCTCCCGGTACGGCAGGGTCCTGGGCCCCGACCCGGCCAGCGCCATCGCCTGCACCCTCGGGGGTGTGGTCGCCAACAACGCCTCGGGAATGACGGCCGGAACCACCCGGAACTCCTACCGCACCCTGGCCTCCCTCACCTTCGTCCTCCCCTCGGGGAGCGTCGTGGACACCGCCGACCCGGAAGCGGACGCACTGCTCGCCCTGGCGGAACCGGCCCTGTGCGAAGGGTTGTTGGGCCTCAAGAAGGAGATCGAGGCCGATCCGGAACTGGTCGCACGGATCCGCGCCAAGTACGAGATCAAGAACACCAACGGCTATCGCCTCGACGCCTTCCTCGACGGGTCGACCCCGGTGGAGATCATGCGCGGGTTGATGGTGGGTTCCGAGGGGACCTTCGGGTTCATCTCGGAAGTCGTCTTCGACACCTTGCCCCTGGACCGACACGTCACGACGGCGCTGCTGTTCTTCCCCTCCCTCCCGGCAGCGGCAGCCGCGGTGCCCCCGTTCAATGAAGCCGGGGCACTGGCCGTGGAACTGATGGACGGGAACACCCTCAGGGCGTCGGTGAGCGTGGAGGGCGTGCCCGCCGACTGGGCGACGCTGCCCCGCGACACCGCTGCGCTCCTCGTCGAGTTCCGGGCCCCGGACACCACGGCCCAGGAGGCGTACGAAAGGGCCGCGCGGGAGGTGCTGGCCACACTGGACCTGGTGCGGCCCGTCGCCTCGGTCACCAATGACTTCACCCGCGACCCGAAGACCGTCAGCGGGTACTGGAAGGCCCGCAAGGCGTTCGTCACCGCGGTCGGGGGTTCGCGCCCCTCCGGTACGACCCTGATCACGGAGGACTTCGCCGTACCCCCGTCAAGGCTCGCCGAAGCGTGCGAGGCCCTGCTCGAACTCCAGACCCGACACGGCTTCGACGCCGCCGTCGCGGGCCACGCGGCCCACGGAAACCTGCACTTCCTGCTCGCCTTCGACGCGGGTGACCCCTCTGACGTGGAGCGGTACGCTGACTTCATGGACGAGTTCTGCCGACTCACGGTGGAGCGCTTCGACGGTTCCCTCAAGGCCGAACACGCCACCGGCCGCAACATCACGCCCTTCCTGGAACTCGAATGGGGCGAGCGGGCGACCGGGTTGATGTGGCGCGTCAAACAGTTGATCGACCCGGACGGGATCCTGGCCCCCCGTATCGTCCTCGACCGGGACCCGAGGGCCCATCTGCGTGGTCTCAAGACCATCCCCAAGATCGAGCTCATCGCCGACCCCTGCATCGAGTGCGGCTTCTGCGAGCCCACCTGTCCCAGTCAGGACGTCACGACCACACCCCGGCAACGCATCGTGCTGCGCCGCGAGATGACACGTCAGCCCGCGGGCTCCCCCGTCGAGGAGAGGCTGCTGGACGCCTACGGTTACGACGCCGTGGACACCTGCGCCGGTGACTCCACCTGCAAGCTGGCGTGTCCGGTCGGCATCGACACCGGGGCGATGATGAAGGACTTCCGGCACGCACGCCACTCGCCGCGCGAAGAACGCGTGGCCGCGTTCACCGCCCGGCACTTCGCGGTGGTCGAAGCGTCCGCGCGTCTCGCCGTGGCGGCCGCGGACCGCATCAGCGACCGGCTGCTCACCGCGATCACGCGCGGGGTGCGCAGAGCGGTCCGCCCCGACCTCGTTCCGGAGTGGCTACCCGGCATCCCGGGGGCGGCCCCTCGCACGCTGCCCCGCACCAGCCGGGCGGGCGCCACCGCCGTGTACTACCCCGCATGCGTCAACCGCATCTTCGGCGGGCCCGACGGACAGCGGAGTCCGTCGCTGCCCGAAGCCGTGGTCGCGGTGTCCTCCCGTGCGGGCAAACCGGTGTGGATCCCCTCCGACGTGTCCGGAACCTGCTGCGCCACCATCTGGCACTCCAAGGGGTACGAGTCCGGCAACGCCGTGATGGCGAACCGGATCGTCGAGGCGGCGTGGGCCTGGACGGAGGGCGGGCGGCTTCCGCTGGTCGTGGACGCCTCTTCGTGCACGCTCGGCATCGCCCATGAGGTCGTGCCGTACCTGACCCCTGCCAACAGGGAGATCCACCGGGAGCTCACGATCGTCGACTCCGTCGTGTGGGCCGCCGAAGAGCTCCTCCCGCACCTCACGATTCACCGCACCGTCGGTTCGGCGGTGCTCCACCCGACCTGTTCGATGCGGCACCTGGGCGACGAGGCCCAGCTCCGGACGGTGGCGGAGGCGTGTGCCGACGAGGTGGTGGTGCCCGAGGACGCCGGTTGCTGCGCCTTCGCGGGCGACCGGGGGATGCTGCACAGGGAACTCACCGAGTCCGCCACCCGCAAGGAGGCCGCAGCGGTGACCGCACGCGACTTCGACGCGCGCCTCTCGGCGAACCGGATGTGCGAGGTCGGCATGGACCATGCGACGGGTCAGCGCTACCACTCGGTCGTGTGGGAGCTGGAACGCGCCACGCGGCCCGGTCCGCCCGACTGAACCGCCCGAACCGCCCGCCGGCAGCGGCTACGCGCCCAGTTGCGCCCGGTCCCCCATCACCACGACGGGTCGCAGATCGGGGTCGAGGGTACGGAGCAGGTACTCCATACCGGACTTCGACAGACTCACGCACCCCGACGTCCCACTGCCGTGGTCCATGTGGAACCAGATGCTCCCACCCTTGGACCGGCCCAACGGACGGGTCGGGTCGTTGGGTGCGGTGCCCTGCACCCGGTTGTAGTCGATGGCGATCACGTAGTCGAAGTCGTTCCAGTAACGCTCGGCCCAGTAACGCGGCGCCTGGAAGGCAGCGGAGTGCGCGTACGGGAGCTTGCTCCCCGGGTCGGGCAGCACCCCGCCGGCATCGGACAGCGAGAACACGCCGACCGGGCTGCGCTTGTCGTTCTCCCGATGGTCCGGGGTCCACCCCTTCCGCCCGTTGTGCGCGGGCCAACTGCGCGCCGCCCGCCATTCGGTAGCCTGTTTCGTGTATAGCACCACGGTCGACTTCGCGGAATCCTCGTGGTCTCCGTACACCGCGACGACCTGCCGCGTTGTGGCCGGAATGCGGTTGCGGATCCGGTCGCCGACGCCGGGTATCCTGTCGAAGCGAGCCGGGTGGGGATCGGAGCGGGGTTCGGGGCGGGCCGGTGCAGAGACGCCGTCCTGGTCACTTGCTCCTGGCTTGCTCGGGGGGCCTCCGCCCGTTCCGCAGGCGCCCAGCAGGGTGAGGAGAGCGGCCCAGACCACAGCGAAGGTCATGGGCCGTGACGCGGCGACAGTAAGCATGCACCCCATGTTCGCACCGCGTGGACGAGTGTCGGCGACCGTCGTGCGAAGTGCGCAGCGGGGTCCCGTCGGTTCCTCGCCGGACATGGGCAATTCGTTTGCTTGATCGAGGGGAGGAGGGTGAGGCTTTCACGGTTGACTGCTCCCAAACCGCGCGCGCGGTTCTGACAGCGCACGCTCAGGTCCGCCGTCCACTCGGACGGCTTCCTCTCCACCCTCCACCTACCCTCTGTCCACATCCGAGTCCTGGGACACCATGCACATCCAAGACCTCCCGTACGCCGACCCCGGTGTGCCCGACGTGCGATCAGGCCCCCGGTTCCTGTTCTGGCTCGGGCGGAACCAGTTAGGCGGCCAACTCAAAGCCCTCATGTGGGGGTTGATCCACCTGATGGCCGTGGCCGGCTTACCGTTCGCCGTTGGTTTCGCCGTCGAAGCAGTCGTCGACCGTTCGGGGACCCAACTGGCCCTCGCGGGTGGGGCGCTCGCCCTGCTCGGGCTGAGCATCGCCCTCGGCGACACCATGTTGCACCGCGTCGCCATGAGCAACTGGATCACCGCTGCGGCCCGGGTCCAGCAGTTGTTGGTCCGCAAGACCGCCCTGCTCGGGGCCGCGCTGACACGGCGCGTGGCCGCCGGCGAGGTCGTCGCCGTCTCCACCTCGGACGTCGAGAAGATCGGCTGGTTCGTCGACGTCCTCTCCCGCTTCGCCGCCGCAGTCGTGACGGTCCTGGTCATCTGCGTCGGCCTCGTCGTCTACGTACCCGAGCTCGGTGTCATCGTGGCGGTGGGCGCCCCCGTTCTGGTGCTGGGCGTCCTCCCGCTGCTGCCCGTCGCCGCCCGCCACGCCGATGCGCAGCGCGACAAGGCCGGGTACGCCACCGAGTTGGCCTCCGACACGGTGGCCGGCCTGCGGGTGCTGCGTGGCATCGGCGGTGAGGAACTGTTCCTCAGCCGGTACCGGTCGGCCTCCCAGGCGGTCCGGGGGGCCGCCGTCCGCACGGCCCGCACCTGGTCGCTGATCTCCGCGATCCAGGTCTTCCTGCCGGGCGTCCTCCTCGTCGCCGTGGTGTGGCGCGGGGTGCTGCTCGTCCAGGACGGAAGCATCTCCGTGGGCGCCCTGGTGACGGTGTACAGCGCAGTCACGCTGTTGAACCTTCCCCTGCGTCACTTCGAGGAGTTCGCGATGGCGTACTCCTTCTCCCGGCCCGCGGCGGTGCGCGCCGCACGGGTCCTCTCGTTCGAGCGGGCCGTGGAGGCCCCGGGCCCTGGCCCGCGGCCCGACGGAGACGGTCCGGACACCCCGTCCACCGTCGGTGTCGGGGCCACCGCCGAGCAGCGCGTCGCGCCGGCGGACGGCCCCCTCCCGGCCGGCGACCTGTACGACCCGACCACCGGGCTCCTGGCCCCGTCCGGACGGCTCACCGCCGTGGTGTGCGGGGACCCGGACGTCGCGGGCGAACTCGCCGAGCGCCTCGGGGGGCACGTGGCCACGGACGACGACCCGGGCCCGTCCGTGCTCCTGGGCGGAACGGCACTGGACGACCTGTCGCTCGGCGCGGCCCGTACGGCCGTCCTGGTGCAGGACAAGGAGCCCGTACTGCTCTCCGGCACCCTGCGCGACCTGATGGACGTCCCCGCGTCGGGGAAGGTGTCGGCGGAGCGGGCGTTGGAAGCCGCCCAGTGCGCGGACGTCATGGCCGCACTGGCCCAGAGCTCGGGCGAGGCAGCGGACCCGTTCGACGTGCGGATCACCGAGCGCGGTCGTTCCCTCTCGGGCGGGCAGCGCCAGCGATTGGCGCTGGCGCGCTCGCTGATCACCGACCCGGAGGTGCTCGTGCTGGACGAACCGACCTCGGCTGTGGACTCCCACACCGAGGCCCGGGTCGCCGCGGGTGTCCGCGCGGTGCGGGACGGGCGCACCACGGTGGTGTTCACCTCCTCACCGCTGCTGCTCGACCGGGCCGACCGGGTGGCCCTGGTGCACGAGGGTGCGGTGGCGGCCGTCGGCACGCACCGCGAGCTGTTGGACGGGGAACCCCGCTACCGGGCCGTGGTCACCCGCGAGATGGAGGAGAAGGCATGATCGGCGTCGCGCCCCCCAGCCATGACCCCGCTGCTCCGACGACGGCGAGCACCTTGCCGGTCGGTGGGCCCAGCACCGTACGTGCCTACGTCGGCGAGCTGGCGCGCCGGCACCGGGTGGCGTTCCTGGTCCTCGTCACGGTGAACTCCATAGCCGTGATCGCCTCGATGGTCGGGCCCTATCTGCTCGGTTCGCTGGTCGAACGGCTTTCCGCGGGCGACGCCACGTTGCAGGAGCTGCGGATCGGCCCGACGGTGGGGTTCTTCGCCCTGGCGCTCCTCGTCCAGGCGCTCTTCATCCAGCAGGTCCGGCTGCGCGGTGCGGTCCTGGGCGAGCGGATGCTCGCGGACCTCAGGGAGGACTTCCTCGTCCGGGCCGTGCGGCTGCCGCCCGGGGTGTTGGAGCGGGCGGGGACGGGCGATCTACTCTCGCGCATCACCACCGACATCGACCGTCTCTCCAGCGCGATGCGTGAGGCGGTTCCCCAGCTCGCGATCGGTGCGGTATGGGTCGCGCTGCTGCTCGGTGGGTTGGCCGTCACCGCTCCCCCGTTGGCTCCGGCGGTCCTCCTCGCGGTGCCCCTGTTGGTCGTGGGGGCCCGGTGGTACTTCAAGCGGGCACCGCAGGCGTACCGCTCGGAAGCCGCCGGCCTCGCGGCCGTCGCCGGCGCACTCGCCGAGACCGTCGACGCGGGGCGCACCGTGGAGGCGCACCGTCTGGGCGGACGGCGGGTGGAGCTGTCCGACCGCCGGGTCGCCGAGTGGACCGCGTGGGAGCGCTACACGCTGTGGCTGCGCTCGATCCTGTTCCCGGTCATCAGCCTGACGCACATCACCGTGCTGTGCTCCGTGCTGATGGTGGGCGGTGTGTTCGTCCTCAACGGTTGGATCACGGTCGGGCAGCTCACGACCAGTGCGCTCCTCGCCCAGATGATGGTGGACCCCGTCGCGCTGATCCTGCGCTGGTACAACGAGCTCCAGGTGGCCCAGGTGTCGTTGGCCCGGTTGGTGGGCGTGCGGGACATCGAGCCCGACGCGGGCGACGCCTCGGTGGTTCCCGGGGGCCGTACGGTCCACGCCGACCACGTCCGGTTCGGGTACCGCGAGGGAGTCGACGTGCTCCGTGACGTGTCGATCAAGGTCGAGCCCGGTACCCGGGTGGCCCTCGTCGGACCGTCGGGGGCGGGCAAGTCCACCCTGGGCCGGTTGCTGGCCGGCATCTACGCGCCGGGCTCGGGCGCGATCACCCTCGGAGGGGCCGAGCTGTCCCGGATGCCCGCGGAGCGGGTGCGTTCCCATGTGGCCCTCGTCAACCAGGAACACCACGTCTTCGTGGGAACGCTCCGCGACAACCTGCGGCTGGCGCGTTCCGGTGCGCAGGACGAGGAGTTGTGGTCAGCCTTGGAAGCCGTGGACGCGGATGCATGGGCCACGTCGCTGGCGGACGGGCTGGACACCGAGGTGGGCTCGGGGGGTGTGGCGCTGACTCCGGCGCAGGCCCAGCAGGTCGCACTGGCCCGCCTGGTGCTGGCGGACCCGCACACCCTGGTGCTGGACGAGGCGACCTCGCTGATCGACCCACGGTCCGCTCGCGAGGTGGAGCGGTCGCTGGCCAACGTGCTGGAGGGCCGGACCGTCGTGGCGATAGCCCACCGGCTGCACACGGCGCACGACGCCGATGTGATCGCCGTGGTGGAGCAGGGCCGGATCGCGGAGCTGGGCAGCCATGACGAGCTGGTCACCGCGGGCGGCACGTACGCGGCCCTGTGGCGTTCCTGGCACGGATGACGGTGTGGGGCACCGAGCGGTGCCCGCCGTCGGTGCGCCGGCCCTCCCGTTCTTCCGGGGGGCCGGCGCACCGGCTGTCAGATGACGTTCAGTGCCACGGCACCGCCCACGCCGCCGAGCAGCATGAACGCGGGCATGAGCACCTTCACCTCGACCCAGCTGCCCGCACGGAACCGCATGAACTTCGGCGGGCCCAGTGGGTACCAGCGCCTCCCGGCTATCGGGAGCGGCCACAGGACCGGGCAGCCGGACACGGTGAGCGCGTCGCCGAGGTCGTGGACCAGCGCACCCAGCACGATCGGCAGCCCGAGCCACAGGTACTCCTGGCCGGGGGCGGTGAACAGCCAGTCCGCACCGTTGCCCGGTCGGTCCAACACGCCGGCGAGGATCCAAGAGCTCGTTGCTGCGAGCAGCCAGACGAGGACATCGCCGCCCTGGCCGCGGGTGGCTCGCCAGAGCAGGCCCTCGATCGCGAGGACCAGGTGGACGAACAGCAGGGCGAGGACCGCCCACCGTCCCCCGGTGATCGCGAGCGCCGAGGCGCCTCCACCGATCAGGACGGCCCAGAGCCAGGTGTGGGTGAGGGTCCGGTGCCCGCCGGAGCGCCGGGGGTCGCCGGGCTTGCGGGTGCCCTTGTAGACGGCGTAGGAGAGCCGGTCGACGATCTCGCACAGGGCCCGGGAGACCGGCCCGAAGGCGCGCGATATCGTCGCGGCCTTGTGGTCGAGGTCCGGGGCGAGCGCGGCGCCCGCGCAGATCAGTGCGCCGGTGAGCAGGACCGGCCAGGGCATGGCGTGACCCGCCGCTGCCGCCGCGGCTCCCACCCCCAGCCAGGCTGCCGCTCCTGACAGGGAGTGTGCCGGTCCCATCATGGTGGTGCCCCGCCCCTTTGTTCCTGTTGTTCGTGGTTCTCGTGTGCCGCGGACCCGTGCCCGGGGGTTTTCCCGGATCCGGATGGTCCCCTCCTGAGCGGGAGGGGCCGTCCGCGCGTCCTGACGTCGTGTCGGCGCATCAGCGTAGCGTTAGCGATCTTCGTACGGTCATCCGATTCCGTGATCGGGGTCGGAGCCAGGCAAGATAGGCGTGTGACCCTCATCGCTCAGCTGCCGCAGTCCGCCGACCCCGACGCCCTTTACGAAGCATTCGAGTCGTGGGCAACGACGCGCGGGATCACGCTCTATCCGCATCAGGAGGAGGCCCTGATCGAGGTCGTCTCCGGGGCGAACGTGATCGTGTCGACGCCGACCGGGTCGGGCAAGAGCATGATCGCGGCGGGCGCGCACTTCGCGGCGCTGGCGCGCAACGAGGTCACCTTCTACACGGCACCGATCAAGGCGCTCGTTTCGGAGAAGTTCTTCGAGCTGTGCAAGATCTTCGGCACGGAGAACGTCGGCATGCTGACCGGTGACGCCTCGGTCAACTCCGACGCTCCGGTCATCTGCTGCACGGCGGAGGTGCTCGCCTCGATCGCGCTGCGCGACGGCAAGAACGCGGACGTCGGCCAGGTGGTCATGGACGAGTTCCACTTCTACGCCGAGGGTGATCGTGGCTGGGCGTGGCAGATTCCCCTGCTGGAACTGCCGCAGGCGCAGTTCGTCCTCATGTCGGCGACCCTCGGCGACGTGTCGATGTTCGAGGAGGACCTGACGCGCCGGACGGGTAGGTCGACGGCGGTGGTCCGGTCGGTGACGCGCCCCGTGCCGCTGTCGTACGAGTACCGTCTGACCCCGCTCACGGACACCCTGACCGAGTTGCTGGCGACGAAACAGGCGCCGGTGTACATCGTGCACTTCACCCAGGCACAGGCGGTGGAGCGGGCTCAGGCCCTCATGAGCATCAACATGTGTTCGCGTGAGGAGAAGGACCGGATCGCCGAGCTCATCGGGAACTTCCGGTTCACGACCAAGTTCGGCCGCAACCTGTCGCGCTACGTCCGGCACGGCATCGGGGTGCATCACGCAGGGATGCTGCCCAAGTACCGACGGCTGGTGGAGAAGCTGGCCCAGGCGGGTCTGTTGAAGGTGATCTGCGGTACGGACACGCTGGGCGTCGGAGTGAACGTTCCCATTCGCACGGTCCTGTTCACCGCTCTCACCAAGTACGACGGGAGCCGGGTGCGGACGCTGCGCGCGCGTGAGTTCCATCAGATCGCGGGCCGCGCCGGGCGGGCGGGCTTCGACACGGCCGGACTCGTGGTGGCCCAGGCCCCGGAGCACGTGATCGAGAACGAGAAGGCGCTCGCGAAGGCGGGGGACGATCCCAAGAAGCGTCGCAAGGTGGTGCGCAAGAAGGCGCCGGAGGGGTTCGTGGCGTGGACGGAGGCGACCTTCGACAGGTTGGTCACCGCGCAGCCCGAGCCCTTGACCTCGCGTTTCCGTGTGACGCACACCATGCTCCTGTCCGTGATCGCCAGGCCGGGCAACGCCTTCGACGCGATGCGGCATCTGCTGGAGGACAACCACGAGCCCCGTAAGCAGCAGCTGCGGCACATTCGGCGTGCCATCGCGATCTACCGGTCGCTGTTGGACGGCGGCATCGTGGAGAAGCTGGACGAGCCGGACGCGGAGGGTCGGATCGTCCGGCTGACCGTCGACCTCCAGCAGGACTTCGCGCTCAACCAGCCCTTGTCGACGTTCGCCCTCGCCGCGTTCGAGCTGCTTGACCCGGAGTCGCCGTCCTACGCGCTCGACATGGTCTCCGTCGTCGAGTCCACCCTCGATGACCCCCGGCAGATCCTTGCCGCGCAGCAGAACAAGGCCCGTGGTGAGGCGATCGCCGCGATGAAGGCGGACGGCATCGAGTACGAGGAGCGCATGGAGCGGCTCCTGGACGTGTCGTACCCCAAGCCGCTCGACGAGTTGCTCTTCCACGCGTACGACACCTACCGGCTCAGCCACCCGTGGGTGGGTGATCACCCGCTGTCGCCGAAGTCGGTGATTCGTGACATGTACGAGCGGGCCCTCACCTTCACGGAGTTCGTGTCGCTGTACGAGTTGGCGCGCACCGAGGGCATCGTCCTCAGGTATCTGGCGAGTGCGTACAAGGCACTCGACCACACCGTTCCCGATGACCTGAAGTCGGAGGATCTGGAGGATCTCATCGCCTGGCTCGGTGAACTGGTCCGTCAGGTGGACTCCAGCCTGCTCGACGAGTGGGAGCAGTTGGCCAATCCGGAGGAGATGACGGCGGAGGAGGCGCAGGAGCGTGCCGATCAGGTGAAGCCGGTGACGGCCAATGCGCGGGCGTTCCGAGTGCTGGTACGTAATGCTCTGTTCCGTCGGGTGGAGTTGGCGGCCCTCGACCACGTGGACGAGTTGGGTGCGCTGGATGCGGACTCGGGCTGGGACGCGGATGCCTGGGGCGAGGCGATGGACCGCTACTGGGACGAGTACGACGATCTGGGTACCGGCCCCGATGCACGCGGGCCGAAGCTGTTGTCGATCGAAGAGGACGTCCAGCACGGGCTGTGGCGGGTTCGGCAGGCCTTCGCGGACCCCAACGGCGATCACGACTGGGGCATCAGCGCCGAGGTCGACCTGGCTGCCTCCGACTCCGAGGGCAGGGCTGTGGTCCGGGTCACGGCTGTCGGACAGTGGTGAGGGGCCCGAGCGCACGGCGGGTCCTTCCCTTCTGACGGCCGAGCGACGACGCGGTGCGCCGCGGCGGTTCCGATCCGGCGTCGCAGCCGCCCGACGAGTTGCCGACAGCGGTGGTGGCCGGGGGCGTTCGACACGGCCTCGGCCCATGTGTCGCTGGTGGGTCTGAGTCCGGACACCCGGGGTTCCGCTCGCGGGCGCTTTGAAGGCAGCGGCGGAGGTGGGCCTGGTACCCGCGGATCTCGTCCTCGGTCTCGGCGGTCGTGAGGTCGGGGGAGCGGGAGGCAGCGTACCGGTTTCCCGTCGTGGTGGCGGGGCGCCTGGGCCGCAGGTCGTGGAGGCGTGCTCGCTCGTCGGGGTCCGGGACCGTGTGAGCGATCTGTTCGTCGTTCAGGAAGGCGGCGCTCACCGCCGCGCTCTCCCAGGGGCCGTTCGCGAGTCCCAGGAGGCTTTCGTGGCACCGGGCTCGCCAGTTGCGGGCCCGGGAGTCCAGTCCTGCGTCGAGCTGTTGTTTGAACGGGGCGGGCGTCCGACCGGTGAGGAGCGCGCGGTGCTCGGGACGGGCCGCGAACTCTTCCACTTCCTCGGCGAGGTAGCGCCAGACGACCGCCCGGTAGCGGTTGCGGTAGTGGAGTACGGGCGTGAGCCTGCCCAGTCGTGCGAGCCTGGTGAAGCGGGCGGCGGTGATGCCGAGGAGGGTCGCAGCCTCCGATGTGCCGAGGGTCTTGACCTGTTCGCGCAGGGCATCGGGAAAGCCGGGTTGGGTGCGGACCCGGTCGATCTCCGCGCGGGCGACCCGCCGCTCTCCGGGACCGCCCCCGCGCACCGTGTGGATCCGGCCGAGCCGCACCGCGAGTTCGAATTCGGCGCGCAAGAGGGCGAGTTGCCTGGCGGCCTGAGTCGGCGCGAGCGTGGGAGGGTCCTGCTTCCCGGCCCGGGGCGCGATGGGCGCCGGTGCCGGCGCTTGCCCACCGAGTAGAACACGTCCGAACGGTCGGTCGGCGATGGGTGTCATGACGTTCTGCTTCATGTGCTGCTTCCCCCGTGAAGTGGTGCTGGTCTCTCGGGAAAAACCGTAGCGTGAATCGCCCTCATCCCGCCGGGCCTGTGGATAACTTCCCTGGATGTTGACTCTTCGCAGGTCAGAGGAGGTTCTCGCGAAGCTGTGCGCTCATCTGTCGACTATCGACGTGCGCTCCGGATACCGGGCCCCCACCCCGAGATGCTCCCCGACGCGGTTCACGAGCAGCGTCATTTCATAGGCGACCTGACCGATGTCGACCTCGGCCGTGCTCAGTACACAGAGGCAACTGCCTTCCCCCGCGGCCGTCACGAACATCACCGCTCCGTCGAACTCGATCATCGTCTGGCGCACCCGACCGGCCCCGAAGTGCCGGCCCGAACCCTTAGCCAGGCTGTGCAGGCCGGATGCCACCGCGGCGAGGTGTTCGGCGTCCTCACGAGGCAGCGCGGTGCTGGCACCGGTGACCAGCCCGTCGCTGGAGAGGACCAGCACGTGCCTGACGTGTTCGACCCGGTCGATCAGGTCGTCCAGCAGCCAACTCAGTCCCGTCTTCTGGCCCATCGTCATGCTCTCCCCGCTCCCCATGCTCCCGGCCTTCCCACCCGCCGACCGGAGACTCCTTTCCGCAAGCCTTCCCCACCCTTGGCCCCTGGGCAAGCAGGATGGCCACATGGCACAGAAGATGACCGACGAGCGGTGGAGGGCCTTCGTTTCGCAGGGCACGCGCACCGGGAAGCTTTCAACGGTTCGGGCTGACGGAAGCCCGCACATCGCACCGATCTGGTTCGTCCTGGACGGCGACGAACTGGTCTTCAATACGGGGAAGGAGACTGTCAAGGGGCGAAACCTGGCCAACGAGAAGCGTGTCGCGCTGTGTGTGGACGACGACCAGCCTCCGTTCGCCTTCGTCATCATCCAGGGTCGCGCCAGCCTGTCGGAGGACCTGGACGAGGTGCGCCACTGGGCCGGGCGCATCGGTGGCCGCTACATGGGCGCGGACCGTGCTGAGGAGTTCGCCGCCCGCAACGGCGTGCCCGGGGAGCTCCTGGTCCGACTGCACATCGCGAAGGTGATCGGCTACGAGGGCGTGGCGGACTAGCCGATCCGGGGCGCACGCCAGGCGATGCGCGCCCCGTCAGCCGCTCGCGTCCAGCGGTGCCACCGGTCCCGGCCGGGAGGCCGGGCTGATGCCCGATGCCGCCCCGCCCCGGGGTGAGCGACCGCTCCGCCGGCCACGACCGGGCGATGTCCCCGAACGCGCCACGGCCCCGGGGCGCGGGGCCGGACCTTGCGGTCCCCCTCGGCGCCTCAGCGCCCCAACTCCTTGCGACTCACCCGTCGCAGCCTGCGCCGCTGGGAGGGGTCCAGCGCCAGGTAAGCGGCGGCGGGCACTCCCAGGACGATCAGGAGGACCGCCCAGAACGGCAGCCAGATCCACAGGATGAGTCCGACCGCCACACCACCGGCTGCGATCTTCGCTCGCTTCGACATCCGTGTCGCCTCCTTCTTCACCGCGCCTGTCGATTCCTACAGAACAGAACGACCTGATCGTCCGCGCAGTTCCGTCCCCCGACCCTGAGCCATCCCTGAGGCGCAACCCTCATCCGCCCCTGAGGGGCTCGCCCACGTCGTGCATGTGGCGCAGGGCCTGGCGGTAGGACGCGATGAGCCCGGTCTCCGTGTAGGGGATGCCCACCCGCTGGCAGTGCTCCCTGACCAGGGGCCGGGCGAGCTTCAGGTGCGGGCGCGGCATGCTGGGGAAGAGGTGGTGCTCGATCTGGTAGTTCAGTCCGCCGAGGAACCAGTCGGTGAGCGGGCCGCCCCGGACGTTGCGGGAGGTCAGCACCTGTCGGCGCAGATGGCCCCAACGCTCGCCCTCGGGGTCGGGCATCTCCATGCCCTTGTGGTTGGGGGCGAACGCCATGCCCAGGTGCAGGCCGAACAACGCCTGGTGGACGGCGGCGAAGGCCAGGGCCTTGCCCGGCGGCATGGCGCCGAACAAGAGCGCTGCGTAGCCTGCGACGTGCCCGACGAGCAGCGCCCCCTCGACACGACGTTCCCGGGTGTCCTGCCGCCGCAGATCCCGGAAGCCGGACACCTTGAGGGCCAGCCCTTCGAGCAGGGTCAGCGGAAAGAAGAGCCATGCCTGGTGGCGGGTGAGCCAACGCCGGAACCCCACGCGCAGCCTCGCTTGGTGGCTGGTGAAGACCAGGACGTCCGCGACCACGTCGGGGTCCTTGTCGATGTGGTTCGGGTTGGCGTGATGCCGGTTGTGCTTGTCGTTCCACCACGCGTAGCTCATGCCCAACACGAGGTTGCCGTGGACGAGGCCGACAGCCCGACCGATGCGCTTGTCGGAGGATATCTGGGCATGGCCCGCATCGTGGCCGATGAAGGCCGTGCGGGCGGACATGAGTGCCAGTGCGGGCGCGAACGCGAGGCTCCACCAGGAGTCCCCCGTGACGATCACCCCCGTGACGACGACACCGAACAGCAGCGCATTGACCGCGATGGCCACCGTGTACCACCCCGTGCGACGGTCGAGCAGACCCTGCGCCCGGACGTCACGGAGCAAGGGGGTGAACTCGCTGGGTTCGGATCTCCTGTCGGGGGCGCCCGCCTGCGGTTCCACGACGGGTGCAGCGGCCTCGGGCATGGGGTTCTCCGGTCTACGAAGGGTTGACCTGGTGAAACGTACGGTCCGGCCCTTCCGGGGACCATGCGGCCACCACCCGTCTTCTCCGGGGGCGTTCCCTCCGGCCGTAGGGGGGTTGACCACACCGCTTGACCACACCCCGCCTGCAACGTGACGCATACCACTATTGACATTCGAGCGTATTGTCATTCGACGATCTACAATGGGCCGCTTGCCTTCTAATCAAATTTGAGGAGTGTGCCTTAGTAGTGCAGAGCCTCCCCTCGACGTCGGGGGACGTGACCTCCGGTCTCGCTCGCCTGACCACGGTGTTCGTACCCTCCGACCTTCCTGGAGCGCAGCGGGTCGCCTTCTGGTGCCCCTCGGGGGACCCGCTGCCGGACACACCCCCGGGACAGACCGCGGACCTGACCGTCGTGATACCCCACGAGGGCGGTGTCGCCGCGGTCGACGTACCCGCGCGCATGCTCCCCGTCCCTGCAGCACTTCCGTTCCTCACCCGCGCCCGTGCCCTGGACACCGCACACCCCACCACGGCCTTCTGGGGCAGCGCGACCCTGTTGGCCCTCCACTTCGCAGCCCGGGGCCTCCTGCTGCCCGGCTTGGACGCGGACGATCACGACGCATGGCGGTTCGGCCCGCTCGGCGCCCAGGACGCCCAGCGGGTGCGCGAGTTGGCCGCCTCGATGCCGCCGGCTGCCCATGCCCTGCCGGTGTACGCGGGCGGGGCGTTGCACCTGCCCGAGCCCGAGGAACACCTGTGGGCCTTCCTCGGTGCGGTGGCCGACGCGCTCCCCCGCTCCCCCGCTGCCGTGTTCGCCGCCGGTTCGGCGCCCTTCGCAGCTCTCGAACGACACCGGTTGCCCGAGCTTCGGAACTGGGCCGCGGACGTGGCGGCAGGACATGACGCGGGCGTGCGCATCTCCCTGAGGGTGGAGGTCCCCGGGCTGACCCCGACCGATCCCGACACGGCTCCCATCTCGTTCCGTGCCGTGCTCCAGGCCCACAGCGCCAGCGACCCCACCGTGATCGTGGACGCGGCCGACATCTGGTCGGCCGCCGGCGGATCCGCGGTCCTCGGCCCACAAGCCCGGATGGACGTGCTGCTGGCACTGCGCCGGGCCACGCGTGCTTGGACGCCCCTCGCCCCGCTCCTGTCGGCCAGCGTGCCGGACGCCGTCGACCTCATGGACGAGGAGGTCATCGACCTGCTCGGCGCCGGGGCGCGTGACCTCGCTCTCGTGGGGGTGGAGGTGCACTGGCCGCGGGAGTTGGCGCACCGACTCACCACGCGTGCCGTGATCGGCCCGCCGGTGGATGCCACGGGCCGGGGCCACGGCGAGTCCGGCGCCCCGTCCTTCCTATCCGCCGACTCCCTGCTCGCCTTCGACTGGCGCTTCGCCCTGGGAGACCGTCCGCTGAGCAGAGCGGAACTGGACCAACTCGCCGAGGCGAAGCGCCCGGTAGTGCGACTCCGTGACCAGTGGGTCCTCGTCGACCCCGTCGAGGCCGGACGTGCTCGGGCCCGGCAGGACCACAAGGTGTCCCCGGTGGACGCGCTCAACGCCGTGCTGACGGGTGCCACGGAGGTCGACGGGCAGACCGTTCGGGTGGAGGCGGCGGGCTGGCTGAAGGGGCTGCGTGAACGGCTGTCCGATCCGGAGGGGATGGCCCCCGTGGACCCGCCCGAGGCGCTCGCGGCCCGCTTGCGTGACTACCAGGTACGGGGGCTCACCTGGCTGGCCCGCATGACCTCGCTGGGGTTGGGCGCCTGCCTCGCCGATGACATGGGGCTGGGCAAGACGATCACCGTGATCGCGCTGCACCTGCACCGCCAGCGGGAAGCAGAGTCCGCGGGCCCCACACTCGTGGTCTGCCCGACGTCCCTGATGGGCAACTGGCAGCGTGAAATCGAGAAGTTCGCACCCGGCGTCCCCGTGCGCAGGTACCACGGCGCCCAGCGCTCGTTGGAATCGCTCGCGAACGGCGAGTTCGTGCTCACCACGTACGGCACCATGCGACGCGACGCGACGCGGCTCGGCAGCGTGTCCTGGGGACTGCTCGTCGCCGACGAGGCACAACACGTGAAGAACCCGTACTCGGCGACCGCCAGGGAACTGCGCACCATCGGCGCGGGCGCGCGGGTGGCGCTCACCGGCACCCCGGTCGAGAACAACCTCTCCGAACTGTGGGCGATCCTCGACTGGACGACTCCCGGCCTGCTCGGTCGGCTGGCAACGTTCCGCAGCCGCTACGCCCGCGCGGTGGAGTCCGGTGTCGACCCGCAGGCGGCCGAACGGCTCGGGGCGCTGGTGCGGCCCTTCCTGCTGCGCCGGCGCAAGTCCGACCCCGGCATCGCCCCGGAACTCCCGCCGAAGACGGAGACCGACCGCGCGGTGTCCCTGACCCCGGAACAAGCGGGACTGTACGAGGCGGTGGTGCGCGAGGCGCTCGCGGAGATCGCCAGCGCCGAGGGCATGGCCCGCCGGGGGATGATCGTGAAGCTGCTGACCGGGCTGAAGCAGATCTGCAACCACCCCGCCCAGTTCCTCAAGGAGGTCGAGCCCCGCATCGAGGGGCGCTCCGGCAAGCTGGAGCTGCTGGACGAACTGCTCTCCTCGATCCTGGCGGAGGGTGCGGGCGTTCTGGTGTTCACCCAGTACGTGCAGATGGCGCGGCTCCTGGAGCGGCATCTCGCGGCGCGTGGGGTGGCCACCCAGTTCCTGCACGGAGGAACCCCGGTGGCGGAGCGCGAGGCCATGGTCGCTCGCTTCCAGGAGGGCGCGGTGCCGGTGTTCCTGTTGTCCTTGAAGGCCGCCGGCACCGGCCTCAACCTGACGCGCGCGGAGCACGTCGTGCACTACGACCGCTGGTGGAACCCCGCCGTCGAGGCGCAGGCCACGGACCGCGCGTACCGCATCGGGCAGACCCAGCCCGTGCAGGTGCACCGGCTGATCGCCGAGGGCACGATCGAGGACCGGATCGCGCGGATGCTGGTGCGCAAGCACGAGTTGGCGGAGTCGGTACTCAGCGGCGGCGAATCGTCCCTGACCGAACTCTCCGACGCCGCGCTGGCGGATCTGGTGACCTTGCGGGGAGGTCCGCGTTGAGTTCCGCCGGGGGCTTCGACGGGGCGTACGGGAGAAGCAGTCAGTACGAGGACGCGGAGGCGAACGGTATGCACACGGGCGAGGACGGGATCTCCCCGGCGGACGGTGAGGAGCGGACGTTCGCCACGCTGCCCCCCACCCGGGGCAGGGGTTTCGCCCTGACCTGGTGGGGCCAGGCGTGGCTCAGGGCGCTGGAGGACACCGCGCTGGACCTGGGGCAGTTGAAGGCCGGGCGGGCACTCGCGCGCGCAGGTGCCGTGGGTGCGGTGACGGTGCGCCCGGGCAGGATCATCGGCGTGGTGCGGGATCGCGACGGCACCGCCCACCGGTCGGACGTGCTGATCCAGGAGCTCGGGGACGACGAGTGGGACCGGCTACTGGACATGATGGTGGACCGGGCGGCGCACATCGCCGCCCTACTCGACCGTGACATGCCGCCTCACCTGGTCGAGGACGCGGCGACGGCGGGGGTGGAGCTCCTGCCGGGGATCGGCGATCTGGAGCCGGAGTGCGACTGCGGCGCGTGGGACCAGTGTGCTCACACGGCCGCGCTGTCGTACCAGATGGGGCGGATCCTGGATGAGGACCCCTTCGTCCTGCTGCTCCTCCGCGGGCGCGGGGAGCGCAGGGTGTTGGACGAGTTGCAGGTGCGGAGCGTCCTGCGCGCAGCCGCCGAGGACCCGGGAGAAGACACGGACGCCGCGGTGGGCGTGGACGCCGTCGAGGCGTTCGCGGCGGGCTTCGTCCTGCCCCCGCTGCCCGAGCCGCCCGGCCTGCCCGCCGCCCCGGGATCGCCGCCCGCCTTGGACGTCGAGACGAGCCCAGCGCCGGCCGTCCTGCCGGAAGCCCTGGAGTTCCTCGCGCTCCAGACGGCCCGCGAGGCACACCGGCTGCTCGCTGAGGCGCTGTCACCGCACCACGCGGATCGGCCCGTCCCCGCCACGACCCTGGAACAGGACGCCGTGCGACTGGCCGCGGGCGAGCCGGGCGGGGAGGCGCTGGGCCGCCTGGCGGCGGCTTCCGGTCGCACCGGCGAACAACTGGCGCTGGCGGTGCGTGCCTGGAGCTACGGCGGCGTCGAGGCGGTGACCGCTTGGGAGCGGGAGCACACGCTCACACCCGAGGAACGGGCTCGGGCGGGGACGATGGTGGACTCCGCATGGGAGGAGGACGAGCGCCCCGCGCTGCGGAACGAGGGCAGCCGCTGGACCACTGCGGACGGGCGCGCGCAGCTCCGCGTCGACGGGGACGGCCGGTGGTGGCCGTTCCGGGAGGACGGCGGTCACTGGGTGCCCGCCGGAAACGCGGCGAAGGATCCCGCGACGGCCCTCGCGACGGCGCTCGGTACCGGGTGACGCCCCGCGCCGAGCCCTCCTGGACACCAAGGTGTCGGGGCGAGGCGCGCGGCGTCGGCCGCCTCGTTCACTCTTTAGAGTGCCGGAGTTATCCACATTTTCATCAAGGCCCACAGATGTCCCGTCGGGGCTTCCGCTCCGATCTTCGGGAGTCGTACCTTTGCAGCACACGAGGCAGCCCCTTGGCCCTCGCAGAGCAAGAGGAGCACCGCCGCGATGAGCGACCCCCGGATGATCACGGTCCGTCCCGAGCCGGGTGACTACGCCTGGACGTTCGGTGGCGCCGCACCCTTCGCGCGCATCACCCCCGGAACGGTGCTGGACCTCTTCACCGAGGACTGTTTCGGCGGCCGGGTGCGGTCGGACAAGGACCTCGTCTCCCAGGTGTGCGAGTTCCCCTACCTCAATCCGCAGACCGGGCCCTTCTACGTGGAGGGTGCCGAGCCCGGTGACACGGTGGCGGTGCACTTCGTGTCGATCGACCCCGCTCGGGACTGGGCGGCATCGACGACGGTGCCCCTGTTCGGAGCGCTCACCTCCACGTCCTCGACGGCCTCGTTGCAGGCGCCGTTGCCGGAGACCGTCTGGATCTGGGAGCTCGACCGGGCCCGACGGACCGCACAGTTCCGGGCCAAGGACAGCGACATCGCGATCGCCCTGCCGATGGACCCCATGCACGGCACCGTCGGGGTCGCACCCGCCCATCTGGAGGTGCGTTCGGCCCTCGCTCCGGGCGCGCACGGCGGGAACATGGACACCCCGGAGATGCGCGCGGGCGTCACCTGCTACCTCGGGGTCAACGTCGAAGGTGCGCTGCTGAGCCTCGGCGACGGTCACGCCCGACAAGGTGAGGGCGAGACCTGCGGGGTCGCCGTCGAGTGCGCCATGAACACGGTGGTCATCGTGGAACTGCTCAAGGGGGTGTCCACTCCCTGGCCGCGCCTCGAATCGGATTCGCACCTGATCTCCACCGGCTCGGCCCGCCCGCTGGAGGACGCCTTCCGCATCTCCCAACTCGACCTGGTGCAGTGGCTGGTGCGGGATTACGGATTCAGCGAACTCGACGCCTACCAGTTCCTCACCCAGACGGTCGAGTCGCCCGTGGCGAACGTCTGCGACACCAACTACACCTGCGTCGCGAAGATCCGCAAGGAGTGGCTGCCGGTGCGGGAGACTCACCGGGGTCTGCACACCAGACTGCGGGAGATAGCCGCCACCCTCCCCCGCTCCGACCGTTCGGCCCACTAACCCGAAGGCATCCGGCTCGGTGGCCCGCGCCGCGCACCGCATTCCCGTCACCCCATGCGGGGCTGACGCGCGGTCAGGGGCTCGACCGCTGCCACGAGGGTGATCAGACCGTGGGCCGTCGCCCGCACACCGACCGTACCCGCTCCCCATCCATGCTCACCGCAACCGCAGAGACAGGAGAGTCATGCAACGGCCCCCGGGTGAGCCGAGCCGACGCCGCCTACTGAACCGAGCCGCCCTCGCGGCGATCCCCACGGCCCTGTTCCCCTCGTCCCGTGCCTTCGCGCGTCCCCAAGGAGTCGACTACCCGACGGCGCAGCCGGCGCCCGCGAGTACGTCCAACTACACCGCGTCGAGCCGCCCCAACAGCTACGCCGTCGATCGAGTCGTCGTCCATGTGACCCAGGAGACCTGGCTGGACACGCTCACGATCTTCCAGAACCCTTCGAAGAAGGTGTCCGCCCACTACGTGGTGCGCTCCGAGGACGGGCACGTCGCGCAGTGCGTCCGCGAACGCGACATCGGCTGGCACGCGGGGAACTGGACCTACAACACTCGGAGCATCGGAATCGAGCACGAGGGCTGGGTCGACCAGCCCGAGTACTTCACCGACGCCCTCTACCAGAGCTCGGCCGTGCTCACCGCAGCCCTCTGCGCGAAGTACGGCATCCCGCGGGACAGACAGCACATCATCGGCCACAACGAGGTGCCGGGAGCAGACCACACCGACCCGGGGCCGCTCTGGGACTGGTCACGGTACATCCGGCTGGTGCAGTCGGTCTGATCTGCATCGAGCCGCCCGCCGGTGACGGAACCGGCTCGATCCAGCGGAAGGCCCGTCGAACGGACCGGCGGGTCACACCGCCGGCTCGATGTTCTGGTTGCGGCGGAAGACGTTGGCGGGGTCGTAGACGGCCTTCAACGCGGCGAGACGGTCGAGAACGGGCTTCTCGTAGAACTCGGACCGGAGCTCGTCCGCGGCCCGCTCTCCGTAGACGAAGTTGAGCGAGCGGCCCAGGGTCCAGGGCCGGACGGCGTCGTCGAGGAGTTGGTGCACGGCACGTACGTCCGCGAGGTTCTGCCCGTCGGGTACGGACAGGATCCGCAGGACGTACGCGGCGTCCCGGAAGCTCAGGGCGCTCGGCGTCTCGGGTTGACGCGACAGGGCTCCGCCCAGGTGACGGAGGTCCACGATGCACCCCACGGGGGCGTCCGCACCCGCCAGTTGACGGACCGCTTCGAGGACCGCCGGGTCCAGCTCGCTCAGCAGCACGCTGTTGCCGTCGTAGGGGTGGCTGAAGTCCGGTTCCCGGTAGATGGAACCCGTCTCCCGGTAGGGAAGCTCACCGAGGTGTTCGAGGAGCACGGGAGCGACGTCCAACCAGGGGCGCACCAGATCCGGACCGCCGCTCAGGTCGGTCGTGGTGAACCGTACGTGCAGCACATGTCGACCGCGCAGGACCTCGGGAAGGGAGGGCATCGGCGGGTAGCCGATCATGCCCAGGGAAGCGGTCATGCTGTCTGGGACTCGGGACGTCCACTCACGGAAGAAGGACATCACCGCCACGGCGTGCTCGGAGTCGAAGAACAGCCCGCCACCGTAGACGCGGGAGACCGATTGGAGGTCGATCTCTAGGCTGGTGACGATGCCGAAGTTGTCGCGCCCGCCGCGGAGCGCCCAGAACAGGTCGGGCTGGTTGACGGCCGTGACCTCGCGCAGCTCGCCGTCGGCGGTGACGACGTCGAGCGCGCGCACGTGGTCGGCCGCGTAGCCGAACTCACGGGCCAGCAGGCCCATGCCTCCGGCGAGGGTGTAACCCACGACACCGACGTGTCCGGCTGAGCCACTGGGCGGGGCCAGTCCGTACGGTTCGGCCCGTTCGACGACGTGGTGCCAGCGCGCTCCGGCGTCGATCCGCGCGCGCCGGGTCTCCGGATCGACGGTGACCTCCGTCATCCGGTCGGTCTTCAGGAGCAGGCCGCCACGGTCGACCACCGTGAGTCCGTGCCCGGTCGACTGCACCGCCACCGCCATCCCCCGTACGGCGGCGAACCGTACGGCAGCCTGTACGTCGTCGGCACCGAGCGCACAGACGATGACCGCGGGTTGGTGGCTGAACCCGGCCTGGAATCCGCGTAGTTCTTCGTCGTACCCGTGCTCACCGGGGAGGAGCACGCTGCCGCGGACGTCGTCCGCCAAGTCGGAGAAGGGATTCGGAATGCTGTCGGTGGGCATCTTCTGCTGTCCTCGTCCTCGTACCGTCCGGGAGCCGTTGGACCCGGGCTCCGCTGCTTCGACCATCCTCGGCGGGAAGGTGATCAGAAGTCCAAGAGCTGGTCCTGCTCGCTCCCATAAGCGATCCTGCTGGACGAACGGGGACGGTCAGTCGGCGGCGTGCCCGCTCCTGGGGGCGGAGTCCGCCCAGGTCAGCCGGGCATGCCGGAGAAACGCCTTGGCCGCGGGGCCGATCGGCCCGCCCGTGCGCCAGGCGATCGCCATGCGTCCCCGCAGCCCCGGGGGGTCGAACCCGATCGTTTCGAGTACCCCGACGTGTTCGGCGGCCAAGGACTCGGGCAGTACCGCGGGCCCGAGACCACGCGCGGCGAGTTGGGCCAGTACCCCGGGATCACCCGTCTCCAGGGCGATGCGGGGCTCGAACCCCGCGGCGCCGCACGCCTCCTCCAGACATGTGCGGATGCCGGTGCCCCTGGGCAGGCTGATCAGGGGCCGGTCACGTAGGGCGTCGATCGCGACCGTTCTCCGGCCGGCCAACGGATCGTCGGGGCGGACCGCGATGACGAGCGGTTCGTCCACGAAGACGTCGAGTTCCACATCCGGTGGGGTGGTGGCGGTCAGGGCCACGACCGCCACGTCGAGCCGCCCGGTGTGGAGGCCCTCCAGCAGGAAGTCGGAGTCGTCCTCCACAAGGGTGATCTCCACAGCGGGATGGGCCTGGTGGAAGTCCGCCAGCACGCCGGGCGTGCTGAGGCCCGGGCACGAGCGCACCGTTCCCACCGAGACGCGTCCGCGCACGAGCGCCGCGAACTCGTCGGAGACGAGCCGCACGGCGGCCACCCCGTCCAGTACCGCACGGGCGTGGCCGAGGACCGCCACGCCCACCTCGGTCAGGCGCACGGTCCGCCCCGAGCGGTCCAGGAGCTCGTGGCCCAGCTCCCGTTCCAGTCGCCGTACCTGTGCGCTGACCCCCGACTGAGCCACGTACAGCCGTGCGGCCGCCTTGGTGAAACTCGCTTCCTCCGCGACCGCGACGAAGTACTCCAACTGCCGCAGCTCCATGACAGACAGGCTAGTACGACCGCAGCTCCGTCCCGTCACCACCGGTGGCGGCCACGGGGCACGGGGCGGGAGGAGCCAGCTAGTAGTTCCGCCATTCGTGGCGGGTGTACTCCAGGACCGCGGGGTCCATCAGCGTGCTCGCCCGTACTTCCTGGCGACGGCGATCGACCGGGAAGACGGTAGAGGCGCTGAGCACGGAGCCGTCCAGGAACCTCAGCCCCGGGGCGTCCGCGGCGAGGCGCAGCGGCGGTGGGGTGTCGGTGTCCGCGGTGGCGAGGAGGAAGCCCCAATTGCCAAAACTGGGCACGTCGACCTGGAAGGGCGTGGTGGTGTAGCCGGCCTCGGCGAGCGTTTCGGCGATCGACCAGTACGTCTTGGGGGCGAAGAACGGGGAGCCGCCCTGGACGAGCACCTGACTGTCGGGGTTCAAGACCTTGCCGAGCAGGTGGTAGAACTCCACGCTGTACAGCTTGGCCAGTGCGGCGGTGTCCGGGTCGGGGAAGTCGATCAGGACGGCGTCGTAGCGGCGGGTGGCGTCCCGCAGCCAGTTGAAGGCGTCGGCGTGCACGGCCGTGACCCGCGGGTCGTCCAAGGCTCCGTCGTTCAGTTCGGCGAGCGGCGGGAAGGTGCGTGCCAGCCGGGTCATCGCCGGGTCGAGATCGACGAGCGTCACGTTCTCGACGTCGTCGTAGCGCAGGACCTCCCGCAGGGCCAGCGCGTCACCGCCGCCGAGGATCAGCACGGACGCGCGCTTCTTCGACAGGGCGGGGTGGACGAGCGCCTCGTGGTAGCGGTACTCGTCCACGGAGGAGAACTGGAGGTCGCCGTTGAGGTACAGACGGGTGTCCGGGGACCCGGTGAACGCCCGGGAGCGGGTGATCACGATGTCCTGGTAGGGCGTGGTCTCCGCGTGGACGATCGGGTCGCGGTAGAGCTGCTGACGGGCGCTGACCTCGATCTCGTCGGCCAGGACGTACACCGTGCCGAGCACGCCGAGGACGGCGGTCATGCCCGCGAGCAGACCGATCCGCACGATGCGGCGCGTCTCGTGACGGAAGATCCACAGTACGACGGCGACACCGGCGGTGGCGTTGACCGCGCCCACGACCAGCGCGCCCTGGAGTTGGCCGAAGGCCGGCAGGAGCAGGAACGGGAAGGCCAGTCCGCCGACCAGGGCGCCGATGTAGTCGACCGCGAACATGTCGGCGACGGCACTGCCCGCCTCCTGCCGTTTGATCCGCTGGAGGAGCGTCATCAGCAGCGGGATCTCGGCGCCGATGAGCAGTCCGACCGCGAACGACACCACCACCATGGCGGGCATGTAGATGCGCAGCCAGGCGAACGACACGTACAGGATGAGCACCGACAGGCCGCCGACGAGGGCGAGGGTGCCCTCGATCAGTGCGAAGCCGCCGACCGCGCGTTTCTGGAGCGGTTTGGCGGCCAGCGAACCGATTCCCATGGCGAAGACCATGACGGACAGGACCACGGAGGTCTGCATCACGGAGTTGCCGATGAGGTAGCTGCCGAGGGCGGTCAGCGCCAGTTCGTAGGTCAGGCCGCAGGCTGCACAGATGAATACCGCGAGCAGCAGCAGGAACCGTGCCCCCCGTGACGGGGGCCCGTGCGCGGGAGGCGCGGGCGTGGACGTCCGGGGGGCCGTGTCGGTGCTCATGGGGTGGTCAGGAGACGGCCGCGCCGACCATGAAGGCCGTGCCCAGGTACATCGCGGCCTGGACCCAGGCCGCGGGGTGCGGGCGGTCGCCGGTGTCCTCCAGTACGACGGCGCCCAGGCGGCCCGGGGTCATCAGACCCACGATGAGGGAGATGAGCGTCATGACGGCGACCCCGGCGAGCCCGTAGAGCAGGGTGCTGGCCAGTCCGTGTCCGAGGCCCTGTTCGGATTCGCTGGCCCGGATCGACTGTTCGATGACCAGGCCGATGGCGATCGTCTGGCCGGCGAGGAGGACGGCCGCCCCGCGGTTGCGTTCGGTCCACACCACGTGGAACAGCTTGCCGGGGGTGACGAGGTCGAGGGCGATGAAGCCCACCGCCATCACCACGAAGCCGACGAGGCCGTAGAGCAGGGCGATGCCTGCCGACTCGAAGATCTCTGCCACGGTGGTGCCTTTCGCTGGGGTCGTTGAGGGGCTCGGACGGGCGGCGGTGGGCTACTTGCCGGCGCCGGGGCCCCCGCCGCGGAATTCGTTGCTGTCCGGGTGCGGCCACTTCGAGGGCAGCTTTCCGCTCCACCGCTGGTAGCCGGTGCGATAGTCCGCGATCTCGATCTGGCTGCCCCGCTGGTAGGGGGCGACGGCGACGATGTCGTCCCGGTAGCGGAGGAAGACCGTTTCTCCCGTGGTGTCCATGTCCTGTGCCGAGGTGTGGTCGTCGATTTCGTCGGCGACCTCGGACGGCAGGTCCTGCTTGTCGACGTAGCCGACGGGCACCAGCGTGTACTGCTCGGTGATCCATTGGTACGGGACGGCGTTGGTCGGCTCCGAACTGTCGGAGCAGGCGGCGAGGGCCACCGTGGCGAGGAGCGTCGCGCTGATGCGGCGTGCGGTCTTCATCGGGCCTCAAGTCGGGTGTGCGTCGCCACGATCCGGCGGCTTTGCGGATAGGTGTGCCAGGTGCGCCAGCTCAGTCCCGCGGCGAGCGGGTCCACGACCAGTGCCGTGACTGCTTCGGTGGCGCCGGGGAAGATCCCGTACAGCGCGCGGGGGTGGGTGTCGGACATCCGGCGGACCCAGGTCACCTCGTCGCTGAACTCCTCCGGGGTGAAGTGCCGTACCCGGGCGCCGAACCGGTACTCCCAGCCGTCGAACGCGCGCACCGTGTCGGGCAGGCCCCCCGTGGCGCCGGGAAGGCAGGCCACGGTCTCCCGGACGGGGCCGGCGAACACCTGGTGGGACGCACCCAGCAGTCGCAGGTGCACGTCGATGCCGTTGACCGTCAGCTCGCGCACCGCGAGGGCGTCGCGTGGAGGCTGGTCGAGGGAGAAGCAGAGCTGGTCGGCGTCGGTGTCCAGGTACGGGGTCGTCAGGGCTATGCCGGAACCGTCACTCATCCGGCGCGGCCCCGCCGCACCGGCGGCACGGGTCTGTGGCGTCCGGCGCCTGCCCCGCGCACGTCCCTCAGGACGGCGGCATCGAACGTCACAGTGGCCCCCCGCATTCACGGTCGTGTCGAATTCCCGCTGAGTATGCTACAAATCTCGGCCGTCGCCGGACGGTGGGGCCGGGTCCCCCCACTCGGCCCCCTACAGCGGGTGTTCCGGTGTCGCCGGCGCGGCGCTCAGCCGGTCGTCAGCAAGGCTTCGAGTGCCTTCGCCGTGTCCGGGTGACGGGCGACGAGCTCCGCTCCGGCGGGGCCGGCCGGCTCCCACGACCCGTCGCAGCCCAGGAGTGCCGCAATCGCGGTGCAGGTCGCCGGATGGGCGGTGAGCAGTGACGCCCCTCCATGAGGCGGCGGCAGCACGGGGGGCGCGGCCAAAGTGCCCTGCCAGGGCGGCACCCAGGCGTCCAGGGCGGTGAGCTTGCCCGGGAAGGTCCGCCCCGCCTCGCGGATCAGCAACGGCGCCAGTTCGGTGCCGCCCGCGCGCAGGGTGCTGATCAGGGTCGGTAGCCAGGGCAGGAGCACCGGGTCCGGTAGCCGGGAGAACGCGTTCGACACCGCCTCGACGACGAAGTCGGCGAGCTGCGGAACGGGTTCCAGCGCGTGCAGGAGCCCGCTCAGGTAGTGCGGGTAGGACGGCACCACCAGCGGGTTGTCCAACAGGCCGTCGCAGCGGGCGCGCAGTTCGGCCCGGGAGGTCCTTCCCAGGTGCACCTCGGCCGCCCACAGCAGTGCCACCTTGGCGGGCTCCTGCGGGTGGGACTGGGCGATCGCCAGCTCCAACTGGTGGCGGTCACAGCCCAACGAGAGGGCCAGGCCCTCCATGCCGAACAGGAAGCCCAGCATCGCGGAGACCTGTCGTACGGTCGCGTCCTCGGCGGTGGACGCCGTAGGCAGCAAGGTGCAGTAGTGGGCGTAGCCCGTGGTGACGAAGGACTCGATCCACGCGGGCAGCGTCGGCCGGGCGGTCCGGTAGTACGCGAGGAGGCGACGTATCCGGCGCAGTACCTCCGGTGCGCCGTCGACGCTGCGTTCGGTCGCCAGGACTTCCAGGGCGCGCCGGCCCAGTTCGTCGGCGAGCCGGTGGCCGGGCAGGTGGAGCGTGGCGTCCTCGACGGCTTCGAGGACGGTCGCCGCGGTCGTCTGCGGGTCGTGGGCAACGCGTCTGAGGCGTTGTTCGAGGACCTGCTCGATGCTGACGCCCTCGTAGCCGAGTTGGATCAGCGCCCGTTGGTGGGTGCCGAGGGCGAGGTCCCAGGACTCCTGGATCGGTCGCTCGCCGAGGCGGCGCTCGCCCATGATCGGTCGGGCGGCGCCCTGCGGCATCAGTCGGTGCAGCATCCACAGCACGTCGGAGCAGCGTTCCAGCTCCGGCCGCGCGGTCATGTCCAGCAGGGCCCGCTGCACTCCGCGGCGTTCGGGCTTCAGACCCAGGGGGGCGAGCCGGTCGTGGACGTCCCGGGCGAGCGGCGGCAGCGCGTCGTAGCCGACCCGTCCGATCCGGTCGCCGCCCATGAGGATCTCCACCAGGCGGCGCACGTCGCGCCGCCCGGGCACCCTGTCCTTCTCGATGCAGGTGATCGCCGCGTCCTGGAAGTCGTAGGGCGTGGGTCGGGCCCGGTCGCGCATGCCGGCGAGCAGGATCGAGGTCTCGAACACGGCGATGGCGTCGGCGGTGGAGGCGAGGTATCCGTTGCGACGTGCGGAGCGCACGATCTCCACCGACCAGCCGAGCAGTTCGGCCTCGTCGAGTCCGTCGAGGGCGGGCGGGCGCTGGAGGAAACCGGAGAGTCGGTCCGGAAGCGCTTCGCTGGCTCCGGGGGTGGTCGGCGGCGGCTTGCGGGGCTGCCCCGGCTGCCGGGGTCCTGCCTGTCCCGTCAGCCGGAAGGGGCGGACCCGGGTGCGGCGGACGTTCTTGGCCCACTGGGTCGCGGCGATCGACACGGAGCCCGCGGCGAGCCCGAACTGGGCCTCGATCGCCGCGTGGCTGGAAGGGATGAGGCCGTACTGCCACGGGGTCGCGGTGCGAGGCCCGATCTCGAAGCCGTCGGCGCCGTGGACACCGAACTCCGCGACCCGGCTGGCCGCGTGGAACGCCCCGCAGACGTAGAGGCAGTCCGCGGGATCGGTCCCGGAGGCGGCGAGGTGTGCGCGCATCCGCGTCCACATGTACCGTTCGCGGTCCTCGTCGACGCGCACCCGCTCCGGATCGCCGGGTGCCAGTCGGCGGAACAGGCTGCCGATCAGGAACATGACCTGGCGGTAGGTGTGGTGATCGCTGTCGCCGAGCGGCACCTCGACGTACTGGTGCCACCACTCCGACCAGTGGCGTACCCGCCCGTGGTGCAGCAGGTGTTCCTCCAGTTCGGCGAAGCGCGGACGGAGGTCGCCGATCTTCACCCCGACCGCGTCACCGTGCAGCGCGGCCTGTTCCTCGGCCGGCGGGGCTTCCGCGGTAGCCGGCCCCGGGGTGCGGTGGTCGCGGGCCTGCCACTGGAACACGTGGTCCGAGGAGCGGTCGACCAGCACCAGTTCGACGTCGGGTGTGTCCAGCGCGTAGGCGATCGCCTGGTACTCGGCCGACGCCTCGGTGAGCGGGGCGACCACGGACAGCGGTGCCCACGCGGCGGGGAAGCCGTCCGCTTCGCTCGCGAAGGCCTGTACCGCGACCGGCAGCGTGCAGTTGCGCAGCTCGGTCAGCAGGGGGGCCATGTCCTCGCACAGTTCCACGTACACGACCTTGGGCTGCTTCTCACGCAGCCGCCGGGCCATCGCGGTCGCGGAGGCCGGCGAGTGGTGGCAGACGGGGAAGACCTCCAGTGGTTCGCGTACCGCGCGGTCGACGTCGTCGACGATTCCGAGGAGGATGCCCTCCAGGGCGTCGGGGCCGTCGGCGAAGGCCGTGGCGGCCTGCTGCATCTGGGTGCGCAGCGCGTCGAAGCCGGTCCCCTCGTGTGCGGGGATCACGACAGGGTGGCGATCGCGTCGCGGCCGCCCTCCAGGAACGGGCTCCACTCCCCGCCCTCCTCCTTGCTGCGCGGCTCCACGACACCGTGCAGGTACTTGTTGAGGATGGCCAGGTCCTCCGGTTCGCGCCGGGCCAGCGAGCCCACGAGCGAGGAGGCGAGAGTGCGGGCCGTCAGTGCGCGCTCGCCGAAGAAGGTGCCGTGCAGGACGGCGTCCTCCAGTACGCCGATCTGTTCGGCGGTGGACAGCGCGGACTCCAGTCGCTCGTCGTCGCTGGCCGCCGCGGCGGAGACGGCGCGCAGGTCGGCGAAGCTGCGCAGCAGGACGTCGAGCAGGGTGGGCGGCACCTCCAGCTCCAGTTGGTGGCGGCGCAGCAGTTCTTCGGTGCGGAAGCGGACGATCTCCGCCTCGCTCTTCTTGTTCGTCACCACGGGGATGCGGACGAAGTTGAAGCGGCGCTTGAGCGCGGAGGACAGGTCGTTGACTCCGCGGTCGCGGCTGTTGGCGGTGGCGATCACGGAGAAGCCGGGCTTCGCGAACACGATGTTGTCGCTGTCCAGCTCGGGGACCGACAGGTACTTCTCCGACAGGATCGAGATCAGGGCGTCCTGGACGTCGCTGGTGGAGCGGGTCAGTTCCTCGAACCTGCCGATCGCGCCGGACTCCATCGCGGTCATGATCGGCGAGGGGATCATCGACTCCCGGGACTGGCCCTTGGCTATCACCATGGACACGTTCCAGGAGTACTTGATGTGGTCCTCGGTGGTGCCGGCCGTGCCCTGGACCACCAGGGTGGAGTTGCGGCAGATCGCGGCGGACAGCAGTTCGGCGAGCCAGCTCTTGCCGGTTCCGGGGTCACCGATGAGCAGCAGACCGCGGTCGGAGGCCAGCGTGACGATGGACCGTTCGACGAAGCTGCGGTCGCCGAACCACTTCGGGGAGATCTCGCGGTCGAGGCCGTCGGAGCGCTCGGACCCGAGGACGAACAGACGGACCATCTTGGGTGACAGGCGCCAGGTGAAGGGTTTGGGGCCGTCGTCGACGGACTCCAGCCAGTCCAGCTCTTCGGCGTACTTGATCTCGGCGGGGGCGCGCAACAGGTCGGACATGCGGGGCCTTTCTAAGCGAGGAACGTCTTGAGCTCGTGGACGAGCTTGCGGATGTGGCCGGAGAGGACCGGTGTGCCGAGGTCCTTGAAGCGTTCGCGGAACCACGGGTTGACGTTGCCGCGGCCGGAACTGTTGACCGAGCCGACCGGGATGAACTTGGCTCCCGAGCGGTGGAGGGCGGCCATGCTCTCGAACAGCGGCTCGGCCTGCCATTCGTAGAAGTCCGAGATCCACACGACGACGGTGTTGCGGGGTTCGGCGACCTTCGGCCCGGCCAGTGCCATGGCGACGGTGCCGTCGGTGCCGCCGCCGAGTCGGGTGCGCAGCAGGGTTTCGAACGGGTCGTGGACCCAGGGGGTGAGGTCGAGGGCCCGGGTGTCGTAGGCGATCAGGTGGACGTCCACCTTGGGCAGTCCCGCGAAGATCGACGCCAGGATGGTGCAGTTGACCATCGCGTCGACCATGGAGCCCGACTGGTCGACCACGACGATCAGTCGCTGGGGCGTGGTCTTGCGGGCGGTGTGCCGGTAGTAGAGGCGGTCGACGTAGAGCCGTTGCTCTTCGGGGCTCCAGTTGGTGAGGTTCTTCCAGATGGTGCGGTCGAGGTCCAGGTTGCGGAACACCCGCTTGGGCGGGATCGAACGGTCCAGGGCGCCGACAGTGGCCTGGGCGACCTGGGTGCGCAGCACCTCGGCGACCTCGTCGACGAAGCGGCGGATCAGGGACTTGGCGTTGGCCAGTGCCACGCCGGAGAGGTTGTCCTTGTCGCGCAGCAGCTGCTCGATCAGGGACATGCTCGGGGTCAGTCGCCCGGCGAGCCGGGGGTCGGCGAGCACTTCGCGCAGCCGCATGCGCCGTACGAGCGCGGCTTCGATCGCGCCGAGTTCGGGTCCGATCTCGGGGATCAAACGGCTCAGGTCGGGGGTGGTTCCGGCGCTGTCGGTGCCGGTCGGGCTGACGCCTGTTCCGGGTCCCTGCGCGGCTCGGCCGGTGCGCAGTTGGCCGGGGGCGCAGCCGAGCGCGCGCTCCAGCCAGCCCGCGTCGCACTGCCAGCGGGCGAGTTGTTCCGCGGTGACCGGTCCGGTGCCCAAGGAGTAGACGTTGAGGAGGATCTTGGACACCAGTGCCGCGCGCCGTACCTCGGCGGCCCGGTCACGGTCGTCGCGGTCGCTTTCGTCGCGGTCGCTGCCGTCGTCGTCGCTGCCGTCGTCCGGGGAGCCGGTTGCCGGCCCGGGTTCGGTGAGCATCAGGCCGTCGAGTTCGGCGGCGAGCTCGGGGTGGCGCTGGACGACCGAGTCGATGGAGACCTGGGGGTCGAGGAGCGTGGACGGCAGTCCGATGTCGTCGACCACGGCGAGGCTCGCGGCTTCCAGCACGGGCTGTTCCTCGGGGTCGAGGAGTCGGGCGAGGAGTCGCCAGTACAGGACCTGCCGGCGGTTGGCGTGGGAGGTCACTCCCGGGGTGGGCTCGGTCATGTCCGCAACAGCTTTCCGGCGCGCTCGCGCAGCACGGCCACGGCGTCCGTCGCGGCCTTCTCGGCCCTGGCTCCGACCTTGTCGCTGGTGCCGCCGGCCCAGGCGCCGGCGTGGACGGCGACGGTCTTCTTCCGGACCGTGGTCTCGACGGCGAGCGGCTGCACGCTGAACGTGCCGCCGTCCCAGCGGAGCAGGCCGATGCATGCGCTCGATGCCGCGACGGCCCCGGGGATGAGCGGTCCGGCGATCGGCACCCGGTCGGCGGCGACCGCGAGCCGGTGTCCGGCAAGGACGAAGGTCGTCTCGGCCGCGTCCTGTTCGACGGTGTAGCCCTCCAGGAGGACGGGGGCGGCGAGGCCCGCGGGGTGTCGGTCGAGGGGCGCGGTCGCCGCACGGATCGCGGTGGGCAGGACCACGCGGGCCGTGGTGAAGGGGGCCGCGGGCTCGCCGGCACGGGCCTGTTCGTCGTTCCAGATCAGGTCGCCCCCGGCGGTGAGCGGCATCGCGGAGAGGTCCATCGCCCGGCCCTCGCTGACGGCGTTCAGCAGCGACAGGTGCGGGCGGAGCAGTTGCCACGGTCCGGCGCCCACGACCGTGTCGGGTTTCGGTGCTGACGCCGCGGCGCGTACGAGCCGTGGCGGGCCGCCGTCGGCGGGTTCGAACACCGCGTGGACCTGGGCCTGTACCGCGGTCGCGTGTTCCTGGAGGTCGACCCCGAGGGGCAGCAGCCGTCCGGTGGCGGGGGCGGTCGCCGGTGGGGTGAGCGCGCCGGGCAGGGTCAGCAACACGGCGCGCGACCACAGGTCGGCCCAGCGTCGGACGGGTACGCGTTCGAGGGCGGTTCCGGGGCAGGAGGCGGCGAGTTCGGCGGTGAAACCGTCGAGGAGGGTCGCCAGACGCCGTAGCTCCGGGACCGGCAGCATCGCGGAGACGATCGGGGCGGCCCCGGAGACCGTCTCGTGGTCGATGCCGGTCCATCCGCCGCGGGCCAGTTCGGACAGCCAGGAGCGGGCCGCTGCGAGGAGGTTTGCGGCCAGTGGTCCGCCCGGTGCCGGGAACGAACTCTCGCCGGTGGGCCGTCCGATCGCTGCGTCGACGCAGCTGGTGAGCGCGTCGTGGACGGAGCCGAGCAGTGCGTTGCGGGCGGCTGCCAAGATGAGGAGGTGTTCCTCGTCGGCGGCTCCTGCGACGGTCTTGGCGGCGGCCTCGGTGACGCGTGCGGCCAGTGGCGTCCCGCCCAGGGCGTGGGCGAGGCCCGTCACGCCGGCGGCCCGGTCGGACGGCGGGCGGAGCAGGCCGGTGACGAGGGCGCGGTCGAAGCCGTCGACGGCGGTGAGGGCCTCGTCCAGCCCGGCGATCGGTTCGGTGAGGACGTCGACACGCATCACGCCACCGCCCTGGTCGGCGGGAACCACTGCATCTCGGGCACCGGGACGGTGGTCGGATCGAGTTCCAGGTAGGCGAGGTGGCGCAGGAAGCGGCTGAAGACCGGTGCGGCGGCCGTGGTGTCGCCCTGTGGGGGGCGGGTGCCGCTCATCGCCGTGGTCAGGGTCTGCGCGGTGGGCTCGTCGTCGGTGGCCTCGACGCCCAGGTAGCGGGCGACGCGTGCGGCCCCGTACTGGAGCACGGCCTCCACCAACAGCGCACGGATGTGGTTGCAGTAGGTGCCGCGCGCCCCGCCGCAGGGCCGGTTGTTGTTGGTGCTACAGGCGAACGCGTAGGTGCCGGCCGTGACGGACGAGACGTACACCCGCCCGATGTCGGAGCCGCTGGACACCACGCCCTGCACGCGTCGGTCGGCCAACTCGACGAACGGAACCTTGGCGAGCTTGCGCGGCCGTGCGGGCGGCACCACCCGCGCCGTGCTCGACCTCTCCCAATCTGACAACGCGTCATCTCCTCCGCACACCACAGGGACGTCCACGCCGGATCGGCGGGACGGGTACGAACCTAGGTGCGCGCACTGACAACGCGGAGCGGGCGCCCGTCGGAACGGGCGCGGAGAGGGCGGTGGCCGCTGCTCAGTCCGAGGTGCGGCGCAGCACCAGGCTGAGGAAGCCCCACGTGTCCCGGTAGACGCGCAGCCATTCCGCGCGTCGGGTGGCCGCCGTCGCGAGGGCCTCGGCGCCGTCGGGGTGGTCGGGGCGGTCCAGGCCCCACGCGGCCAGCGTTCCCCAGCACGCCCACTCGTAGTCGTCCAGTTCACGACGGCTGCTCACATGGCCGTGCACGGGTGTCCAGCCGTCGGCGGCCACCAGGTCCAGCGTGGTGGCCAGGTCGGCGAAGTCCCCGAGCATCTCGATGGCCTCCCGGGTGGGTTCGTCCTGCCAGATGCCGTCCCCCACCAGCACGTGTCCGCCGGGGGCGAGGTGTTCGCGCGCGGCGGCGAGGGTGGGGAGGAGCCCACCGAAGGCGTGGGTGGCGCCGACGCTGAGCACGACGTCGAAGGGGTGGTCCGGGACGAACTCCTCGGCTCGCCCGCGGTGCAGGGTCAAGCGGTCCTGCACACCGCGGTCGGCGGCGGCTGCACGGGCCTGGGCGAGGGCGTCGGCGGAGACGTCGACCCCTTCGGCACGCAGCCGGGGGCGGCTGGCCAGGGCGCGCAGCAGCCACTCGGCCGGGCCGCAGCCGAGGTCGAGGACCCGGGCGTCCTCGCGGGGGATCGCGCGGTCCAGGAGTCGGTGCACCGACTCGTCGTCGACCGGGGCCTTGATCGGGTGATGGGTGTGGGCGATCCCTGAGATCTGTTCGTGGTTCATCGGCGCAGCCTGGCACCGACCGGTTGCCTCCCGCACCCACTTTTCGGGTGCCCGGCAGCGGTCGGTGCCCGGTGACCGCGGAAGGGGACGTCCCGTGGTCGACATGTGTCCCGGCACGGCCGGGTCGGGGAATTGCGGAGTTCTGCAATTGTCTACATCATGGCTTCCCTGCCGTACTGGACCGGGCCGCCGGGCCGGATTCCACGAGGCGGCCGGGGCCGCCCCCGTGTCGCCGGCGGTCCCTGCGACCTCGATGAGGAGGGCACTGTGACGATGCCGGGCCCGCGGTGCCCGTGCCGGACGGCGGGACGGTGATGGCCGCGCCTGCCGAGCACTGGCCGCTGCGGCACGTGCTGGTGCTGCCCACGACGGGCGAGTCCGTGCGGACGGTACGCGAGATGACCGAGCTGGTGCTGGTGGAGTGGGGCATCGACTGCCGTCACCCGAGCGTCGACCCGGCCCTGCTGATCGTGTCCGAACTGGTCACCAACAGCGTCCGACACGCCGCCGCGCTCTCACCGACGGTGACGGTCACCTACGCGGCCAGCGCCGATGCCCTGGCCTTCGCCGTCCACGACCGGCACCCCTACCAACCTGCCCTGTACGGTTCGCTCGCCGGTGGTCCGGGCAGCGGTCTGGCCACCGTCGTGGAGCTCACCATGGGCCTCGGCGGCACCGCCGTGCTGCGTGGCGACACCGACGGGCGGGGCAAGAGCATCTGGATCACCCTCCCCCTCTAGCGCTGCGCCGGGAGGGGGCGTCGGGGCCGCCGAGGCCGGTGGGCGGCGTGGAGGACCGGCCCGGCTGCCGGATGAACGGGACTTCGAGCAGGTCCTGGAGGGGTGCCCCGGCGAGCCGGCAGTCAGGGAACGTCCGTGCGGACCTCGGCGGCCCGTAGCTCGGTCAACAACTCGTGCTGCCCGGCGAGCATTTCGGTGAGGATGCGGCGCGCCGCGCGCATCAGGTCGGCCACGTCCCCGCCCGCCAGCGCGTAGACCACCGTGGACCCCTCGCGGGTGGCCGTCACGATGCCGGAGCGCCTCAGGACCGCCAACTGCTGTGACAGGTTGGACGCTTCGATCTCGATCTCACCCAGCAGTTCGCGAACCGGTTTGGGCCCGTCCTGGAGCAGTTCCAGCACCCGGATGCGCACCGGGTGCCCCAACATCCGAAAGAACTCCGCCTTCGCCTGATACAGCGGTACTGCCGCGTTCACCGCCCGCTCACCCCGTTCTCCGTGTAGCCGTACTGGTGCCATGCTCGCATGCGGGCCGCATGACGTCCCCGACTTCCCGCGGCAGGCAGATCCCCCGGAGGCACCGTGGGGCGTGCCGGAGCCGTTGTTGCCCACGGGTGCGGAGACGGGTGACCGCCCCTTTGGCCCGGGAGACGGCTGAACGGCGGCGCACGGTTTCGGCCGTCGACGCGGTCGGAACACACGCCTGGCACTACCATGCGGGCCATGGAGTGCTTTGACGCCCGGCGTACGCGTCGCTGAGGAGGCCGGCTCACCGCCGATCCTGTGGCAGGGAGCGGGCCGACCGATGCCCTTGTTCCGCCCGGGTATCACGCCCTCAGTCCGAGAGGCACACTCCGTGCTCATCCGCGCATTCACCCAGCACGACCTGGCACCACTGACCGAACTGACCATCGACACGTTCCGGCCGTTCTACGAGGAGTCCTTCCGCCCCTCGGTGGGCGAGGCCGTCTTCGCCGTTCAACACGGCAACTGGCGCGAGGACTACCGCACGCAGGTCGCCGAACTCCACGCACCCGAACGGCACGCGTACGTCGCCGTCGCCGAAGTCGGAGCCGACATCGCGGGCTACCTGGCGTGGAGCGTCGACCCGGCCCGCAAGAAGGGCGAGGTGACGATCCTCGCCGTCTCGGACCGGCACCGGCGCCACCACCTGGGCACGGCACTGTGCGAGCACGCCTTCAACCGGATGCGCGACCTCGGTGCCGAGGTCGTCGAAATCGGCACCGGAGGCGACCGGTTCCACGCACCGGCCCGAGCCCTGTACGAGGCGCTCGGGTGTACTCCCTATCCACTTACGGTCTACTTCCGTCGACTCTGACGCCCCCGCGCGGGTGCCCTCGGGCGCCCGCCGGGGTAGGCAGGCGGCTTCACCTCTGCTTCCGCAACAGACTCCAGCTAGTCAATTGCAAAATTCTTCATATCTACGAATCGGCGTCCCCGGCGGCTCCCGAGGGCGGGTCCCGGGCTCGCGCGACGCGCGGCGCGCGACCGTGCGGGGGCGAACAGCGGAGCTGTGACCAGGCACGACGGTGAGGGGGTCAACCGTGGGCTCCGCCCATGGTGCGGGACGCGACAGGGCATCGGGCGGGGGTGAACCCGCGGTTCCCATGAGGCCGCTCTCACCATGATCTCACCAACGGCTCACACCACCGGCGCATGATCCGGCCCGAGGTGCCCGTCCGGACGCCTCAGGAAACCCAGTTGTCCCAGCCGCTCGACAGGGAGCGCGGCATGCAGTGACCACCGGTCCGCCCCGAAGGACCGGAGGCGTCACCGCGCAGTGCCCGACGTGGTCGACGGGCCCTCCCGGCGCCCTCCTCGACGACCTCAGACGCCCATGGGAAGGGCGAACCCTGCGGGGCGGCGCCGGAAACGCAATCCCCCCAACCCATGCGTCCGCGCACCCGGTACGAGCCCCGGGGGAGCCGCACGGCTCGTCGACGTGCACGACGCAGCGAAAGGAACACGGTGTCGTCTAAACGAACACGTCCCGGTGCGGGACGGCACGCGCGCAGGAGCGGCGGATCGACCGCGGGCGATCCGTCCGGGTCGTTGTCCCCGGCCGCCCTCGGCGCGGACCTGATGGCGTCGGTGGTCGTCTTCCTGGTCGCGCTGCCGCTGTGCATCGGCGTCGCGGCGGCGTCGGGCGTACCCGTGTCCCTGGGCATCATCTCGGGCATCGTGGGCGGCCTGGTGGTCGGTTTCCTGCCCGGCAGCACGTTCCAGGTGAGCGGACCGGCCGCCGGACTCGCCGTACTGGTGCTGGAGTTCACGACGGAACACGGGGTCGGCCTGCTCGGCGTCGTGGTGCTCGTCAGCGGCGTCCTCCAGATGGCGCTCGGCCTGTTGAAGTTGGGCCGGGTCTTCCAGTCGATCTCGCTGTCCGTGGTGCAGGGCATGCTCGCCGGCATCGGTCTGCCGCTGATCCTCAGTCAGACCTACGCTCTGGTCGACTCCAAACAACTCGGCACCGCCCTCAAGAACATCGGGGGGCTCCCCGACCTCGTCGCCGACGTCCTGGGTGACTCCCGCAAGGGCGCGGCGCTCGCCCTGGGCGTGATGGCCGTGGTGATCTGCTTCCTCTGGAAGAAGGTGCCCGACCCCCTGGGCAAGGTGCCGGCGCCGCTGATCGCGGTGGTACTGGGCTCGGCGGTGGCCGCGCTGCCCGGGTTCGACGTCAAGAAGGTCCAGGTCGGCAATCTGCTGGACGCGGTGGACTTCGTCGGGCTCGCGGACTTCCACGGGCTCACCGACCCGAAGGTCCTGACGATGGTCATCACCTTCACCGTCATCGCCTCGGCGGAGAGCCTGTTCAGTGCCGCGGCCGTCGACCGCATGCACACCGGCCCGCGCACCAAGTACAACGCCGAACTCTTCTCCCAGGGCGTCGGCAACACCCTCTGCGGATTCCTCGGCGCACTCCCCATGACCGCGGTCATCGTCCGCAGCGCCGCCAATCTCCAGGCCGGCGCCACCACGAAGGTCTCCCGGATCCTCCACGGCGCCTGGCTGCTCGGCTTCGGGCTGCTGCTGCCGGGCCTGTTGGGGTTGATCCCGGTCACGATCCTCGCCGGAGTGCTCCTCCACGCGGGCTGGAAGCTCTTCAACCCGCCGTCGTTCGTGAAGATGTGGCGGACCGACCGGGGCGAGGGTCTGGTCATGTTCGTCACCACGGGCGCCATCGTGGTCACCGACCTGCTGGACGGCGTCATCGGCGGGCTGGCCGTCGCCATCGTGCTCACCGCCCTGCGCATGTCCCACCTGTCCGTGCGCAGGGTCAACGACGGCGACGCAACCCGTCTGGTGCTCAGGGGCAACGCGACCTTCCTGCGGCTGATCCGACTGATCCGTGCACTGGACTCGGTCGCGGGCGAGCAGCGCGTCGTGGTGGACGCCCGTGCCGTGACCCATCTGGACCTGGCGTGCCGGGCCCAGATCGAGGAGTGGGCGGAGCAGCGGCGCAAGTCGGGTGCCGAGCACGTCGAGGTGCTGCTGCCCGGCGAAGAGCCGGCCGCGGAAGCCGGACCCCCCTCCGACGGACAGGCCGACGGAACCGGTTCCCGGGCCGGGGACTTCATCGCGGGGTCCGAGGCTCCGGCCGCCGGGCAGCCCTGGCCCGCCGAACAGCCCGGCACCTCCACGCCCTACGGGGCTCCCGCCGGGTCCGGCGCCGCCCCACCGCAAGCGCCGGCCCACGGCTACGCCCCGGGGAGCGCCCACGAGGCCGCACCGGCTCGCCCGCACCCGTACGCGCAGCCGCACCCGGGTATGGGTGGACAGGTCTACGGGAGGGCGGCGTACCAGCAGCACGCGGTGCAGCACGCCCAAGTGCACCTCGCGCACCCGGCCCACAGTCACCGGTGGCAGGGTCCCCTGGAGTCCCAGGCCGCGGCACCGTTCCAGGAGTACCGGCACGAGGAGCCGATGCCCCGGGGCGGCCCCGGCGAGGAGCACGGCGGTGGCCCTGCGCACTTCCCGCTCCACCCCGACGACCCGTACCCCTCCGACGGGGGCGACGGCGGCTGGACGGACCCTCGGTACGGCGGAGGGCAACCGGGCTGAGCCCGGCACGCTCTTTCTGCCGCCCATGAATTGCAGAAGTCTGCAATTCCGTATATGCGGTGTTGACCGTGTCGGCAGTCCGTGGCCGGCACGGTCCCGCGCAGGGCGTCGGGCCGCCCGGTCTACAACTGGGCCCACACCGTCTGGCCGGTATCCGTCTGGCGGGCGCCCCAGGCATCGGACAGGGCCACCACGACCTCCAGTCCCCGGGCGTACTCCCGCAGGTCACGCACGGGGTCACCGCCACCCTCGGCGCTGGCGGCAGGACGGGGACCGGGCAGGCAACTGCACGGTGGTCCCTGGACGGTGACGCGGACGACGCCCCGCTGCCAGTGTTCGACCTGACAGCGGACGCGCTCGACCGCGGCGCGACCGGGTACGGCGCCGGAGTGCAGGACCGCGTGCGTGACGATCTCGGAGGCCACCAGGGTCGCCGTTTCGGTGACCGTCTGGTCCACGTGCCACCGGGCGAGCGCCGCGCGGACGTGCGCCCGTGCCTGCCGGGGGCCCTCCGGGCCCGCCTGTACATATCTGGCGAGCGTGCGCGGCCGGTCCGCCGGGCGCCCGCTCCGCTGAGGGCCCGACCGGGGCTCGGGGCGCTCCTGGTCGGCCATACCTCCACGATGCGCGCAAGTCGTACGGCCCGCAATATGGCTGCATGAGGTGATGTCCGGCGCACCTGACGAACGAGCGGTCGTCGCCCGGGGCGGGCGACCCGACACGGCTTCCCCGGGCCCCGCCCCGACCGCCGCCCCGAGGAGCCGCACCATGACCGAGCCCGTTCCGCCGCGCCAGGCACCGACCGGCGTCGACACCAGCGTCGCGCACTCGGCGCGCATCTGGAACTTCTGGCAGGGCGGCCACCTCTTCTACGAGGCCGACCGGGTCGCCGGAGAGGCGTTCGCCGCGGAGGTGCCGGAGATCCGGGAGCTCGCCCTGTCGAGCCGTCAGTTCCTGCGGCGGTCGGTTCGGTGGGCGGTGACCGAGGCGGGTCTGCGCCAGGTGTTGGACCTGGGCGCAGGGCTGCCGTCCGAGCCGAACGTCCACGAGATCGCCCAGGCGGCCGACCGCACGGCCCGCGTGGTGTACGTGGACAACGACCCCATGGTCACCGTGCACCAGGCGGCGTACCTGGACGGCACCCCGCAGGGCGCCACCGCGTACGTCCACGCGGACATCCGCGAGCCGGAGCGGGTGCTGGCCGAGGCGGCCCGCACGCTGGACCTCGCACGGCAGCCGACGGCCCTGGTGTTCAGCGACATGCTCGGCCACATCGCCGATCTCGACGAGGCGTACGCGCTGGTGCGACGGCTGGTCGACGGGGTCGCCCCGGGCAGCTGTCTGGTACTGAGCCACAGTGCGCCCAGTTCCCGGTTGCCGGCACTGGCCGGGGCGAACGACAGTTACGCCGCGGCCGGCGGCGTCCCCTACGTCCTGCGGACGCCCGAGCAGATCGCCGGCTTCTTCGAAGGGCTGGACCTGGTGGCGCCCGGGCTGGTCCCGATGCCCCGTTGGCGCCCCGACGGCAGCACCCTCGGCATCGCGGCCGACGTGGGGTGGGGGGCCGTGGCCCGCATCCCCTGACCGTCCCGCCGCACCGCGCGACCGCTGCTCCCCCACCGACAGCAGGTCCACCGAGGGGCTGGGGGTGTGCCTGGGAAGCACCCGAAGGAGTGTGTTTTCTGATCCGTTCGCGTAGCGCGGGGAGATGATCCCCCACTGTCACCGACCCTTCTGATGGACTCGCTCACCGACCGAAGCCCGTTCCACCGGGCGGAAGTTGGACGGGTGACCAGCGAAGGGAGCACGCGCAGTGACAGAACGCGGTACGGGACGGGCGACCGGACCCCTCCGACGGCCTCGCGCCGAACGGTCCGGGTCCGCCGGCGAGCGCGTCCGGGTCAGAGCACTGTGGACGGCGTACCTCGCGTGCACCGCGCTCACCGCCACGGCCCTGTCCGCCGCGGCTCCGGCCAGCGGCGCCCAGGCCGCGGACCAGGCACCGTCGAAGAGGGTCCTCGCAGGAGCAGTCCGGGGCGCACCCCCCGGGGCCCACGGTTCGCTGGGGGTGACCCAACGCGTCGCCGGCGGGGTGACGTACCGTCACTACGACATCGAGACCCCACGCGGGATGACGCACGGACACCTGGTCACCGTGGACCTGGGTGCTCCCGGGGTCAGTGTCGGGCTGCTCTACCCGTCGGTGGTCGGCGCCCGGGCCACGGTCTCCTCGCTGGCGAACTCCGCGGGCGCCGTCGCCGGGGTCAACGGCGACTTCTTCAACATCTCCGAGGCCCAGCATCCGGGCGTGTCACCGACCTACGCACCGGTCGGCCCGGCCGTCACCCAGGGACGGGCCCTCAAGGCCGCGGTCCCCCGCAAGCAGCGCTTCGGACCGTCGCTGCCGTCCGGCACCAGCGCCGAGGACGTGCTCGGTGTCGACACCACGGGCCGGGCCCGGCTGGACCGGCTCCGGCTGGACGGGGCGTTCACCACACCGGACGGCACGGTGAAGCTGCACGGGCTGAACCAGTACGCCCTCAAGGTCGGCTCTGTTGGGGCCTTCACCCCCGACTGGGGCAGCCGCTCCCGACTACGCGCGACCTGCGGCAGCGACACCAGTCGGGGCGCGCCGTGCAGCGAGGACACCCATGAGGTGGCGGTACGCGGCGGCGAGGTCGTCAAGACCACCGACGTGCCGGGCAGCGGACGCGTTCCCGAGGGCACGACGGTCCTGGTCGGACGGGAGGAGGGCGCCGGGCGGCTGCGGAAGCTGTCGGTGGGCGACGCGGTGACGGTACGGCACCGACTCGTCCCGTCGGTGGCGGACGTGTCGTACCGGTTCGCGATCGGCGGGTTCCCGGTCCTGCGCGGCGGCGCTCCGCTCGCCGGGCTCGACACCGCGGCCTCGGCGGTGCGCACGGCGGTGGGCATCGCGGGCGGCGGACGCAAGCTGCTGTTGTTCGCCGTGGACGGGGCGACGACCTACCGCAAGGGCCTGACCGTGGCGGAACTGGCCCGGGTGCTGCGGGACGCGGGCGCCGAGGACGGGTTCAACCTCGACGGAGGCGGCTCGACGACCCTGGCGACCCGGGCCGCGGGCGCGAGCAAGGCGTCGGTGCGCAACCATCCCACCGACGGTTCCGAGCGCATGGTCGCCAACGGGATCGGCGTGTTCGCCGCGGAGTGACGACCCGTCCCCGGTCGCTCGGTCACTGGGCGAGGGGGGAGCGCACCGGTCCGATCGTCGTACCTCCTCTACGATCATCGACGTGTGCGCAGAAGTCATGGTCGCCGAAGATGACGACAAACAGGCCGAACTGATCCGTCGCTATCTGGAACGCGAGGGACACACCGTCACGCATGCCCGTGACGGTCTGTCCGTCCTGGAACAGGTCCGGCACCACGAGCCGGACCTGCTGATACTCGATGTGATGATGCCGAGGGCCGACGGCCTCGACGTCATACGGGTACTGCGGGCCGAGTCCCGTGAACTGCCGGTGCTGATGCTCACGGCCCGCAGCACCGAGGACGACCTGTTGCTCGGGCTCGACCTCGGCGCCGACGACTACATGACCAAGCCGTACAGCCCGCGCGAGTTGATGGCCCGGGTCCGGACCCTGCTGCGCCGGGCGCGGGGGGCGGCGCGGGGGGGGGGGCCGGCCCCCCCCGCCCCCGGCCCCCCCCCCCCGCCGTGGGAAAAAAAAAAAAAAAAAACGCCGCCAGATAATGG